>PEAG01000048.1 GCA_002753505.1 Magnetococcales bacterium HCHbin5 | reverse complement strand
CGAAATTAAAGAAAGTCAGTACTGGTACACTTTGGGTGAACATGGGTGGTACACTTTGGGTGAACACGGGTGGTACACTTTGGGTGAACATGGATTGGTACACTTTGGGCGGCTATTGACAGGAGGGGGATCGCCCTGAAAAAGGAAAAAAAGGGCAGGCAGGCAATCAAGTCAATGATGGCCATGGGTTGCCGCATCCATTTCCACTTGTGTGCCAGGGCGTAGCGGACAGCCCGCAGGGTGGTCTCCCAGTGTCCCACCTCATGACGACGACGGTGGCGGCGGTAGGAGTAACGAAAATTGTCCAGCAGATCGGAGGCAACCCACCAACGCAGCAGATATTCGATCAGAAAGACGCCCGTAAAGAGGGTTTCCAACTGATCATGGATCTGCCGGTAGGGGGCAGACAGGTTGGGATCGGTGTCCCGGATGACCGCCAACAAGGCAGCAATCACCACCAGAGAGAGAAAAAAATCCACCTTCTCACGACTTTTGCTGCCGGGATCCTCCAGCAGGTGGTGAACGAGCTGCTTGGTGACACTCAGGAAACTGGGAGCAGTTTTCACGGGTGAGCGATAACGCCTCCATTGGGATCCCCCCGTCATGCCCTTGTCATGCCATGACGGGGGAACAGGTTAGGGGAAAGATCAGTGTTGCGTGGACTCCCGGGGCGCATCATCGCCCTCATTTGCCGGGGAGGCCAGAGGCACCTCAGCCAAATTGTGAAACTGGATCATGGTGATGCGATGGTTGTCCATACCGGCCACCTCCAACTCGGCCGAGGGGATGGAGACAATCTCCCCCACCTTGGGAATCCGCCCCAGCGTATGGTAGATCAAGCCACCGAGGGTGACAAAGTCCACATTACCAGGAAAGGTATAGTGCAACATGGACTCCAGCTCTGCCATGCGCATGGAGGCATCCACCAGATAACGACCCGTCTCCAGCTTTTTAACGCGGCGGGTGCTGGTGGTGAACTCATCGTCATATTCACCAACAATCTCCTCCAGAATGTCTTCCAGGGTGATAATTCCTTCGGTGCCGCCATACTCATCCACCACGACGGCCATCTGCTGCCGGGAAGATTTAAACTCCTTGAGCAGATCGCTCATCATTTTGCTGTTGGGAACGACATAGATCGGATGCAGATGCTCACGGATGGGCTTGTCCATTTCGCTGCCATCCTTGGAGCCAGCCAGGACGCTCAACAACTCCTTCATGGCCACATAGCCCAGAATGTTGTCCAGATTGTTTTCGTAGACCGGATAACGGGCATGGGGCAGCTCCCTGAATTTGCCCAACGCCTCTGCCAGGGTGGTATCCTGGGTAAAAGCCAGAATATCGGTTCTGGGGACCATGGCAGCCCGCACGGAGCGGCCGCCAAAATCCATGACGCTGTGGATCATTTTGGAATCTTCCGGGTTAAAGATACCGGCATCTTCGCTGGCACTGATGATGGTGCGGATCTCTTCATGGGTCATGTTGAAATGTTCCCCGTGCGAGCCGACCAGTCCCCCTTGCCCCACACACCAAAGCAAAAAATTGGAGGCATGTTTCATGGCCCAGATGACCGGGGTCCAGAAAATATACTGCACATCCACCGACCAGGCGACGGCCATGGCCAAGGGCTCCGCTTTGTGGAAGGCCAGAATCTTGGGGGCCAACTCTCCCCCCACCACATGCAGGAAAGAGATGATAGCGAAGGCAATCAGATAGGCGGTCAGTTTGGCCCACTCGGTCATCTCCGGTGTATTGCTGAGAAGGGCGAAGAGGGAGACAAACCAGGGATCCATGATCTGGGCCAGGGTATCCATGCCGATGGCCCCCAGGGCCAGAGAGACCAGGGTGATGCCAATCTGGGTAACGGAGTAAAAACGTTCGGGTTCATGATGCAGTTTCTGCACGCGAGCTGCCGCTTTGCTACCTTCGGCAGCCAATTGACGAATCTTGCTGCGACGGGCTCCGGTGATCGCAACTTCAGCTCCGACAAAATAGGCATTCCCTAAAATGAGGAGGAGAATTAAAATCAGCTTAAGCCACAAAATTGTTTCCATTTGTTCTGTTGTTTACCTCGGTTGAGTGTTGTCTGACAGGAATATCAAAGATAATTTTGTTGAACAGTGCGCAAACACTGTTCCAGCTTGCTGTCTTTCGTTGCTTCACCGATGGCGGCAAATTTCCATTGGTTTTCGTGGCGATAGAGTTTCCCCATTATCATGGAGACATAGCCTTTGAACTGGGGATCCTGGGCAATATTATAGGTTGCCAGGATATGGTTGACCTGGCTGGGCGTTCCTTCGTAGATGCGGATGGAGGCGAAGGGGAGATCCCCGAAATCCTGGCCACGGTAGCTGTTGAGTATAAAAACAATTTTGTCTGCGGCGGAGGAGATCCGGGCCAGATTCAGGCTGACGACCTCGTTGTCGAGTCCATCGTTGCCTTCCACGTCGCCGGTGGTGTCGTCGCCGCTATGAAGAACAGCACCATCTTTGCTGCTTAATTGACCAAAATAGACCACATCCAGCAATTGACCGTTTTTGTCGAAGATGCCACAACTGCCATCCAGGTCCACCGCTGTTTTTTTTGTGCCACCGAAGAAACCGCGTGATTCGATGGCACCCCAATTCAGTCCGACACAGAGGGTCTGGAGGGCAGCACCATTTTTTTCCAGACTTATTTTTTGACCTTTTACCAATGAGATGGCCATGTTGTCCGTTTCCCGTCCGAGCAGGTTGTTGTCCGAGTTATGCCGTTCCGAAGATCCTTCGGGGAACCAAACTACTCAAAATGTGTCGCGACAGCAAGGGAAACTGATCAGGGGGGGTGGAGAGACGGCCAGGGGGCAGTCAAGCAGACTGTTCCGGGGGGGGCTTGGTTTTAAACCGGTTGTAGGAATAGATCGCAGCCACCAGGAGCAGAATGGCCGCCAACATGTGCCACTTGTACGCTTCCAACCACTGCTCCAGTACCTTGCCAAGAAAATATCCGCCTATCACGAAGGTTGAAGCCCAGAGCAGGGAGGCGGTCAGATTGAGGAAAAAAAAACGCAGGGGTTGGATGCCGCTGACGCCCACAATAAAGGGGCTGACATTGCGCACGCCATAAATAAAACGATAGGAAAGAATGAACGCAACCTCTCCCTTGCGCAGCAATTGAAAGCCTCGCTCGGCCTTGGCTGCCAGCTTGGGACGGGTGGTCAGAAAGGGGGTACCGTAGAAGCGGCCAAGGTAGTAGAAGAGCTGATCCCCGGCCATGGTGCCGGCCATGGCACAAATGGCCAGCAACGGCAGGTTGATAAAAGGTGCGCTGGTCGCAGCCATGGCAGAGACGATCAGGACAATGGTCTCTCCCTCAAAAAAGGTCCAGACCAGTACCAACGGATAAATCAGGTAACCATGGTCGGCGACAAAGGTGCGGACAAATTCTTCCATTCCGTTATCCTGCCCAAACGATCTTCCCCTGGAGCCGACAGCTCCAGGGGGGGGTACCTACAGGGTATCGCAGTGCTATTTAAGGATTTCCAACAACTCAACGTCAAACTTCAAGGTGGAGTCGCCGCCAATCTTGGGGGGGGCTCCCCGCTTGCCGTATGCCAGTTCAGCAGGAATAAAAAAGCGATATTTGGCACCCACCGGCATCAACTGCAACCCTTCGGTCCAACCGGGAATGACGCGATCCAACGGGAAAGAGACCGGCTCTTTGCGCTTGTAGGAGCTGTCAAACTCGGAACCATCGAGCAAAGTGCCCTGATAGTGAACCTTGACTGTATCGGTTGCCTGTGGCTTGGGGCCGTTCCCGGGGGTAAGAACCTCATATTGCAGGCCGCTGGCGGTGGTGGTGACCTCTTTGCGCTCCTTGTTTTTGGACAGGAAAGCCTCTCCATCGGCGCGGTTTTTACTGGCGACGGTTTGAGCCTCTTTCTGCATCTCTTCCAGCATGGTTTTCTGGAACTCTTCCTTGACCTTGGCCATCTCCTCGGGGGTCATCATGGGCTTTTTGCCACCCATGAGATCCTGGATGCCGCGCATGAAGGCAGCCGAGTCCAATTTATCCTTCATTTGGCTGATATCATTACCAATCTGCAATCCCAATGAATAGCTGAACCGCTCTTTGAGTGTCTTCAGGGGTTCGTCACCAGCCTGGGCATAGGGGATGGCAATAGATCCCGTCAGGAAGAGAGCAACTGCGCGAACGAGCATGGTTTGCATGGGAGACCTTTCGTGTGGAGTGGGATGGTGTGTGTTCAAGGGGGGGAATTATACAGATAATAGGGAAGATTGCATGGGGCAAAATGGTGCGGCTGAAAATTGTTGCAGCCTCCCTGTCGTATCTCCTATCCGATCACGCTACCCATCTGGAAAATAGGCAGATACATGGCCACGACCAGACCGCCGATCAAGGTTCCGAGTATCACCAGGATGATGGGTTCCAGCAGTGCCGTGAGGTTGTCCACCGCCCGGTCCACCTCCTCCTCGTAAAAATCGGCGACCTTTTGCAGCATCAGCTCCAGGTTGCCGGTGGACTCGCCAATATTGATCATCTGGGTCACCATGACCGGGAAGAGGCCGGAGGCCTCCAGCGGTTCTGTCAAGGTGCGCCCTTCGGAAATGGAGGTGCGCGCGCTCATAATGGCCTGTTGCATCACCCGGTTGCCCGAAGTTTTGGCTACATTTTCCAGGCTTTCCAGGATGGGGGTGCCTGCTGCCACCATGGTGCTGAAGGTGCGGGCAAAGCGGGCCACCCCGGATTTGCGCAAAATCATGCCAAAAACCGGCAGATGCAAAGAGAGCCGATCGATCTGGAAATGGAACGTGTCGCTGTTGTGATAGGCTTTGGCAAAAAAATAATGCACCCCGCTGATAAACAGAATGACCCAATACCAATTGGCCTGGGTCCAGTTGGAAAGGGCGATGACAATCCGGGTGGGCATGGGGAGCTGGGCCCCGAAGCCGGTAAAAAGCTCCGCAAAGGCAGGTACCACAAAGATCATCAAAATGCCGGTGATGATAAAGGCGATGACCAGAACGGCAATGGGATAGGTCATCGCCGATTTGACCTTGGCACGCAGGGAGGCGGCCTTCTCTTTGTAGACAGCCAGCCGATTGAGTACCGTATCCAGGATGCCAGACTGCTCGCCGGCCCGCACCAGGTTGACAAACAGCTCATCGAACATTTTGGGCTCCTTGATCAAGGCATCGGTCAAGGCACTGCCGGCTTCAATATCCTGCTTGACCCGCAGCGTCACCTCTTGCACGGCGGGATTCTCTGCGCTGCGGGCCGCCAGATCAAAACAGGCCACCAGGGGCAGGCCGGAGCCGACCATGGTGGCCAACTGGCGGGTAAAAATGACAATTTCTGTTTCCGTTATTTTTTTTCTGGCAAAAAACCGGCTTTGCTTGGGTTTTTTGCGGGCTTTGACATCCTTGAGCCCCTGCCGACGGAGTTGGGCCAATACAACCCCCAGGTTGGCACCCTCTATCTGTCCGCTGCGTTTGCCCCCTGTTTTGGCAGTTGCTTCCCACAAAAAAACATCCATCGGCAATGGCTCCAATAAAATCCCAACTTGACGGTTGCAGCCAGTATAATACCCTGCACGGATTGAGGCAAGGCGGCGGTTCGCCAAAGGAAATGATTGACAAAGATAGGGAAAACAAGCCATCATGACCCCCGCTCGCCTTGTGATCAGTAAAACGCGATGCGTTGGACAAGAGCTGTGTCGTCATGGAACGTTTTCAAAAGAGGATATGGACGTGGAAGATCTGATACTTGCCGCCACACAATCTTCACCGGAAGTTCAGTTTATCTATTCGGAAAACAAATTGATTTTTAAAGGAAAATCCTACATAGAAAACACGGCCCAGTTTTATGATCCGATTTTTGGTTGGCTGACTGAATATCTGGCTCAGGCCCATGATCAGCGCATTGAGGCCCATCTCTCCATTATTTATTTCAACAGCAGCTCTTTTAAAGTCTTTATGAACTTTTTTGATCTGTTGGACGACGCGGCAGAGCATGGCCGCAACACGGTGACAGTCTATTGGTATCACGATGCAGACGACGACATGTCCCAGGAGTACGGGGAGGAGTTTCGGGAAGATTTGCGCAATATTGCCTTTCATCTGGTTGCCACAACCGATAACGACAATACCCCGCTCATGACCATGAACTGATTGTTTTTTTATAGTGGTTTTATTGAGGTGGCCTTGCAGCCACCTGTTCCTGCACACCAACCTGGGTCGTGCCCGTCCCATACGTCATAGGATATTTGCCGGATGAAACCCATATTGATTCAACGCTATTTCCAGCAGGCCGAAGAGGATGGGGTGCTTTTCTGTCTGCGAGGGCCTATGAGCCAGGAAGTGATCGAAATGCTTGAGGATGTATTAATAAACCGGGTTGAGCAGGAACGCTCCGATCACAGCAAGACCCTCCGGGTTTTTACCATCTTTGTCGAGCAGGTCCAAAATATTATTCGCTATTCCGGCAAAAAAGTGCCCATCCCGACCGGAGAGGGGGAGCAGGGGGTCGGTATGGTGCTGGTGGGCTACAAGGATGACCATTTTGTTGTCTCGTGCGGTAATTTGATCAAAACCGTCGACCGTCCCCAACTGGAACAGCAACTGCAGCGGATCCAGGGGATGGACAAAACAGCATTGCGTGCCTACTTCAAGGAGCGAGGGCGCAGTGGGCCAATGCCCGGCAGTCGGGGGGCCGGGCTGGGGTTGATCGAAATGGCCCGCCACTCCAGCGATTTCAGTTTCAGCTTTTCTCCCTGGGACGATATTTTGACCTTGTTTTCCATCCAGGTGATCGTATAAAGTGCCTCTTGCGGGGGTTTGCCTGTATGTTATGGAAAATAAACAATATTATTGAACGCTAGAGGAAGGAACGCTATTGATGAAGACGGCACGGGTTTTCTGTTTGTTGGGGCTGATGCCCCTGGTTTCTACTCCCCTGTTGGCCGCAGAGGGAGAGAGTGGGCCGCGTTGGGCGGGGCTGACCTTTAGCGGCAGTCTCACCCTGACCACCGACTATGTCTCCCGGGGGTTGACCACTAGTGACAAACAACCGGCTGTGCAAGGGGCGGTGAATGCCAACCATGTTTCCGGGTTCTATGGTTCGCTCTGGGCCTCCAACATTGACCTGAATGATGGGGAAGGGACGGCTGTGGAGGTGGACTTGACCGGTGGTTTTGCCAAAGCGTGGGAGAACGGTTTCGATCTGGACCTGGGGTTGATTCAGTACCTTTATCCCAGCTCTCCCAGCCGATTGGACTACAATTATCGGGAATATTTTATCGGTGGTGGTTACAAGCTTGACAAGGCCAGCCTGAAAATAAAGCATTACTACTCGGATGATGCCAGCGGCGTCGGTGACAATTCCGCCTCCTATCTGGATGCCCAGGTTGCTTATGAGTTGCCTCGCAACTTTACGCTGAAGGGCCATTTTGGTCATGCCTATGGCGATGCCATCAAGGCCCTGGGCACCAAAAGTATTGATGACTACAGCATCGGGGTGGCTACCGAGGTGGCCGGATTTGGGGCGGAACTGACCCTTGTTGGCATGGACAAGGATGGTCGGATCGCCAACCCGGTGACCCATGCCAATGGCCGTCTGGTTCTTGCCCTTTCCAAGTCGTTTTGACCCGATCTGTTTGCCTGTTCCCCCCTCTCTCCCGGTCGGGAGGGAGGGGCTTTCAGCGATAGCCTGTCTACCCATTGCTAAGGGGAAAACGAGATGACCCGCTCTCTGTCCTTGTTTCGCCCGCTGTTGTTTGCCGTCGGTCTGTTTTTTTCCTGCGCCTGGGCTGCCCACAGTGAAGAGCTTGTGCTGCTCAATTGGGACGAATACATGGACCGTGAGTTGCTGGCCGAATTTGAGCAGGAGACGGGAATTCATGTGCGGGAGGTTTTTTTTGAAACCGAAGAGGCGCGGGATGGTCTGTTGGCCCAGACCAATGGCGTGGGTTTTGATCTGGTTGTGGTGCAGGCCAAGGATATTCAGGCCTATGTGCGTTCCAACTGGCTGGCTCCCATTCCTGCCGAGGCCATTCCCAACCTGGCCAACATTCCCGGCAAGTGGCGCAACACCTATCCCGAGGCGGAACGCTACTCCGTTCCCTGGGCTTGGGGGACGTTGGGTATCGGGTATCGGAAAGATTTGCTCAAGGCCGAGGTCAGCAGTTGGATGGAGCTGTTCCGTCCGGCCGAGATTCTGAGAAACCGCATCATGATGCTGGGGGACTCCATTGCGATGCGTACCATTGCCATGAAGGCTCTGGGTTTTTCCATGAACAATTTTGACAAGCAGGTGTTGGATGAGTCGGCGGCCCTGTTGCAGGCTCAGCAGCCTTTTATCCACACCTACGGCTATATGGGTCTGGGGGAAAAATCGCCCCTGATCAGCGGGCAATACTGGATGGCGTTAATGTTTAACGGCGATGCCATCACCCTGGGCAAAATGGAGCCCAATATTGCTTTTGTGGTACCCAAGGAGGGGACGTTGTTGTGGGTGGATACCTTTGCCATTTTGCAGGCCTCTCCAAAGCAGGCGTTGGCGGCCCGGTTGATTGATTTTTTGCACCGTCCCAAAAATGCGGCCCGCCTGGCGGAAACGGTCAATTTTGCGACCGTGAACGAGGCGGCCAGGCCGTTTTTGTCGACGGCCCATCTGAACAATCCGATCATTTATCCCACCCAGGAGGTGTTGGACCGTTCAGAGTTTGCCAAAAACCCGCCGGCCAAGGTGGTCAATAATTTCAAGTCGCTGCAGGCGCAACTGACGCATAAAAAATGACGGGGGAACCGACGTGAAGCTGCGGGGACAATTGGCCCTCACCCTGGTGCCGATGGTGGTGCTGCCGTTATTTGTTCTGGGCTGGATGGCCAGTGAATATTTGGTGGAGAGCAGACGCCAAAGCACCCGCGACGAGATGGACACCCTGCTGCAGCAGATCGAGACCAATGCCAACACCCATTTGACCGCTGTGCGCGCCAATCTCTCCCTGTTTTCCCATGCCAATCTGGTTACCAATTATCTGGGGGTTGAAGAGGCTGAAACCCGTTATACGGTTTTTCAGGCACCGCTGTTGCAGCTTTTTGCCGATTATGCCAGTGCCTATCCTGAATATTATGAATTTCGTATTTTGATGCCGGATGGGTATGAGGATGCCCGCTATACCCAGGGGGAGATACCCAACAAGGCGGAGGAGGAGGGGGAGACCCCTTATTTCAAGCGGCTTAAAGAAGAGAAGGCCGATTATTATACCGAGTTTATGATCAACCCGGACAATGGTCAGCCCGCCTTGCTGGCCACCAAGCGGTTATCTGTCCAGACAGCCAGCCGGGTTGGCCTTGGCAAGGAGGCTTTGCGGGCCTATATCGCGTTAACGATCCAGCCTGATTTTTTGGCTCGTCAGGTTCATTATCTGCATGTGGGTCGGCGTGGGTTTGCCTTTTTTGCCGATCCGACGGGACGTATTTTGATTGGTCCCAAGTGGCGGCAGTTGCCGGAGCGGTTGGATGATGAGGATTGGGGGTTTTTGACAACGCTGGCTGCCGAAAAAAGGTTTGACCACTTCGGTTGGATGGGCAAAAACTTTCTGGTCAAGGGCATTCCGTTGGGCAAGAGTCTTTATCTGTTTACCGCCATGGATGAGGCAGACCTGTCGGAGGGTATAGACAGTTTACATTTTCAGCTGGTTGGCATTACCGTTGCGGCCATTTTACTGCTTTTCCCCCTGTTGTATGGAGTGTTGCAACATCGGTTCGTGCGTCCTTTGCTGCATCTGTCCGAGGCCAGCCAGCAGGTTGGGCAGGGTGATTTTGCGATCAAGTTTACCCAAACAGACCAGAACAATGAGTTGGGCAGCCTGATGCAGGCATTTTACACCATGGTGCGGGATCTGGATCGGTTGCATGCCGCCTTGCGGGAGCATGCCTTGCGACTGGAAGAGAAGGTGGCCGAGCGGACGGCAGAGTTGAATGTCAAGAACAGTGCGTTGGAGCAGTCGTTGGTGGAGATTGCGTATGCCAACAAAAAAATTCAGGACAGCATTCAGTATGCCCAGCGTATTCAGCAGGCTCTGTTGCCGGATTGGTCTCCTGTTCGGGAGCGATTGGCCGACAGTTTTGTTTTGTGGGAGCCCAGGGATGTGGTGGGGGGGGACATCTATTTTGCCGATGTTCAGGGGGATTCCGTTCTGTTGGCCTTGTTGGATTGTACCGGTCACGGGGTGCCGGGGGCTTTCATGACCATGATCGCGGTGGCGGGATTGAAGCGAATTGTGCGGGATGAGGGGGTGCGTAATCCTGATGAGGTGTTGAAGTTGTTGAATTTCAGTGTCAAGACCACCTTGCAGCAGGATGGTGAGCAGGCCCGTTCCAATGATGGGTTGGATGCGGCGATTGTGGTGATTGATCGGCAGAGTCGGCACATTTTGTTTGCGGGTGCCAAGCTCTCTCTGATCACCATTCAGCAGGGCCGGTTGCAGGTGATCAAGGGGGATAACAGGAGTATTGGTTACAAGGATTCCTGTCTGGATGACCGTTATACCACGCATCGGTTGGTTTCAGAGTCGGGGATGGTCTGTTATCTGGCTACGGACGGCGTTGTCGATCAATTGGGTGGTCCGAAGGGGTTTGCCTTTGGCAACAAGCGTTTTCAGGCGCAGTTGTTGGCGCAGGCCTCCGATGCCATGGAGCAGCAAAAGTCCGCCTTGCAAACGGTTCTTCGGGACTATCAGGGGGAGATGGAGCGCATGGATGATCTCACGGTGCTTGGTTTTCGGGTGTGATTTTTTTTAGTGAGTGCAGGGGTCCGGGGAGCGTCACGCTCCCCGGCGGGGTGCAGGGGCTTAAGCCCCATATGCGCTAACATGATTGCGGTCTTCCTTTAAACGATTGCAGGGGTCTGGGGAGCGTCACGCTCCCCAGTGGGGTGCAGGGGCAAAGCCCCTGCGTGATCAGGCGCGTTTTCCCAAAGCCCATTTTCGCAGAAAATGGGCGCAACGCGCCCAAAACCGCCCCGCAGGGGCGACCTTGGGAGGGCGGCAGCCCGACTCGCACGGTTATGTTATGGACAATGCCTGGATAAGAAAGCAGAAGGTTCGGATATTCAGTTTTTTTTCTGATGCAAGGCCAGGAACGATTTTTTTTCCAAGCCATGCCCAATTTGGCCGACGTTCGGTCGGGCTGCCGCCCTCCAGGAGTGCCCCTGCGGGGCGTTTTGGGCGCGCTGCGCCCATTTGCTGCGCAAATGGGCTTTTGGGAAAGCGCGCCCGTTACATGCAGGGGCTTTGCCCCTGCACCCCACCGGGGAGCGTGACGCTCCCCGGACCCCTGCAATTGTTTTAAAAGGACAAGAAAGGCACGGGTGTTATCAAGCGAGGTAGTGGATGGATGGCTAATTTTCAATTCCAGGAACGATCAATCAAACCGGGTGAATCCTGCCGGGTGGATATGCCCATCAGCCTGCTGTCCAACCATATCCCGGTCCATCTGCCGGTCCATATACTGCATGGCCGCCGACCCGGCCCGGTGCTGTTTCTCAGCGGCGTGGTCCACGGGGACGAAATTATCGGGGTTGAAATTATCCGCCGCGTGCGGCGTCTTAAAATATTGCAACATTTGCGGGGTACCCTGCTCTGCATCCCGATTGTCAACGCCCACGGCTTTATCGCCCGCACCCGTTACCTGCCGGATCGACGCGACCTCAACCGCTCCTTTCCCGGCAGCGCAACCGGCTCCATGGCCGCCCAATTGGCAAACCTTTTTGTGCAAGAGGTGATCGCCCGCAGCCACTACGGCATCGATATCCATTCCGCCACCGTCCACCGCCGTAACCTGCCGCAAATTCGCATCATTCCGGGAGACGAATCCCTGCAACAACTGGCCAGGGCTTTTCGTGCCCCCCTGGTGATCGAAGCCCCGTTGCGCCCGGGCTCCATGCGGGAAGCCGCCTCCAACATGGGGGTAAAAATGATGCTCTTTGAAGCCGGAGAGGGACTGCGGCTGGACGACTGGAGCGTCCGCGTCGGCGTGCGAGGCATCCTGGGGGTGATGCGAAGCCTGGGCATGATTCCACCGGCCGAGAAACAGACGGAGCATCGCCAACTCGAACCACTCTTTGCCTCCAAAAGCCACTGGGTCCGCGCCCCCATGAGCGGCCTGCTGCAAACCACCCGGACCATCGGCCACTTTGTCGAGGTGGCAGAGCGCATGGGCCTGATCTCGGACCCCATTGGCGATACCAGCATGGAGGTGCGAGCCACCCACTCCGGCCTGATCATCGGCCGGGCCGAACTGCCCGTCGTCAACCAGGGGGACGCCCTGTTCCATGTCGCACTGACACCCAAGACCGAGGCCTTCAATACCGACCCCCTTTTCGACGAAGACGAAATTGTTTGACTGTGATCGTCAGCTTCTTGTCAATTCCCGCTACCATCGACCAATATGGCCAACTTCCTGCTGCCGCAGCAACCAATAATATCAAGTAAAATCAATCAGTTTTAGACGATTCCTTGCCGATTAAAGTTAGTTGGCATAATCATTGCTTCCCTTAATGGCGTTCGCTGATGCCTGCAACAGGGTCAGGGCGAATGCGTGGAAATCTTTACTTTATTCAATGAGAATGACTTGGGAGTGCCTTTATTATGAGTAATATTATTGGAATTGACTTGGGTACGACAAACACCTGTGTTGCCATCCTGGATGGTGGTCAACCCCGTGTACTGGAGAATAGTGAGGGCAGTCGGACCACCCCCTCCATGGTGGCCTATACCGCCAAAGGCAGTCGCCTGGTGGGACAAGCGGCCAAACGACAGATGGTGACCAACCCGGAAAATACCCTGTTGGCCATCAAGCGGCTGATGGGACGCCGCTACGCGGATCCCATGGCACAGGATTTTAAAGGTCGAGTCTCTTTTGGGGTGGTTGAGTCCGACAATGGGGATGCCTGGGCCAAGGCAGGTGGTAAAAAGATGAGCCCTTCCGAGGTCTCTGCGGTGGTGTTGCAGAAGATGAAGCAGACAGCGGAGAGCTTTCTGGGTGAGGAGGTGACGCAGGCGGTGATTACGGTGCCGGCCTATTTCAATGATGCCCAGCGGCAGGCGACCCGGGATGCGGGACGGATTGCCGGTTTGGAGGTGCTGCGTATCGTCAACGAACCGACGGCGGCGGCCCTGGCCTATGGGTTGGACAGAAAAGAGGGCCAGGTGATTGCGGTCTATGATCTGGGTGGTGGGACGTTTGATATTTCCATTTTGGAGATCAATGACGGCATTTTTCAGGTCAAGGCGACCAATGGGGATACCTATCTGGGCGGGGTGGATTTTGACCAGTGTGTGATGGAGGATATTGTTGCAACCTTTGAGCGGACCCAGGGAATTGACCTGCGGCAAAACCGGCTTGCCATGCAGCGGGTCCGTGAGGCAGCCGAGCAGGCACGGATTGAACTTTCCACCGCCCAGCATACGGATATCAACCTGCCCTTTATTCACACCGACGAGGAGGGCCCCAAACATCTGAGTCAGCACCTGAGTCGGACCGGCTTGGAAGCGTTGGTGGATGGGCTGATTCAGCGGACACTGGTGCCGTGCGAGGCGGCCTTGCGGGATGCGGGCATAACGGCAGCGGCTGTCGATGAGGTGATTCTGGTGGGAGGGATGACCCGGATGCCCAAGGTGCAGCAGACCGTGGCCGAGCTGTTTGGTCGCGAGCCACATCGTGGCGTCAATCCCGATGAGGTGGTTGCCATGGGGGCCGCGATTCAAGGAGGGGTGTTGAGTGGAGAGTTGCAGGATATTGTGCTGTTGGATGTGACCCCGTTTTCGTTGGGTATTCGGACCAAAGGGGGTGGATTCTCGACCCTGATCCCGAAAAATGAGCCGATTCCGTGCAAGGTGACCAAAACCTTTACCACCGTGCAAAATTTTCAGACCCGCGTCACGGTGATGGTGGCCCAGGGCGAGGATGCTGTGTTTGAACAGAACAAATTTTTGGGTGAGTTTGAACTGGAAGGGTTGCCCCTGGCCCTGCGTGGTCTGCCTCGTATTGATGTCACCTTTGCCGTGGATGTCAATGGCATGGTCAATGTGTCGGCGCAAGATCAGCAGAGTGGTCTGGAGCAATCCATGCGGATTGTTATTTCCGGCGGTTTGGCAGAGGAGGATATTCAGCGGTTGGCCACCGAGGCCGAAGGCGATGCCCGGCAGGAGGCGGCAAAACAGCTTTTGCTGGATGTCAACAGCAAGGCAGAGGCTTTGTTGGACTGCTCCAGCCAGCTGATCGCCGACCACAGCGAGATTTTGGACAGTGAACTGGTGAAACATTTGGGTATTCATATGGCGGATCTGCGCTCTGCGGTCCATGTGGGTGCCCAGCAGCAGCCCCCCTTCAATGCAGAGCATATCCGTTCGCTGACGGAAAATCTTCAGAGCTGGTATGGCAAGGCGGTGCAGGATGTGCGCGCACAAGAGGTGCTGGCCTTGGAGTCCCATGCTGCACAGGCGCAACCGGGACAGCAGGAGCCGGAGGAGGCCGTGGTGGTGACTGAGGCAGAGCCGGTTGCGGTGGCGGTTGGTCAGGCAGAAACGGCTGCCGCCGCCGAGGTTGTTGAGCGGAGAGTGACGGCAGAAGCAGAGCCGGAGGAGACCGATTTTGCGGCGGCAGACTCCTGGGATGAGGTGTTGAGCAACATGGATGTGTTGGCTGAGCAGCAGGAGGGGGCGGCCTGGGATGCCTTTATGGCCGAGTCTGTTGATCAGGCAACGGTGGCGGTTGCGGCCGGGTCGGTTGCAGCAGAAACGATGGAGATGGATACGGATGCGGCGGATGCGGTTGCGACCGAATCGGTTGCAACGGAGCCGGTGGTTGAGGAAAAGATTGCCAACTCTGAGGCGGAGGAGTGGTTGGCACTGGCCAGTTAGTCATTGTTGTTTTGCCTCTCCTGCTTGTTGCTGGGGGGCGGAAAACCGCCCCCCCAGCCCCTCTCCCCTTTCTTTTTAGCTGATTTTGGTTCACTATTTTCCCTTCGTCTGTGGTTGGCAGCAGGGATGACTGCAACGGCGGACTTTCTCGAACATACTCGAACATAAAGGAGCCTGTGGTGTTTGCCGTCAATGAATATTTTGCGGGTAAGGTAAAGTCCATTGCTTTTCAAACAGCCACGCTGCCGGCGACCATTGGTGTCATGGCTCCGGGGGAGTACACGTTTGCTACCGACCGTTTGGAGACGATGACGGTGGTCAGTGGTCTGTTGACGGTTCAACTGCCTGGCACCGAGGTTTGGCAGGATTTTGCGGTGGGTGCATCGTTTGTGGTGCCGGCCCGGCAGGAGTTCAGCTTGCGGGTGGCGGAAAACACTGCCTACCTGTGTACCTACACATGACGCCGCCCGCCTTTTATGCGTTTGGGCGACCGGACAGTGGTGCCCCGGACATTGATCTGCATCCCCATTTGGCGCGGGATTGCTGGTGGTTGGGGCGTTTGACCGCCTGTCAGGTGTTGTTGATGAATGACAGCCGCTATCCGTGGCTGATTCTGGTGCCCAATCAGGCGGGGCTGACCGATTTTGATCTGTTGCCGGAGGCCTTGGTGGCTCCGGTGCATGAGGATATTCGCCGTGCCAGTCAGGCGTTGCGCACCCTGTTCCAGCCGGACAAATTGAATGTGGCCTCGTTGGGGAACAGTGTGCCGCAGTTGCATATTCATGTGATTGCTCGTTTTTGTCAGGATGCGGCCTGGCCCAGGCCGGTTTGGGGGTGTCATCCGGCTTTGCCCTATGCGGAGTTGGTGTTGCGGGAGCAGGCTGATCGGTTGTGTACCGCTTTGGGTATTGTTTGACAGACAAAGAGGGCGTGTGCAGATGGTGGGGTTTATCTGGACGGTGGAGTGTGTGGAGACCGTTTTGTCAAAGTTGAGTGATTGGATGGATGGATGGGGGGTATGAGGGGGTTCAGCCAACTGTTCCGGGGGGTCAAGTCCTGGTTGCGTGTTTCATCGGTTGTGGGTGCGACGGGTGCAGGGGAGGCGTGGCATGCGCTCAACGATCAGGTGGAGGATCTTTATCAGGCGGGGGCTTATGAGCAGGCGGTGGTGGTGGCCCGGCAGGCTTTGGAGGTTGCCAAGGCGGATGTGGGGCCGGATCATCCCGATGTGGCGGCCAGTTTGAACAATCTGGCTTTGTTGTACCGTGCGCAGGGTCAGTATGCCCAGGCCGAGTTGTTTCACCATCGTTCGTTGGCCATATGGGAGAGTGCGCTGGGTCCGGAGCATCCGGATACGGCCATTGGGTTGAATAATTTGGCGGCTTTGTGTGTTGTCCGGGGTCAGTATGCGCAGGCGGAGCCGATCTACAGTCGTGCTTTGGCCATTCGGGAAAAGGCGTTGGGTCCGGATCATCCCGATGTGGCCACCAGTTTGGAAAATTTGGCGGCCCTTTATCGGGCGATCAACCGGAACTCGAACGCGCAGAAGTTGGAGGCGCGGGCCCAGTTGATTCGGCAGATGAGTACAAGAGGCAAAAACTGATTGTTTCCTTTAAACGATTGCAGGGGTCTGGGGAGCGTCACGCTCCCCAGTGGGGTGCAGGGGCAAAGCCCCTGCATGAACTGCGCGTTTTCCCAAAGCCCATTTTCGCAGAAAATGGGCGCAACGCGCACAAAACCTGCCCCGCAGGGGCAGACCTTGGGAGGGCGGCAGCCCGACCCGCACGGTTATGTCACGGAAAATGTTTGGATAAGAAAGCAGAACGTTCGGATATTGCGCTTTTTGCATTACGCTTTTTGCATTACGCTTTTTGTGTTGCGCTTTTTGTGTTGCGCTTTTCGCATTACGCTTTTCGCATTACGCTTTTCGCATTACGCCTTTTGCATTACGCTTTTCGCATTACGCTTTTTGCTTGATACAAGGCCAGGATCGGTTTTTTTTCCAAACCAAATAACCTTTTGCCCGCTCTCAGTCGGGCTGCCGCCCTCCAGCAGTGCCCCTGCGGGGCGTTTTGGGCGCGCTGCGCCCATTTGCTGCGCAAATGGGCTTCTGTGAAAGCGCGCCCGTTACATGCAGGGGCTTTGCCCCTGCACCCCACCGGGGACCGTGACGGTCCCCGGACCCCTGCAATAGTTTGACAAGATTAAAAAAAAAGTATGATTGTCAGGACAACGTCACACTCTGCTCCAACGGGGTTCCCCGCAATATGGAACGGTCAAACAGACTCTGCCGGGCCAGCTTTTCATAGTTGCTGGCCTCCTCGGGATAAAATTGCTCTTTCTCAATTTTGGTCTGCGTGGCAAATTGAATGCTCTCCTCGCCGATGAGCAGATGGATTTTGCCCTTGTACACCCAACTGGCATTTCCCGTCAACTCGGCAGTAATGGCCGCCTCCGTCACCCTGGGCGTGACCCACACAATGCCACCAGCCGTGTGAACAGCCACCGGCTGATTGTTGTCCACCGCACCATCCAACACCTGGGCCACCACCGACGCAATCATCCCGGTCCCACAGGACAAGGTCAACCCGGCACCCCGCTCGTAGGTCTGCACCAGAATGGTCTGCCGATCAACCAGCTGGACAAAACTGATATTGGCCCGGTTGAGAAAAATGGGATGATGCTCCATGGCATGCCCCAACGCCATCAGATCCAGTGTGCGCAGATCAGCAACCGGAACGATCAAATGGGGATTGCCGATGGAAATCATGGTCCCAACCCAGGCCTGACCCTCCACCAACAACGGCTGGGCAATAAAGGGGGTGCTGCTCCGACTGGCCAGCATCCGGGCCGGATTGGTGGAGATGGCGTCGGTGGTCACCCGGACGAACGGAAGCTGATGAAGGGGGGAGACAAAATTTTCCGTCTTGAAATCCCCGGCAAGCGTTTTGAAAACAAGCGGGTTCTTGCCCCGGTAACCGGCCTCGAAACAGGCCCTGGAGGCACAGCGGAGCCCGTTGCCACACATCTCTGCCTCACTGCCGTCCGGGTTGAAAAAACGCATCCGCGGCTGGTCGGCATCATGAGTGGAGACAAAAACAATCCCATCACTGCCAATGCCATGGCCTCTGTCGCAAACCAAACGGGCAAACGGACCCTTCAGAGAGTCGGGAATCAACTCCTCCCGGCTCTCGTCCAGGATAAAAAAGGTGTTGCCGGCTCCATGGCATCGGATTGTTGCTACGACACGCTGTTCTGACATGACACCTCCTGATCAGGGGGCTGGCGTTGATGATGACTGCATGGCGAGCAGACGGTCTATCTGCTCCACCAACTGCGCCATCTCCTCGGGACGGCCAATGGTGATGCGCAGATGGTTGACCAGAGCCGGATCCTGGCCAAAATAACGGACCAGAATACCCGCCTCCCGCAACGCCGCCAACCACGCCTGCCCCCCCCAACCGCCAGCGGGAACCTGGGCCAGCACAAAGTTGGCCTGACTCTCCGGCACCTGAAACCCCCGCTGTCGCAAAGCCACTGTCAACCGCTGCCGCTCGTCGCGAATGGTCTGCAACAGGGGCTGATAGCTGGCCAGATGCTGCAAAGCCGCCACCGCCGCCAGCTGAGAGAGACGATTGACATTGTAGGAGTCCCGCACCTTGTGCATCTGCTCGGCGATCGCCACACTGCTGAAAGACAGACCAATCCGCATCCCTGCCAAGGCCATGGACTTGGAAAAGGTGCGAATAATGATCAGATTGGGATGCTCCGCCAGCAAAGCAAGACCGTTGTCCGCCGCAAAATCCACATAGGCCTCATCCAATACCACCACCCCGGGGCTCTGCTGACACAACGCCGCCACCACGGACACGGGAATGACATGACCGGTCGGGGCGTTGGGCCGGGCAAGCAGCACCATTTTGGGACGATGGGCCAACAGGGCCTGCAATGGCAACTGCCAATCCCTTTCCCAAGGTACACCGACAAATGTTCCCCCCTGGAGCTGGGCCAAACTGTGATAGAGGGAGTAGGTCGGCTCCGGCACCGCCACACACTCCCCTGCGGCCACAAAGGTGCGCAGCAAAATGGTCAACAGATCATCCGAACCATTACCCACCACCACCTGACCCGCCTCCAGCCCATAGGCCGCCGCTGCCGCTTCTCGTACCGGTCGGGAAGAGGGCTCAGGATAGAGACGCAACTGGGCCGGATCGGCCGCCGCAATGGCCTCCAACACCGGCAACGGCGGGGGAAAAGGATTTTCGTTGGTGTTCAGTTTGATGAATGGACGACCAGCATCCGGCTGTTCTCCCGGGAGATAACCAGCCATGTTCCATACCTCGGGGCGTACCCAATGGCGAATATTCATGAGGGAACCTTTTCGTTTGTGATCCGGGTGGATATACTTGCCCCAACCCCCACCTGGATCGCTGGCAGATGGGGCGGTCTGAGACGCGGTGGATTGCCCCGGAGGCAGTGACCACACGACCATACAACAAATATGCTATCTCAATAGAAACGCTGATGAAATTTATTCTGGCACTCGCGCAGGTCAATCCGCATGTAGGGGCATTGGCGGCAAATGGGCAGATGTTACTGGAGGTTGCGCGTCGCGCCCAGGGGCTGGGGGCCTCCCTGGTGGTGTTTCCAGAGTTGGTTCTGACCGGTTATCCGCCTGAAGATCTGCTGCACAAGCCGCTTTTTCTGCAACAACTGGCCGCCACCGAGCAACAGATTCAGCAGGAGTTGGCGACCATTGGCATCGACGTGATTTATGGCACAGTCCGGCGCGGTGTGGAAGGGTTGTTTAATGCGGGTGTGTTTGTGTGGGCGGGCCAGGAGGTCGGCTTTGCCGCCAAATGGCGACTGCCCAACTATGGCGTCTTCGATGAACAACGCTACTTTGTCCCGGGCCAGGAGGTGCGACTCTTTCCCTATCGGGGGGTCAAGCTGGGCATTACCATCTGCGAGGATCTCTGGCATGCCGGCGATCCACTGGCCCGTCTGGCCGCCGCCGGGGCGACCCTGATCATCAACCTGAACGCCTCCCCCTACCATATCGGCAAACAGCGGGAACGGGAGGCCATGGTGCGGCAACGTATGCAGGAACACGGCCTGCCTGTTCTCTATGTCAATCTGGTGGGGGGGCAGGATGAACTGGTTTTTGACGGGGGCTCCTTTGCCACCTGTCTGAAGGGGAAAAATGCGCGGGTGGAAATCAGCCGGTCCCGTTTTTGTCAAGAAGATTTGATGCTGTTTCGGGTGGCGACGCCATCGGCCACTCCGGTTCGATTGCAGCCTGTTGCCCCTCCCCCTCGCAGCGTGCCGTCGGAACAGAGCGTGGAGAAGGAAATTTATCGCGTACTTTGCCTGGGTCTGCGGGATTATGTGCAAAAAAACGGCTTTTCCGGGGTGGTGCTGGGTCTGTCTGGCGGGATCGATTCGGCTTTGACGGCAGCCATTTGTGTCGATACCTTGGGCGCAAAACAGGTGGAGGTGTTGATGATGCCTTCCCGCTATACCGCTGTCGACAGTCTGGAGGATGCCGCCCAACAGGCGCATACCATGGGCTTCTCTCTGGTCACCGTGGGCATTGATTCCCTGTTTGAACAGTTTCGCACCCAACTGGCCGACCTTTTCCGTGATATTGTGGTCACGGGGCTGGACGTGACCGACGAAAATATTCAACCCCGGATTCGGGCGACCCTGTTGATGGCGGTGGCCAACAAAAAACGCAAACTGTTGATTACGACCGGCAACAAGAGCGAGATGAGTGTCGGATATGCCACCCTGTATGGAGACATGGCGGGGGGCTATTCGGTCCTCAAGGATGTGTTGAAAGGATGGGTCTACCGCCTGGCTGTGGCCCGCAACCAATGGGCAGTGGCGCGGGGAGAGACCCCTCCCATCCCCCAGCGGGTATTGACCAAAGCCCCGACCGCTGAGCTGCGCCCCAACCAGAAAGATTCGGATTCATTGCCTCCCTATCCGGTGTTGGATCAGATTCTGGAGCTTTATGTGGAGCAGGAAAAGGGCGTGCAGGATATTGTGGCGACCGGGTTGGAGCGGGAGGTGGTCTTGCGGGTGATTGAGCAGGTGGACCGCAATGAATACAAACGACGACAATCTCCCCCTGGCGTGCGTATTACCCGTCGGGCCTTTGGCAAGGATCGCCGCTATCCCCTGACCAACGGTTTTACAGAGAGCAGGTCAACGGAATGATTGACAGAATACCAGGTTGCCGTGTTGCGTTGTGGGGCGGATTGTTGTTGACGCTCCTGCTGGCGGGGTGTGCCGGCAGCAACACCGAAGAGGCCCGTACCTTTCAGATGCTGTCTGACAAGGGGCGGGCCTACCTGGAGCGGGGCAACGCCACCATGGCACTGCCGGCGTTACAACAGGCCAATCGGCTGCGACCCGGTCAGGTGGCACTGTTGACCGACCTGGGGTTGGCCTATGATCAGGTGGGGCGGCCCGTGCAGGCACTGGAGAGCCTGGAGGAGGCGCATCGGTTGCAGCCGAATGACGGAAATTTGAACAACAATCTGGGGGTGGCACGGTTGCGGGTTCATGCCATCTCCTGTTTGGAGAGTGTGGACCCCGGTTGTCAACAGTGGTTGGAGCAGGCGGAAGAGGCTTTCCGGGCGGCTCTCCGGGATCCGGCCTTGAAGGGGCCGGAAAATGTTTGGTTTAATTTGGCCTTGTTGTACAAACAGCGGGGGCTGGGTCGCCAAATGGAGGCGGCTCTGGAAAAAACCCTGGAGATCAGTGGACACCATCTTGCCGCCCGGTTGGCGTTGGCAGAGTACCATCATGGGGTCGGCCGTTTTGAACTGGAAAGACAGCAGTTGCGGGCCGCACTGGCCATCAATCCCGATCATGTGGCTGTTTTGGAACGTTTGCTGGACTCCTTTTTTGCCACGGATCCAACGGGCAGAGATCTCCTCTCCCCCGACCTTTCGGCGGGAGAACGGCTGGAAGTACGGGCTTTATTGTCTCGTATGCTCTCTTTGGCACCCGGCACAGAGGCTGCGGAACGGGCATCGCGACGGGTTTTGTTACTGGATAATAAATGATGAGAATGTTCAAAAAACGTGTGCGTTCCCGTGGGGGACGGGACTCCGCTTCCCGGGAGAATTTTTTTGATGAGTCGGGAGTGGAGGGGATCCCGGAGGGGGGTGGTTTTGCCAAGACGCCGCCGACGGCGATGCAGGTGGGAGCCTTTTTGCGGCAGGTCAGGGAGCAACAGGGGCTGACCATCGGCGAGGTGGCACGGCAGACCCGGATTCGGGATGTTTATCTGTTTGCCTTGGAAGCCGGAGAGGTGGAAAAACTGCCTGGCAGCACCTTTGTGGCGGGTTTTTTGCGGCTGTACGCGGAGATCCTGGGACTGTCGGACCGGGGCTTCATTGAGCAGTACCTAGCCCGTTCTGGTCATGATGACAGCTTGCGTACCGAACTTTTTCCTGCGCCGACCACTTCACGCCATCGCCCCTCCGTCGTCATGGTATTGGGGGGGGTGATTGGCCTGATGTCGATATTTTTTGTCTACGAAAACTATTTTTCCAGTCTCTCCCTGTCGGCCCAGACCCCGGCAGTACCCTCCACCGCGCCACGGCGGGCGGGTTCCATGCCGGCAGGTAATGTCGTGCAACAGACAGAGCCCTCCGAGTTGATTCCCGAGGAAGAGACGGAGAAGGGTGGATTTACCAGTGGTTTGTTGTCGCGTTTTTTTGATCAGCCGGCGGCCCAGAGCGGTGCCGAGGAGCTGGAGAGTCTGCCCGAGACGGCAGATTCCCACTGGACCCCGTTGCCCGTTGGTCGCACTGCGCCCACACCGACCGCTGCCACGGCACCCACCCGTTCGGCCAAGGCAGCTCCTGTGCCGGAATCGCCTGCGGCCAATGTAGCGACCAAACCGGCCAAGCCGGCGGCACCAACGGCAGCAGGCTCCGAATCGATGGCCCCAAAATCGGAGGGTATCTCGTTGGCCTTTGTGGCACCCCTGCTGGAGCAGGCCAAGGGCTGGTTTGAGCAGTTGGGTCACACCGGGAGTGAGACGCCGCCGCCAGAGCATTTGGATCAGACGGAGCCGGACCTCTCTCTGCCACCCCCGGTGGGCAAGGGCAGGCAACAGTCGGAACGGATAGCGGTTGTGCCCCCGGTACAGTCGGCTCCGGTCGTGCAACCGATGACCAAAAAGGAAACGGAGGAGCCCAAGGCGGCTGTGGTGACGGCGAAAGCGGTGCCGGTGGCCATGGATGCGTCGGAGTCGCCACCGAAGCCGGCGGCCCCGGCGGCCCCGGTCAAGGTTGGGGGGACGGAGGCTCCGGCCAAGGTTGGAGGGACGGAGGCTCCGCTCAAGGTTGGGGGGACGGAGGCTCCGCTCAAGCCGTTGGTGCCGGCGGCCCCGGCCAAGGTTGGAGGGACGGAGGCTCCGGTCAAGCTGCTGGTGCCGGTGCTGCCCAGTCGGGTGGAGGAGTCGGACTCCCCGGTCAAACCGTTGGTACCGATCGGTTCTCCCAAGCTGACAGTATCGGAGGCTCCGGTCAAACCGATGCCATCGGTGGCTGACAGCAAGCCGGTCGTGGCCGAGCGGTTGCCTTCCAAGCCGGAGCCGTCGCCAGCGGTGGTCAAGTCACCGCCTCCGGTTATTGTGCCGACTGCACCGCTGCCCCAGAAGGGGAGTGATCCGGCGGCCTTGATTCTGGATCGGCATCCAGAACCGATACGGGGGGCTGCTGATCTGAAACCGGAGTCGGAACAGGCGGTCTCTCTGCTGGCCCACGAGCTGGTCTGGGTGCAGATTCAAGACGACCAGGGTCGCATCCTGAAGGATATGGTGATGCAGCCCAACCAGCTGTTCCGGGTGCCGGCAGGGGGACGTTTTTCGGCCCTGTTGGGGAATGCGGGTGCGGTACGTCTGCGGGTTGGCAACAAGGAGTTGCCCTATTTGGGAGCCGCCGGGGAGGAGATGAGCGGGGTGGATTTGACCCCGGAAGCCCTGTTGCAGCGGAGCAAGCGGTGACGCTCCCGGCGTTGACCCTTGCCCGGCGCAAGACCCGCCCGGTACAGGTGGGTGGGGTCAGGATTGGGGGGGATGCGCCGATCACGGTGCAATCCATGACCAACACCGACAGCCGGGATGTCGCAGCCACGGTGGCCCAGATTCAGGCCTTGGCGTTGGCGGGAGCCGATCTGGTTCGCCTCTCCTGTCCCGATCAGGCAGCGGCCGAAGCGGTGGGAGCCATTCGGAGTCAGGTGACGGTGCCGCTGATTGCGGACATCCATTTTGATTATCGGTTGGCCTTGATCGCTTTGCAGCAGGGGATCGATGGCTTGCGGATCAATCCTGGCAATATAGGTTCCCGGCAGCGGGTGGCGGAGGTGGTGCAGGCAGCGCGGGAGCGACGGGTGCCCATCCGCATCGGGGTGAATGCGGGTTCGTTGGAAAAGGAGTTGTTGGCGCGTTATGGCGAGCCCTGCGCAGAGGCGATGGTGGACTCCGCGCTGCACCATATTCGCATACTGGAGGCGTTGGACTACCCAGAGATCAAGGTCAGTTTGAAAGCCAGTCATGTGGGGATGACGGTGGCGGCGTACCGGCTGCTGGCCCAACAGGTGGACTATCCGTTGCATCTGGGTATCACCGAGGCAGGGGGCATGCTGGCGGGTACGGTCAAGTCGGCGATCGGTTTGGGGTTGTTGTTGGCCGAGGGGATCGGGGATACCTTGCGGGTCTCCCTGGCGGCTGATCCGGTGGAAGAGGTTCGGGTGGGCTTTGAAATTCTGAAGGCGTTGGGACTGCGTCAGCGGGGGGTCAATATTGTCGCCTGTCCCACCTGTGCCCGACAGACCTTTCCGGTGATCGATGTGGTGGCCCGGTTGGAGGCGCGTTTGAGCCATATTGTCGAGCCGGTGCAGTTGTCGGTCATGGGGTGTGTGGTTAACGGTCCCGGGGAGGCGCGGGAGAGTGCGGTGGGGTTGGTGGGGGGATCGGGTGGCAATCTGCTCTATCGGGATGGGGAGCCGGTGGGCAAGGTGGCGGATGGCGATGCATTGGATCGATTGGTGCAGGAGGTGGAGAGAGTGGCGGCCCGGATGCGCTCTTCTGCCCCGGGTGCAGAGGGAGTAACCATAAAATGATCACCACTGTTCGGGGTGTGCGGGATATTCTGCCCGCAGAGATGCCTGGTTGGCGGTTGTTGGAGCAGACCGCACGGCAGATATTTTCCTCCTATGGCTATCAGGAGTTGCGGACCCCCATTTTTGAAAAGACCGAGCTGTTTGCCCGTGCGGTGGGGGCGACCAGTGATATTGTGGAAAAGGAGATGTACACCTTTGCCGATCGGGGGGGGGATTCGCTCTCCCTGCGACCGGAGGGGACCGCATCGGTGGTACGGGCCTTTATTGAAAACAATTTGCAGCGTACATTGCCTTGGGCAATCTATTACATGGGGCCAATGTTTCGCTATGAACGGCCGCAAAAGGGGCGGTTCCGGCAATTTCATCAGATGGGGTGTGAACTTTTCGGAGCGGAAGGACCGTTGGCGGATGCAGAGATGATGGCCATGGTCTTGCGGTTTTTACGCCGTATCGGGGTGGAGAGTTCCCTGACGTTGGAGATCAATTCGTTGGGTTGTTCCCAGTGCCGGGAGCCCTATCGGGGCCAATTGTTGGCTTTTTTGCAAACCCGCTTCGAGTCGCTGTGTGAACATTGCCGTCAGCGGTTGCAGCGCAACCCTTTGCGCATTCTCGATTGCAAGGGGGAGGGGTGTCGTGCGGTGGCCCGGCAGGCTCCGTTCATGAAGGACCATTTGTGTGGGGCCTGTGGGGAGCACTTTCAGGGGTTGACCACCACTTTGACCGATTTGCAGCTTCCGTTTGCCATCAACCCGCTGATGGTGCGTGGGTTGGACTACTATAACCGCACCGCCTTTGAGGTGACGACGACCGCTTTGGGCACCCAGAATGCGGTGGCGGCGGGTGGGCGTTATGATGGTCTGGTGGCGGAGATGGGCGGTGTGCAGACCCCGGCCATCGGTTTTGCCATGGGAATGGAGCGGTTGGCGTTGTTGTTGGATGCGGCCCGGGTGGATGCCTCGCCGCCTTTGCTTTATCTGGTGGCGGTCGGGGCGGCGGCCGGACAGCGGGGAGTCCTGTTGGCGGAGCAGTGGCGGGATGGGGGGTTGCCGGTGGTGCTGGATCCCCTGGGGGGCTCCATGAAGGCGCAGTTGAAACGGGCAGACCGGGCCGGGGCGCGCTTTGTGTTGATTCTGGGGGAGCGGGAATTGGCGGAACAGGCTGTTTTGATGAAAAACATGGTGGATGGGGTGCAACAGGTGCTGGG
The DNA here is from genome assembly GCA_002753505.1 of Magnetococcales bacterium HCHbin5. Classification (GTDB taxonomy): domain Bacteria; phylum Pseudomonadota; class Magnetococcia; order Magnetococcales; family Magnetaquicoccaceae; genus Magnetaquicoccus. Next base: position 3,630 of record PEAG01000048.1, on the reverse strand, counting down.
GTGGGATGCGGTGGTTGCCCAATGCAGCGGCTTGTTGACGTAAATTTTGCCGCTCAAAAGAGGAGTTTTGCATGCAAGATATTTTTGAACAGGTGGATGAACAGCTGGAAGCGGAGCGGGTGCAAAAATTCTGGGAGGCCAATCGACCGCGGCTGATCGGTGGTTTGGTGCTGTTTTTTGTGCTGTTGTTTGCCTATGTGGGTTGGCGGGAGTATCAACTGCGGCAAAGCCGGATCGCTTCGGAGCAGTTCATGACGGTACAGGAGCTGTTCATCAAGCAGGATAATGACGGTGGCCAAAAGGCGTTGCAGCAGTTGTTGTCGGAACATTCCGGTCAGGGTTATGCCCTGTTTGGGCGTTTTTTGCAGGCCAAGAGGTTGGCGGATGCGGGCAATCGGGAGGCCGCTCTGGAGCAGTTGGCACTGCTGGTCAAGGAGTCTCGTTCGCCGTTGTTGGCCGATTTGGCGTTATTGAATGCGGCCTATCTGACGGTGGACAATGGGGGGCAGGCTGAACCGTTGTTGGCCCGTATGGATGTCCATTCCCCCTATCGGGCCCATGCGTTGGAGTTGCAGGGGTTGCTGGCGGCTCAACGGGGTGATCAGGCGGCGGCCCAGGCCCGCTATCGGGAGGCGCGCGCCCTGGCATCGGAAGGCAGCTTGCGCAGTCGGTTGGAGAGCAGACTGGAACGGATGGGGAGCGAGGAGAAAAAATGAATCATTGGGTATACAAGGCGGCGGTATTCGCCGTGGCACTGTTGTTGTCCGGTTGTTCTTCCTGGAGCAACCCTTTCAAGGAGCCTGTCAAAGGTGGCAGTGTGGAGGGGATTCCGGCCTATGTGGAGCCTCAGACCAAAGCGTCGACGGGTTTGAACCGGGTATGGAAGACGTCCGTTGCAGGCTCACCGGACAAACACCAGCAGCAGCCCGGTCAGATTGTGGTGGCCGAGAATGATCTGTATATAGCGACCTTCCAGGGGCGGTTGGTGCGGTTGAATCGGGAAAATGGTCGCGTGGTTTGGGAGGTCACGGTGGCCGAACATCTGTCGGGTGGGGTCGCGTTGGAGGGGGAGCGGCTGTTTGTCGGCAGTCTGGATGGGGAGATGGTGGCCCTGTCGCGGGATACGGGCAAGGAGTTGTGGCGGTCCGAGCTCTCTGCGCCGGTCACCTCTGCGCCGGTGGTGGCACGGGGCAAGGTTATTTTTGCCACCTTGGACAGTCGCACCTATGCCCTGAGCAGCGAAGATGGCAGGCGGTTATGGGTCCATTCCACGCCGCCCGAAATTTTGGTGGTCATGGGGGCCGCGACCCCGACAGTGGATGGTTCCGCGGTCTATGTGGGTTATCCGTCCGGGGATGTGTTTGCCCTTGCCCTGGAGAGTGGTTCCCCCGTGTGGTCGGAAAATCTTTCCGTTACAGGTGGGCGCAGTGAGTTGGATCTGTTGCAGGATGTGGTGGCCAGTGTCGTGGTCTCCCGCGAGGCGGACAGCCTGTTGTCGGGGGTGAAAAAAATATTTGCGGTCAACCATCAGGGGCGTGCGGTGGCCATGCTGCCGAACAACGGATCGCGGGTATGGGAACACAAACTGTCTGCCATCCGGCGACCCTGGTTGATGGGCAAGCAGCTGCTGTTTTCGGAGATGGAGGGTTATGTGGTGGCTCTGAGTGCCGGGGAGGGGTTGGAGTCTTGGCGGACCCGGGTGAGTGATGGTCTGTTGTCGGCGGCGGTGAGTATGGGCTCCAAGGTGGTGGTGGCGGATAATCGGGGTCGGTTGGTGACTCTGGATGCCGGTACGGGACAGGTGTTGGGTATGGATCGGTTGGGTGATGCGGTGTTGGCGGACCCGGTGGTGGTGGATAACAGCCTTTTTCTCTGGACCAATGAGGGTAACGTGTACCGGTATGATTTCTGATTCTCCTGTAGCGGATCCATCGTTGCCGCTGATCGCCCTGGTTGGGCGTCCCAATGTGGGCAAGTCCTCTTTGTTTAACCGTTTGACCCGCAGTCGGGCGGCCTTGGTGGATGATACGCCGGGTTTGACCCGGGATCGTCAGTATGGTGCAGCAACGGTGGGCGGACAGAGCTTTCGGGTGGTGGACACCGGTGGTTTTGAGGTGGTGCATGTGGAATCGGTGGCGGCGGCCATGCGGGAGCAGACGCTGGTGGCAATCGAGGAGGCTGATGCCATTATTTTTGTCACCGATGCCCAGGCGGGTCCATTGGCGGATGATTGGGCGGTAGCGGAGTTGTTGCGTCGTTCAGGCAAGCCGTTGGTCTGTGCGATCAACAAGGCGGAGGGGAAGGGTGGGCAGGAGACCGCTCTGGAGTTTCACCAGTTGGGGTTGCATCCGATCTTGACCATTTCAGCCACCCATGCCATCGGGTTGGAGCGGTTGATCGGCCTGATTTTTGATCAATTGGGTCGTTCAGAGCCGACTTTGTCCGGGTTGGATGTCGAGGAGGTGGAGGAAGGGGGGGCGGATGACGAGGAGATTCGGGTCGCGGTGGTGGGTTGTCCCAATGCCGGCAAGAGTACCTTGATCAACCGGATGTTGGGGGAGGAGCGTCTGGTGGTGTCGGATATGCCGGGCACGACCCGCGATGCCATTGACTTGCCGGTGCTGGATGGAGAGGGTCGGCGGTTTGTTTTGGTGGACACGGCGGGCATTCGCAAAAAGAGTCGGATTTCATTGCGGATTGAAAAATATTCCGTGTTGGCGGCGATTCGGGCGATGGATCGGGCGCAGGTTGCGGTCTTGTTGTTGGATGCGGAGCGGGGGATTACGGATCAGGATCGACGGATTGCCAATCTGGCGGCAGAGGCTGGTTGTGGTTTGGTGTTGGCTGTCAACAAGTGGGACAGGGTGGCTTCGGTGCCAGAGGGGCGGCGTGGTGCGGGCTCCGGGGGGCGGTCAGGGGGGGATCGGAAAAAATTTCTGGAGGCGGTGGCGTTGGCTTTTCCCCAATTTACCCATGCGCCTGTTTTGTTCCTGTCGGCCAAGACGGGGGCAGGTTTGCCGTCGTTATTGCCTACGGTATTTCGGGTTTGGTCCTCCAATCGGTTGCGCATTTCGACCGGGGCGTTAAATCGTTGGTTGACGGATGTCACGGCCCAGCACCCGCCGCCCCGTCTGGGGGGGCGGATTGTTAAAATCCGTTATGCAACACAGGTTTCCGTCAACCCGCCGACCTTCATCCTGTTCACCAACCGGGAGGTGGAGATTCATGAGACCTATCGGCGTTATTTAGAGAACCAGTTGCGGGCGCAGTTTAATTTTGTGGGGGCCTCCATTCGGATTGTTTTCCGGGCCAGCAGTGGGGAAAATCCGTATGCGCCGGCGGCCGGGAAGGCCAAAAAGTCACGAGGAGGTTGTTCCTGTTCCGTTTGTTGATTTTCAAACGTTTCAAAAAATGATTGCAGGGGTCTGGGGACCGTCACGGTCCCCAGCTGATTTTCAAACGTTTCAAAAAATGATTGCAGGGGTCTGGGGACCGTCACGGTCCCCAGTGGGGTGCAGGGGGTGTGTCCGAGATGTTTTTGCATCCATATTGACCGAGAAGTGTCAATCCGGGGAATTGTCCGTTCGCCCGGTAGCCTGATCCCCTTGTTGAAGGGCGACCTGACTACAA
>PEAG01000047.1 GCA_002753505.1 Magnetococcales bacterium HCHbin5 | reverse complement strand
CGGTGATAGAGCGAGTCGGATGAATGGGTGGTATCAGCCATGGGTAGAGATCTCGCCAAATCCTTCAGAACGGCTGTCAAGCCGACTTTCTGTCTCAGACCATAGCCGCTCCTTGCAGCCACTCTTCTGTCGTCCGCCTCACGGAAATAAATCCGCCAGAGGGGGCAAGCCCCCTCTGGACTCCCCCGCCCTCCGACCTTCCGATTGTCTTTCGGTCGGCTTGCCGCTACGCGGGCCTCCCTCTCGCCAATCGGAAGCTCTCCGGGCAACAGCACGCTGCGCGCCGAAAAGGGAAAAAGCGTAAAAGGGCTAAGGGCAAGTCCTGGAGAGGCGGAAGCCCAGGTCGTCGTACCGGACGCCCGGGTCGCTGCAGTTGCGATCGGCGGAGCGCACGTTGGCCGGGCCGTTGTCCCAGCTGCCGCCCCGTTCGACCCGGAGGGAGCCCTTTGATGGACCTTGTGGGTCGTCCGGAGGAGAGTTGGCATAATACTTTCCGTCGTACCAATCCGACACCCATTCCCACACATTGCCCAGCAGATCCAGGTGGCCAAAGGGACCGCGCCCCGCCGGATAACTCCCCACGGGCGCGGGTCTGCCCGTATTCCAGTCCTGACCAAAACAGGCGTGCTGGTCGGTCAGTGGATCATTGCCCCAGGGAAATTCACGGCCATCGACACCACGGGCGGCATACTCCCATTGGGCCTCACTGGGCAGGGTGAAGGGTTGGTCAGCCCCCTCGGACAACCAGCGACAAAAAGCCCTGGCCTCCTCCCAACTCACCCCCACCACCGGCTGCTCCGGGTCGGAAAAACGGCGATCCCGCCAATAGGCCGGTTCCTCGACGTTGCTGGTCGACTGCAAATAAATGCCGTACTGCCGGTTGGTCACGGGTGTCTCGGCCAACCAATAGCCGGACAACCGCACTTCATGTTCCGGTCGTTCGTCGGACTGATCGCTGGTATTGCATCCCATGGTGAAAGATCCACCCGGAACCCACAGCAAACGCAGACCGGTGCGGGGTTCGATAAACGCCTGACCAGGAAGAACCATGGCAGCGGCTGTCACCACGGATTTGCCCAGCACCAGATTGGCCAAATCCTCCGGTGTGGCGACGGATAGCGGGGAGGAATCCCAGGGCGTGACAAGGGGTGTCGGTGCATCCGGCAAGGTAATCAGGCAAATTTTGTTAAATAACGCCAAGTATGCTTGTGCTGTGTCATCCTCCCAAGGCAAAGGGGATTTCCCCACGAAAACGGCAACCCAGTCGATTGATCTGCGCACCTGCAGCACCTGATCCCGCCATGGTTGCGTTGCTGGCCAAAGATTCAGGTCGAGATTTTTCAAATGCAGACGCCATTCCCGAACAACGCTCTCTGCACGGGCATCATGCACGAGTAGCAAGTGAAACTTTTTCTCCATCCGGACAGATGAGTCATCCAAAAACTGACCGCACAAATCTTTCACACTCTGGTCGGTGGTGGATTGACGCAGGGTTTCCACCTGCTTGCGCAGGTCGGCCACCTTTTTCCATTTGTCCCCCTTCACAATGCGCAACACCGCATGCAAAACGGGTGCAGGGAATTGCGGATCCAACAGCCTGGCAAAAGGGGTCAGATCCGGCTCTTTGGCATCTTCCAAACAACCACGCAGCAGTTCCACCTGTTGCGGCTGCTCAACCCCCTTCAGCAACAGGGCGGCCATCTCGGCAAACAGGCCGCGCTCTGCCATCCCCGCCAGCAGCAGAATGACCTCCTTCCACCAGGAATCACCATCGCGTTGCAGGTCGGCCTGCTGGCAAAGCTCCTCCAACAGGGAACCCTTCAGAACAGCGACATGACGAGCGGCCAGATATTCCTGAAACCCCAGATGCATAAAACCATACTCGCCCTCCGCATACCCGGTGATAACGCCGGTACGTTGATGCAGCCATCGCAACAGGTCATCGCCGTACACATCGGGATATCCCAGTTCTCGCAGACGTTTTTCAGCCCACAAGACAAATTCCAGTTCGGTCATATTGTCCCGTCTGCCCGCCTGATGGAGATTCCAGGCCACCACTTGCAATACCGAACGGGTGCTCTCCAGATCCAGCAGAGGGGATTCGCTCTTTTGCTTTTCTCCCCAACGGTGCAGCAACACCTTCAAACACTCTTCATAAAAATCCACCCGCCGCCGGGGAATCTCTCCCCCCTGCACCACCACCAGACAGAGCAGGGCCAACAGCAGGGGGGAACCGGTCAAACCCAGAATGCGTTGCGTGGCATTTTCCTGGCGGTTCAAACCCTCCAGCAATTTTTCCCCGCTCTCCCTGGCCTGGGCGGGTAGCCCCTTCTCCCATTTGGCGTAGGCTGCCTGGAACCACAGATCCACAAACTCTTTCACCTGTTCCGGGTTTAAGGGTTTGACCTCCAGGAAAAGAGTCTGGCGAAATGGCTCCGCAACCGGTGCAAAACCGGCATTGCGACTGGAAACCACCACATGAATATCCGATCGGGGCCGGTCAAACAGCTCCCGGCGCAATTTTTCCGCCACCCGGAGACGACGGCTCTCCAGGGCAATTTCGTCCAGACCGTCCAGCAGCAGCAACAGCTTGCCCCGTGCCCATAACTGCTTCCCCATATCATCGGGCAACCGATCCTTGCCCATCTCTACCAGTTCACGGGTGATAAACACTTCCATGGGTTGGTCCAGCAGGGCATCGTCAAACCGCCGCAAGCGCAGAAAGACCGGCAGGGTCTCCGGCGGCAGTTTTAATGATTGCGTCCCCTGAATCAGGCAGATGTGCAGCAACTTGCGCAGGGCGGTGGTCTTGCCCGCCCCCGGTTGGCCAATCAACGTCACCGGCCTGCCCCGGGCTAGGGCAAAGATCTCCGGCAACTCCACATCCCCGGAGCGACACGCCTCCCGGCCTTTTTCCATCCCACCGTCGCGACACTCCATGCGCAGTGGGACATAGACCTGCTCCAGACTCAGGGGCAAATCCCCGCCCCCCAGGCCGATCAACTCCAGGGTGCCATGCTGTTCCAAGGCCCAGCGGACATACTGTTCCAATACACAAGGATCTGCCCCCTGCAGATGGGGACGCCAGTGAGGGACAACCCTGGAAAGATCGGCCACCTCTTGCAGCACTGCTGCCGGGATCATGAAGGCTTCGCTGCTGTTTTTCCCAAAGGTGGTGATCATCCCCAGGACCAGATTTTTTGCTTCCCCCGTTGCAGTCGTCACCGGGGAGCCGCTGTAACCACGAATAATGGGTTTTTTCAGGTTATCTGGAACCATTCCCCGCCAGCCATTGGCCTGTTGCGGGGTAAAGCGGGCCGATGTCCATTGCTCGCCGGTTTCGGCCTCAGTCGGAATGCCATGAACCCAACAGGGATGATCTTCCTCCATGCGACCCGTGAACAGGCAGACCGGACGACTGCCTTCCGGCGCAGAGTCATCCAGTTGCAGAACGGCAATGTCATATTTGGCCACCGCACTGTTGCCATCCGGGTCTTTGACTGGCAGACAGCTCAACACGGTGGCGGTCATGACTGCATGGTTCAGATAGGGAAACTTGAGTTTGACCTGCTGCTGCTTCTCGTCTGCCGCCGTCACCACATGGGTGCAGGTCAGCAGCCGTCTCTGATCCACCAGAAAGCCGATACCGCACGGTGTGCCGTCCATGCGGCAGAGATGGACCAGAGAAGGCCCCAGTGCGGGCCGGTTGGCATCGTTCATGCTCAGGAGGCGGGTTTCGCGGGTTGCCATTTCAGCGTCACCTTGATGTGGGCCTCGGCCCCCACTTCGGTAAAGAGGGTCCCGGCTCCGGCACTCAACTTGAGGCCAAATTCCAATTGGCACTCATCGGGCGAGGCGGCGAGAAAGGCATCCCGCACCCGCTGCACCACTGGCGCGGCCACCTCCAGGGCGCGAGCCACGGTTTCACTCCTGGCCGCCGTCTCTGCCACGGTATCACGGCCCGCCCGATAAAGCCCCCGTTCGCCGGCATGCCCTGGCGGCTGCCGGCTATCCTCCTCCAAGCGACTTTCCACCAAAAAGCTGGTGTTTTCATCCAACTGGACACAGACAATTTTTCCCATCAAAACACCTCCAGTTTGGCAACCCTTGCGTTGCGGTGAATGGCTGAGTGACGATGGTAATATAGATGCCCATGAATTGGAATCTATATTATCAATGGGCGTCGATGTCCCACCCCACCTTTTCAGCCTGAAAGCCGACCAAAAAGTTGGAGGAGGGAGAAATCCGGAGGGGGCGTACCCCCCCCGGTGGATTCCAAGGTCGAAGCCCTTGGCCGCGACCTTTTTTTGACGGGAAAGCACCATGAATGTGCGGGTTTTCGGATTGAAATTCAGCACGTTGACTAGTGTATTTAACGGTACTGAAGTGTGTGCTTTTATCGCTGACAAGGCGGCGCGGGAGATTCAGGATCCTGCGTTCACAATTGTTTACCTGTCCAACCAGGACGAGAATGGTCGCGGGCTCCTGGATCAAAAGCTCTCAAACTGGTCATCCGAATGGGCCATTTTCAGATCCACTCCGCTGGATTTGCGGGCAACAAGCGCGGTGTGGGTGCGCCCGGGAGCGGGCAGTGCCTTGGTCGCACGCTTCTGGACGGGAGCAGGCGACGGGGCGGGGCCCTTTGGCTTCGGTGCCGGTCTGCGCCTGACCGGATCACCCTGCCGACCAAGGTTAAAAAAGGAGATGGATTGACTCATCGTTTCGGCCTGCGCACTCAACTCCTCTGCCGTTGCAGCCATCTCCTCGGACGCACCCGCATTTTGCTGAATCACCTGGTCCAGCTGCTGTATCGCCTGATTGATCTGTCCCGCTCCCTGGTTCTGCTCCTGGCTGGAGGCATTGATCTCTTGAATCAACTCTGCCGTCTTTTGAATATCCGGCACCAGCTTGTTGATGATCCCGCCCGCCTTTTCCGCCACTTCAACGCTGGAGGTGGAAAGCTGGCTGATCTCTCCGGCAGCGGTCTGGCTCCGTTCGGCCAATTTGCGTACCTCGGCCGCCACTACAGCAAAACCCTTGCCATGCTCACCAGCCCGGGCCGCCTCTATGGCAGCATTCAAGGCCAGCAGATTGGTCTGCCGGGCAATCTCTTCGATGATGCCAATCTTCGAGGCAATCTCCTTCATGGCCTGCACGGCCTGACCCACCGCAACCCCCCCATCCGCTGCATCCCTGGCGGCCTTTTGCGCAATATGTTGAGTCGCTCCGGCGTTCTCGGTGTTGTTGGCAATGTTCGATGACATCTCTTCCATGGCCGAAGAGGTCTCCTCGATGGAGGCAGCCTGCTCGGTCGCACCCTGGGAAAGAGTTTGCGCAGCATCCGATATTTCGTTACTGCCGATTGAAACCTGTTCCGCCGCCGAGGAAACTTCGCTGATAACCTCCCGCAGCTTGTCCGTCATGCGCCGCATAGTCCCGAAAACTCCCTGTTCGCTACGGGAAATGGCATTGAAATCGACATCCAGACGCCCATCCGCCACCAGAGAGGCGATGCGCGCCAAATCTGACGGATCACATCCCAATTGCCCGAGTATGGTTTTCAGGATCAGCAACGACAAGACCACCCCAGCCAACAGGGCAAAGACAGAACCTGTGACAATCAATTGTTGACCCGATTGTGCCGCATGCTCCGCATGTAACGCAGCATCGCTGGTGAATTGGCCAACCTGCTTGCGCAAGCCATCGATGGCCTTTTCCACATCATCCGTCTCTTTTTCCAGCTGTTCAGAGCGGTCGTGGGCCTCGTGCAGTTTGCCTTGCCGAATCAACGCGATAATTTCGACCACAAGCTTTTCCACCTGATCATGCTCACGACCCAGGGCATGCGCCTGTTCATTGAACATCCCCAACTGTTTGCGTTCCTGCTCGGTCGTGGCCTTTTGCGTGGACTCCTGCAACTTTTTTTCCATTTTACGTAACGCCTCGTCCACCTTGCCGCTAAAAGACTCCACCCCCTTGGCGGCATGATCAAATCCCTCGGCGGCCTTGGCCTGTGCAGAACGAAACTCCCCCAGGCGCAGAATGCGTTCGGTCAACACCAATTGATCCATATAGTGCCCGCTGATGGCATTGATCATCTCTGTCAGCGGAATGTCCTTCTCGGCAATGCCAACCAACTCATCATTCACCACAGACATTCTGTTGACCCCAACCGAGGCCACCATCCCCATCATGACAAGCAACAGAAAGGTCAAGCTCAAAATCAAGGTCCGCAATCGCACGTTTTCCAATACTTTCATCTTTTTCCCCCTGCAAATGGTTGCCCGACATGAATTCAGCGTTTGCCATCGGAGGATTCAGACGACCGACTGAGAAGATTGCGACTGTTCTGAGGTTGAGGTGGCCGGGCATTGTTTGCGTAAATTGACGTAAATTTAAGCAATTGTGACTTCTCAACACCAACCGGTTCACGCATCACGAACCAGTTGACACCCTCGGTGCAAGGCGGTGTGGTCAAGGAGCCTTTGTAGTGAAAATAGCTTTGCCCCAAGGGCAGGAGTGCGGCAGGCATGATTTGGGCATCCACACTCTGAGTCTGACCGGATTTTTCTGGCAGATTGTCAAAAACAGTCTGCAAGGTTGGATTGACTGCACCCCCCTCCCCATTGGCCGCCCCCTCCGCAAGTAATACCCCAACCACTGCCAACTCCCCATCGTCGGCCTTGTGAACCAGATGCAACTCCATGGGATAGGATTTCCCCTGCACCGTGTGTTCGCTACCGCTGTGGAAATGGAACTGGAGCAAGGTAAACTTTTTACCGCCCACAGTCATGGAGTTGCCCGCCGGCAGGTTGAACTGGATGGTGTGACCGTTGTTGACCACACTGACGGAGGCCGCCTGATAGGAAAACTGCAGGGGATCCAGGATGGAATCCGAAGCATTCATCAAGTCAATGGGAGACTGATTTTTGCCTGTTGAACAGGTTGCAAATCCCATCTCGCCCCAGCGGGACGGGCCGGTCTCGCCCTCGTAACCCCAATGTGCCGTGCTGCCGACTCCATGATCCCCCCCTCCCGGCTTGCCGCTCGCGCCATGATCATCGGCAATGGCGAAACCGGCCACGCCAGACAACAGACAAGAGAGGACGACGGCCTGCAAAATACCATTGCTCTTATTACCCATTTTCATTTTCCTCCATTCAAAACCCAAATGATTATGGCAAAGAATCTCTTGCCATTCCGTTCAACAAAGGCAGCCATTCCGCCAGCCAGCCATTATCCAGGGAACTCAAAATGATGCGGTAGCGTCGAAACACGGATCTTTATGCCGTCCTGTCTGCTTTTTTGTTGCCATACAAACATTCAAGGTATGCCGTTCCCATAACGGCAAAAGAAGGATTGGAGGGAAAATGGGGGAATGGATGGAACAGTCGAAGGGGATGGCCTGCTATTTGACCAAATTGTTTTTGAGTGCATAATTGGTGAGCTGTGCATTATTCTCCAACCCCAGTTTTTGCAGCAATCGACTGCGATAGGAGCTGATCGCCGAAATGCTCAACGAGAGTGCCTCTGCAATCTGAGTCACGGTTTGCCCGCTGGCAATGCGACAAAGAACGGTAAACTCCCGATCAGACAACAGGGTATGGGAAGGAGCCTCACCGTTGATGTTGCTCATATGATCCAGGATCAGGTCGGCCAGCGCAGCATCCACATAACGATGACCGGCGGCCACCTTGCGCAAAGCGTGCAGCAACTGGGCCAGGCCGCAATCCTTGGTCAGATAGCCCTTGGCTCCCGCACGGATAAAGCGGGTAGCCAATGCCTGATCGCAATGCATGGTCAGGATCATGACAGGCAGTGCGGGCAGCAGTCGACGGATTTGGGAAACCAGTTCCAACGCACTTTTGCCAGGCATGGAGACATCCAACAGCAGAATATCCCACGGCTCTTTTTGCAGTGCCGCCAGCACCTGATCCCCGTTTTCCACCTCCCCGGCAATGACCATGTCCGGGTATCCCGACAAAATTTTTTTAAGCCCCTCGCGAAAGATGGAGTGGTCATCTGCCAGCAGGATACGGATCATCTTCTCTCTCCCGCTCCCAGGTCGTGAACAGGCACGCTGGCGGTGATGCGGGTGCCGGCCGGGGAGCTTTCCACGTGCAACTCGCCACCATTCTGGCAAGCCCGCTCCTCCATACCGCGCAATCCCATGTTCCGGTGTGGATCGATAAGAATCTCGTCGGGGATACCACAACCGTTGTCATCGACAATCAGTCTAACCCAATCTCCCATGCGACTGAAAGAGACACGCACTTCACTGGCCTGGGCGTGGAGAGCTACATTGGTCAAAGATTCCTGCAGAATGCGAAACATGGCAATGGTACGGTCTGCGTCCATGACTACCTCTGCGGATTCGATATCCACCAGGCAGGGAACGCCGCTGCTCTTCTCAAACTCTGTCGCCTGCCACTCCAGCGCAGCCGGCAGACCACACTGATCCAGAATGGGAGGACGCAGCATGCGGGTAATATCCCGCACTTTGACAATGGCATTTTCCACCTGGCATTTCAGCGACTCCAACTCCCGTTGCAGCTGTTCGTGGTCAAGGCGGTTGAGTTGCAACCACTCGATGGTCATTTTCTGGTGGGCAAGGGTGTTGCCCATTTCGTCATGAATAGTCCGGGCAATGTGACCACGCTCCTCCTCACGCACCCGATTGAGGTATCGATTCAGGGTGCGCAGCTCCGTATGCGCCTTTTCCAGAGAAGCCGTCCGTTCCGCAACCAGTGCAAACAGATGATCCCTGTGCCGTTGCAACTCTTCCTGAGTGTTATAAAGCTCCAGGAACACGCCAACTTTGGAGAGCAGGATACGGTCATCGATCGGTTTCAAGATATAGTCCACTGCCCCTGACTGATAGCCCCGCAGGCTGTGAAGCTCCTCGGTCAGAGAGGCCGTGACAAAGATCAAAGGCATTTTCCGGGTTTTATCCGTTCCGCGCAGATAGCCCGCCAACTCAAAACCGTCCATGTTTGGCATGTGGACATCGATCAAGGCCAGGGCAAAGCTGTCACGCATGCAAAGAGCCAGGGCCGCTTCACCACTCTGCGCCAACACCACCTGGACAGGCACCTTTTTGAGCAGACGTTGCATGGCGATCAGGTTGGCGTGTCGATCATCCACCACCAGAATGCGGGGCAATCTGTTCATGCTGGAGGCTCCAGCAATGGCATCTTGCGGAATATGCGCTCCCGGGGTGCAACAGGCGCGAAAGAGAGCTTCCATTCCGGTGGCGGCAGGGATTCCGAACTGCCCAGACACAAAAAACCACCGCGTCCCAGACTGTCGCAAAAAAGACGAAAAGCGCGCTCCCGCAGGGTGGCATTGAAATAGATCAATACATTGCGGCACAATAGCAGATGAATTTCGGCAAACACCCCATCGGTCACCAGGTTGTGATTGGCAAAAATCATCTGCTGCCGCAACCGGTCATCGATCCGGAACAAGCCGTAGCCTATAGAAATGTAGGCCTTCAGCTGGTGAATCCCTCCCGCCTGCAGATAATTTTCCTCGAATTTTTCAAGATGATCAATAGAATAGACACCCTCCTGCGCCTTGGCAAGCACCTCCTCATCCATGTCAGTGGCATAGATACGTGCATGGCGCAACAACCCTGCCTCATGGAGCAGAATCGCCAGGGAGTAGACCTCCTCGCCGGTGGCACAACCGGCGTGCCAGATGTTGATGAACGGATAACTGGCCAGGACCGGAAAAACCCGTTCCTTCAAGGCCGCGAAGGTAAGGGGATCTCGAAACATCTCCGTGGTGTTGACCGACAAAGCATGGACGAGACGGGTGAGAAATTCGCCGTTGTACAACAATCGGGGAATGATTTCAGAGACATGTTGAAAGGTGCAGGTCTCCAGACATTTGAGAATGCGACGGGTCAAAGAGTTCCGGTCATAGTTGCGAAAATCATACCCATACCGGAAGAAAAGGGCATCCAATAATAAATTGACTTCAATTTCCTGGATCTTCTCTTTTTCCATTGTCTTGCCTCCCGGGTCAGATCTAGCATACGCTACTCCCTGGAGGCAAGCATGATTGAAACTTTCCGGAAAATCCAGCCAGATCCAGGTTTCAGAACAATCAACACATGCGCAGACAGGTTGGGTGGCAAATGGCAATGGACTGTCTCGCTGTTGCGGTTTTTGCCCCGAAAAGGCACCGTGTTCCACCAGTTTTTTCAGGAAACGCAATTTTCATGACGCGCACCCATTCTGTTTTTCGCCGCAAGCCGGCTTTTTCAGCCAGCATGCGGGCGGCCGGGGTATTAATCTTTCTGAATGCTCTGCTTTTTCTGGCCAAGGTCATCGTGGGAATGGCCTACAACTCGCTGGCTGTTCTTTCAGATGCAGGCAACTCGTTGACCGATGTGGTCACGTCGACCATTATTCTGTTCGCGGTGCGGGAAACCGCAAAGCTGCCGGATGTTAAACACCCCTTCGGCCATGGTCGCACTGAGCCGCTGGCGGCCTTTACCGTTGCAGTCCTTACCTGCGTCCTGGCCACCCAGGTTTTCCGTGAAGCCATCGGGCGATTGATCGATGGTGGGGAGCCCCTGAAAGGCGTAGCACCGCTGATCGTGTTGGCTGCTGTCATTCTGACCAAAAGTGTCATCTGGGTGGTGGCGGGCCGCATGGGACGTCAACAACGCAGCCCCGCCATGATTGCCGCTGCCATGGACGCCAAAATGGATGTACTGATCAGCCTGATGGCCATGGTGGGTGTGGTGGGAACCGATGTCGGCCTGCCGTGGCTCGATGGCGTGGCAGCCCTGTTCATCGCTGCATGGATTGCCCATACGGGCTTTTCCCTGGGCAAGGCAAACATCGAAAAACTGCTGGGTGCGGTCCCGGATCCCTCCACCGTCCGCATAATCCACGCCAGGCTTAATCTGTTAAAAAAACAGAATCGCATTCGCAACTTTCACGACTTGCGCATTCATTATGTGGGATCGGAAATCCATATTGCTGTCCATGTGGATGTCAGTCGGCAACTGGGATTGCAGGCCAGCCATGACCTGGATGAGGAGATCCAGGCCATGTTGCAAAGCATTCCTGATGTCAAACATGTGGCACTTCACATGGACCCTGTTTGACCACAACAGGCAAACCACCGGTCTTGCCAATGGACCAGGCAGGGCTATACCGTTCCGTCGTCGGAGGAGTCCGCCTCCCCTGCCAGCTTGCGGTAGATGAACGGATTATGGGCATGATCAGGCTTGTTCAGTTTGGCAGATTGATCATCATCCTCCAACTCTTCCATGACGTGGCTGATTGCGTGGCGAAGATGCGAAAAAAAATCATCTTTCAATGCCATTCCCATATCGTGCAGAGCGGCTTCGATCTCTTCCATGTGCAACGTGCGCAGATCATAGGTAACCGATACCAGTTCTGCATCGGGGTCACACTCCACCGACGATACTCCTGCCATACCTGACAGTCGGCTCTGTACCGATTGCATGCCTTCGCCGTCTGCCAAATGTTTCATGTGCAATGCGTGAGAAACCAGATAAGGTGTACGAGAATGGGGCTGGATGCACGACATGGGTATTACCTCCTGCAAGTTGAAAGAAATGCGGAAATGTTTTACACCTTGCCGAAAAGAGCCCCCCCCGCCTTCTTCACAGGTGTTACGGAACAGTATAGAGAGGAAAGCTGAAATGAACCTGAATATGATGACGATTTGAGCGGAGATTATCCATGTTCCCACAGACTCTCTCCTTCAAGAGCAAATTGGCCGTTCTGTTCCTGCTGATCAGCGTTCTGCCTCTCCTGACGACCGGATGGTTCATGGCGGAACGGGCAGATCGGGAGTTGCTGAAAGATGCCGAGGAGCAGTTGGCCAGATCTCTGTTGTTCAAGAAAATGCTGATTGAACAATACCTGCACATATCGGGTGAACAACTGCGGCAGATGGCAAGCACGCAACCAGTGGTTCAAGGATTGGCAGCGGTCAGAAAAGTTTTCCCGCTCACCCCACCTCATCCAGACACGGTAGCTGCCAATACCCCGCAACCAACCAGTGGCCATGATGGGGTGTCATCCCCCATCCACCGACAACAGCTTGATTTTTTCCGTGACCTGCTGTCTCACCATACGGATTATGCCAATCTTTTTTTGCTGGACTACCAGACCGGGCAACTCCTGTACACCGTGCAGGAGAAGATCCCGTTGGCCGCTTCTACCCAATCCGGTCTCGGCACAGTATGGCAACAGATCCTGTCACAGGATAAGGGTGATGCCCTGGCCATGACCGATTTTTTTCCCGACACCCCTGCACAGGATAATGCACCCTTCCTGCTGATGGCAGTTCCTGTGTCGGCGTCCGGCGTCCGGATTGGCCTGCTGGCCGTGCAGATCCATCTGCACACTCTGGAAAAAATAGTGTTGGATGGACAAGAAATCGGGCAAACCGAAGTCGTTGCTTTGTTGAATCCTCAGGGGGTTCCGATATCCCGTTATGGCCCCGGCAAACCAGACAGGGGCAGTGTCTCAAGCCTCGCTGCGGATTTTACCCCCACCGTGGAAGCAAAAACGGGCATGGCTGGAGTGGTCCACTGGATACGCGAGGAGGACAACACGTTATTGGCCAGGGTTCCCCTCAACCTGCCCGGTCTGCATGGCTCTCTGGCTGGCACTTTGCCCCTCTTTGAGGCCATGGCACCTGTTCAGGCCATGAACCATGCCATGGCAGTCATTCTGTTGAGTACCCTCCTGTGTGTATCGCTGTTGGCAATCGGTTCTGGCAAAATATTGCTCTCTCCGCTCCGCAACCTGGCTGACACAACCAAACGGATTGCCGATGGTGACTGGTCCGCGCGCGTCATGGTAACCGACCACGATGAATGGGGTCTGGTTGGCATCTCCTTCAATCGCATGGCAGAACGGGTAGAGCAGCAATATTGGGTCAAGGAAAATTTGGCGAGAATGTCCGGCCTGCTGCAGTCGATCAAGGGATTGGATGCGTTAACGCAAACCATCCTCCGGGAGTTGCTGGAGCTGCTGAATGCGGCCCACGGGGCCTTCTATCTGTTGGACAATAACACGGGACGTTATGTGGCCACTGCGGCTTATCATGTTCAGCCCTTGAACACGATTTCCAATTCCTATGCATTGGGAGAGGGCATTGTGGGCCGGTGTGCGCTGGAACGCAAAATGCTCTCCTTCGACAACCTGCCGGACGGTTTATGGTCCATTGACACCGGACTGGGCCCCACGCAACCGGTTGCCCTCCTGGCCTTGCCCATGCACTATCAGGGGCAGAGCAAGGGCGTGATCATCATCGCCTCCTATTATCCCTTCTCCCCGATTCAGCGACAACTGCTGGAAGAGTTCTCCCTGTTTGGTGGCATTGCGCTGGATAATCTGGAACGCATTTTCCACATCGAAGAGTTGCTGGAGGAGACCCGCAACCAGGCAGCCGAATTGGAGATGAGCCAGCAGGAGCTGGAGCAGATGAATCAGGAGTTGGAGAGTACCAGCCATACCCTGCGCCTTTCCGAGGAGTCCATGCGCGACCAAAAGGAGGAGCTGGAACAAACCAACAGGATGCTGGAGGAACAGACCCAGCTTTTGAGCAACCGCAACGAACAGTTGGAACAGGCACGTACTGATCTGGAACGAACGGGGCGATACAAGTCGGAATTTTTGGCCAGCATGTCCCATGAATTGCGTACCCCTTTGAACAGCATCCTGATTCTTGCCAAGGAGTTCATGAAAAACGAGGCGGGCAATCTGGCTGCCGACCAAACGGAAGCCGCCGAGGTCATTTACCAAAGCGGCAAAGAGCTGCTGGAGATGATCAATGAACTCCTGGACCTTGCCCGTATTGAGGCAGGCCAGGTGGAAATGCAGATCGAGGAGATGGTGCCGGAAGGCTTTGTCGATGAGATTCGTCGGCAGTTTGCTCCCCAGGCCAAAGAGAAAGGGTTGGACTGGCAGGTGGTTCTGGACGCAGCCGTACCCGAGAGCATTTCCATTGATTTGGCAAAGGTTCGCCGCATTGTCAAAAATCTGGTGGCCAATGCCCTCAAGTTTACCCAGCAGGGTGGGGTGACCGTCTGGGTCGGCTCAGCCCCCGAAAAACAGCATCCGATGCCGTCCCTGCTGATCGCGGTTTCCGATACCGGTTGTGGTATTGCCCCAGAGGATCAGACAGCGGTCTTTGATGCTTTTCGCCAACTCAAACGCAAGGATGGCCTGAAACAGGGCGGTGTTGGGTTGGGACTCTCCATCTGCCGCAAGTTGGCTGAACGGATCGGCGGCGAAATCCGACTGGAGAGTGAACCGGGTCGCGGCAGCACATTCACCCTGCTGGTGCCTGGTGAACAGCCTGATCGGAAAATAGCCTCTCCTACTCCTCCAACCTCTGCCGACGAGGGTCGGTCACGGGGCATTCCGGACAACTGGTTGTCAGCGTTTGCCCCTCTGCCCGGCGACTCCGTCGATTCATCCAACAAAATGCGCCGCCTGCTCCTGATTGAAGATGATCCTGTTTTCGCCCAATCGGTCAGCAATCTGGCAGGCAACCGGGGCTTCCAGGTGGAGGTTGGCAGCACAGGCCAGGCCGGTTTGGTCCTGGCGGTGCGTCATCAACCCCATGGCATCCTGCTTGACCTCGGTCTGCCCGACATGCACGGTGAGGAGGTGCTGGCACGACTGCGGGAAGATGCGCGCACCCGGCACATTCCCGTCCACATAGTTTCAGGACAGGATGACCCCGGAGAGGCGTTGCGAGCGGGCAGTATGGGATTTTTGTCCAAACCGGCAGAGGATGCTGATATTGTGCGGGTGCTGAATCGTCTGGTACCGGTTGGCGTGGAAAGCCGCAGGCTGCTCCTGGTGGAAGATCATGCCGAAATGCGAAAATCTGTTCTCGAACTGGTCAAGGATCTGAATGTAACGGTGGTAGAGGCGGCCAATGGGGTAGCGGCTTTGGCAAGTTTTGGCGCGGACCCCTTTGATTGCATCGTGCTTGATCTGGGACTGCCGGACATGGATGGAACCCGGTTGCTGGAGCAGATGGCAGCCATGCGGCCGCTGCCACCCGTGGTCATCCATTCGGCCCGCGATTTGACCCGTGCGGAATATGATCGCCTGCAAGGCTACACCGACAGCATCATTGTCAAAGGGGCCCAACTGGAGATGCGTTTGCGGGAAGAGATTATTTTGTTCCTGCATCACGTCATCCGTGACAACCCGGAAGCGGCCGATACCGCTGCCACCCAGGCCCGGCATCGGGATGAGTATTGGGATGGAAAAACCGTGTTATTGGTGGATGATGATGTGCGAAACCTGTTTTCCATGACCCGCAATCTGGAAAAAAAGGGGTTGAAAGTGCGTATGGCTGGCAATGGTGCCGAAGCCATCCAGATGCTGGAGGCAGGCCAACCGGTGGATATTGTCCTGATGGACATCATGATGCCCGTCATGGATGGGTACGAAGCCATGCGCAAAATTCGCACCCGTGACCCCTTCAACACGTTGCCCATCCTGGCGTTGACTGCCAAGGCAATGCCGGAAGACCGGAAAAAGTGCCTGGAAGCCGGAGCGGATGACTACCTGAGCAAACCGGTGGATATGGACCGCTTGTTCGAGATGATGCGAATCTGGATCAGGAAAAAAGAGTTTCGTTAGCATATGCAAACGTTGCAAAGCTCTTGGCAGCGTTTGAGATCGGACCGGGCATCGTCAATAGTTGGCCCTCGTCTGCTGACGGCGAATCTGCACCATCCCTTCGGAGGCCCGCATGGCCAGACCCAGGGTGGAGATGGAGTTGGCCTGCAACAAACTCAACAGCTTCAAAAAAACCTCTGCCGTTACCAGGGTATCCCCAATGGCGGTATGTCGTCCATGAACAGCAACCCCCAGCCGCCGGGCGATGGCATCCAGGGTATGGTCCGTCAACTCCTCATGCAGATAGACCGACAGCAGCAGGGTGTCCAGGACCGGATTGTCAAACCGCACCCCGCACCGCCTCTCCAGCAGCTGCAGGAAACGCATGTCAAAGGCGGCGTTATGGGCCACCAGAATCGAGTCGGCCACAAACGTTTTGAATTGTGGCAAAATCTCCTCAATGGTCGGCTGGTCTGCCACTGCCTGATCGGTAATACCGTGAATACGTGTCGAATCGTCCGGTATGGCCCGGCGCGGATTGACCAGGCGTTCAAAGGTTTCACCGCGCAGCAGGCGGCCATTGACAATCCGCACCCCGGCGATGGCAATAATTTCATCCCCCTGGGAGGGATGCAGGCCCGTGGTTTCGGTGTCGAAAACCACATAGCTCAGGCGGGAGAGTGACTGTCCTGCCAACCTCCCCAGGACATCAAGGGATTGCATCAGGGAGAAGTCATAGAATTCAGGGCGTTCCGGTATGGATGCCGCGGGAAGCTGCCACTGCCGGAGAGAGGGGGGGACGGGCACCCGCAGCATGGCATGGCCGGGCCGTCGTCGATGGGGTTGGCTCCAGACCTCGCACCCATGCTGTTCCAGCACCTCTTCCAGGCGGAGCGTCACCCCCCCCTCCTCCAACTCCAGGGTACGCCAGGATTCCACCTCTGAGACCGGTACCGGCACGCCGTTCCAGACAAAATCCAGGTAAACATACCGCTCTCCCATCAATGCCTCTCCCTCAAGCTGAGTCACCCGGGTGGTGGCCTGAATGCCCTGAACCATCTTTTCCAGAGCCAGCCACAGGGCATGGAGGTCAACCCGGACCCATAACGGCTCTCCCAGAACATGCAGAACCGGACCCTGCCCCCTTGCCAACCGTCGAGCCAAACCGGAAAGGAGATCCGAGGTCAATATATCCGTTTGGATCCAGTGTTCCGCCGCCAGGGCATCAGCCTCCTCAGACATCCGGTCCAAGCTCCGGGAGAGGCTCTCCCCCTCCTGTTGAATCACCTGAATGAAACGCGCCCGGGTGGCCTCCTCCATGTCGGCATGGTACAGGAGGGTATCGGCGGCGGCCCGTACGCTGGCCAGTGGCGTCCGCATCTTTTCCAGCGCATGGCGAATGCGTTGGTCATTTTGCCGCAATGCCGCCAGGCGACCGGTGGCCTCCTCCAGTGTAATCATGAAATGGCTCTGTCCCGACCCGTCACAGGCACACAGGCTCATGCGGCAATCCAGCAGCAGTTCATCCTGAACCGTGGCACAAAAAAAACGGATACCCTGTTGCGCCGCACTGTCCGGGGCATCGGCACAACGGCGCAACAGCTCCATGCCGGTCTCCATGGGCATCCGGGCGCACAACTCGTACAGGGAACGACCCAGCCCCAAAAATTCCATCCGATTGTGGAAAAGCGTTTGGGCCGCCGAGTTGTACAAAAGGATACTGGCATCGGCATTGACGACGATCAGTCCGACCTGCAGCTGTTTGATCACCTGCTCCAGGCGCGCCACGCCATCGGCATTGTGGGTCAATGCCTCCTTGACCTGACGACGGGTGTGCAACAGCATCGCGGCCAACTGGCAGACTGAGACCGGCAGCTGATCGAGCAGATGGCCAGGCTCCAAGGCAAGGTGATGGGCCGGGTCGGCATTGGCCATGATGGCCGCACCCCGACTGGTGTGGGCCAACGGCCTCAGCAGAACCCGATCCAGCCAGAACCAGATCTGTACCAGAAATCCGCCCAGGGCGAACAGAACCAGCAGGATCAGGGCAAGCTGAGCCTTCAGCCACTGGGCCACCGCCCCGTCGAGGAGGGGCATCTCCCTCATGGCCAGCCAAGCCACCCCCACAATCGCCCCCAGAGCAACCAGCAGGTAGAGGGCAAGTACACCCCAGAATTTGCGACGACCATTCACCTGGGTCACTCGGTTTGCAAGCCCAGCAGGCTGCGTACCTTCAACACCAGATCCCGGGTGGAAAAGGGCTTGGTCACGTAGGCATCCGCCCCCAGAGCCAACCCTTTTTCCTGTTCCACCTCGCGCCCTTTGGCGGTCAGCATGACAATGCGCACCGTTTGCCATTGGGGGTTGGCGCGAATGGTCTCGCAGACATCATAGCCATCGCGCTTGGGCATCATGACATCCAGCAGGACCAGATCGGTTTTTTTATCTGCCATCGCCTGCAGGGCCTCCTCACCGTCTGCGGCGGAACGAACGGAAAATCCCTCTTTTTTCATCAAAAATTCCAGGGAAAGGACGATATTGGGTACATCATCAACGATCAAAATTTCCACAGATATTCACTGCCTCCCAGGCTCGCCCCTATTGCAGGGATCGCAACCGAAAATGATGGCTGATCTGCTCTTTGAAACGGTTCACCAGCACAAAACAGTCCCGCAAATTTTCCCGATCCAGACGCCCCAGCGAACCAAGAAGCAACAGATCGCTGGTCGGTTTGTCGTTGGCAAGCTGTTGTAGTCGCACCCGTATTCGCAAACTGGATATAAAATCAAACGCTTCAATCAGGTCTGTGCCAAAGGTGCGCTCCAATACTCCTTTGGCTACCAACTCTCGCACCCGGCGCGCTGTATTGGCCTCTTGCAGTCTGTTCTCCAGAGCCAAGCTGCGCACCCCATGGACGATGGGGAAAATCCCCCCCCGTTTGAGATCAATTTGCCCCTGCTTGCCCCCTTTTTCCACAATAAAACGCTTGAATATACCCAGAGGGGTCTTGAAAGCCAGCACAGGCAGGGCAAAATGGCCATAAAAAGCCGGATCATTGGGCAGGTGGGCGAAAAAAAAATCCCGTATTTCCTGAAACAGCTCCTGCCTGCCTGCCACCGCCCGGGCATCATAGCAGATGGCCAGTTGCATCAGATTGCCGGGTGTGGGCGTCTCCATCCAGGTACGTACTCTGTGTTGGAGGCTTTGCAACCGGCCTCCCCACTGGGGATTGCTCATGACAACGTTGCCCGGGCAGAGGGGATAGCCCAGTTGCAACAGGGCGTCGGTAAAGAGGCGGGCAAATGACTGGATCTCCTGCTCCGGCACCTGTTCGTCGGCAATCAGGGCATTGTCCTGATCGGTTTTGATGATCTGTTCGCCCCGCCCCTCGCTACCCATGACCAGAATCGCCAGATGGTCCAGCAGTTCCGGGGCGGCCAGCAGACTGGCCGCCTTCTGGAACACCTGTCGATCCAGCTCCCGAACCAGGCGGCCGATATAGCGCACCTTCATGCCCTGGGTAAACAGGGAGTGTACCCAGTGGGCTTGATGGGCCACCGCGTTGGCCAACTCCGGGATTGTGGTGGCCTGGTGAATGCGTTGAATCCCCAACGAGGCATGGTTGGTCAAAAAAGAGAGCAGCTCGGTCAGCCCCAGAGTCCCCAGGAGCTGTTCCTGATCGCCAATCACCAGACGGTTCACCTCCCGTCTGGTCATCAGCAACAGGGCCTTGAACAGGTTTTCCTCCGGGGCGGCCATCACCAGATTCCAGGAGGCAATCCCGGCTACCGGAGAATCGACGGGCAGTTGGGCAATGGCAAGGGCGTCCCGGATATCGGCACTGGTCAGGATGCCTTGGCGATTTTGCTGGCGGACCAGTACCACATCGATCCGACGGGCACGCATCTGGGTGGCGGCCTCCTGAATGGTGGTCTCTGCCTCCAGGATGACCGGTGTCGTCAGATTGAGATCCTGAATGCGGGAAGTCAACAGGGGTACGGCAGAATTGTCAGAGTCCCACGCCCGGATCCTGGCCATGTTGTCACCCCCGGCTTATGCCATATTGCCGCATTTTGCGGAAAAATGTGCTGCGACTCATCTCCAACAACCGTGCCGCCTCTTCCCTCCTCCAGTTTGTTTGCAGCAGTGCCTGACGTATGGAAGCCTCCTCAGAGTCGGGCGGGGGGATGGAGGCTGCCCGCGTTGCCACGGGAGAGCTCATCTGTTGAAAATCGACCGGCAGGTGGTGCAGTTCAATGATCGGGGTACGGCATACCACAAAGGCATGTTCAACGACATGTTCCAACTCCCGGATGTTCCCCGGCCAGCCATAATTCATGCAAATTTGCAACACCGGTTCTGAGACATCTTCAATCTGCTTTTTGAACCGGATGTTGAAGCGTTGGATAAAATGTTTCAACATCAATGGAATATCATCACGCCGGTCACGTAACGGCGGAATATGGATCTCCACCACCTTCAAACGATAGTACAGATCCTCACGGAAGCGTCCTTCGGCAATCCTTTTTTGCAAATCATGGTTGGTGGCAGCGATCACCCGCACATCCACGTCGATGGTTTTGGTATCTCCAACCCGTTCAAATTGTCTCTCCTGCAGCACCCGCAACAGTCTCACCTGCATACCCGGCGAAATGTCCCCGATTTCATCCAAAAACAGGGTGCCTTTGTCCGCCAGTTGAAAGCGGCCAACCCTCTCCTGTAACGCCCCCGTGAAAGCACCCCGGACATGACCGAACAGCTCGCTTTCCAACAGAGTCTCGGTCAGTGCAGCACAGTTGACACGCACAAACGCCCCCTCCTTGCGTCTGCCCTGATTGTGAATGGCGTCGGCGACCAACTCCTTGCCGGTTCCTGTCTCGCCGGTGATCAGGACGGTGGTCTCCACATCCGCCAGATCCTCGATCAGGGAAAAGATGGCGCGCATGGAGGCACTGCTACCAATCAGGCGATGCAACTGGCGGCGTTCTGCCAAAGCCCGTTCCATTGCCACCAACTGCGTTTCATCCTTGAACACCATGACCGCACCGGAACATCCTCCCTGACCATACTGCAGGGGCGAAGCGGACACCGTGAACACTTTTGCCGGTCGGCCACGCTTTGGGCAGACAATCTTGTGAGGCTCCACGCGCTGCTGCGTGGAGACAACCTGATTGAGAATTTTCACACAATGTCTGCAACAGGAGTCAAGCAGCGCGGCCAACGGGGTTCCGATGTGGGCTGGTTGAATACCACACAAATCGGTAGCCGGTTCGTTGATCTGCAGCAGAGTACCACCCGCATCAACCGTGATGATGGCATCCTGGACGCTGTTGAAAATGGCTTCCAGGTTGGCACGCATCTGCTCCTTTTCATCGCGCACGGCTTTGTGCTGCAAGACGGTGCGGGCTGTCCGCATCAAGGCTTCCTTGGAAACCGGCTTGGTCAAAAAATCAAATGCCCCATGGCGCAGCGCATCCTGAGCAGCGGCCAGGGATGGAAAACCGGTGATCAGCACAAAATAGGCGTCACATCCCCGCTCTTGAGCAACCTTGAGCAGATCCAGGCCGCTTTTGCCCCCCAACATGATGTCACTGATCACCAAATCAAATCCGGTTTCTGCCATGGCCTGCAGGGCAGCATCGAAACAATCGACACCCTTGACGTCATACCCGCACTCAGCGAGAATGCGCACGAAAAGCTTCTGGACTGCCAGTTCATCTTCAACGACCAGGATTTTTTTGTCCACTCAACGCTCCCTGTCCAAACCCGGATTGCTCCAGATAATGCCCGTTTTCAGCCAACCTTCTTCGTAGTTGACCACACCAAAACGGCACCTGAATGCTGCCACAAGGAGGTTCAAAAGGCAATTGTTTTGCTGTCATGCTCCAGCTTTAACCTGTTGCCATTACGGTGATCGGCATGAACAAAACAGGATGATTAACAACACCAACCGGATAAACGCCATGGCCACCACCAAAGTTGACCTCGTGCAACGGTTTGCTTCAATACCTCTCCCTCCCTTCAAGCGGTATGGGTGGCTCCCGTTGATTGTGCTGGCAGGCATGGGACTGCTGGGAAATGAACATTTACTGATTTTTCACTTTTTAGCGGAGTTTGTTATCATTCTGGTATGGATCAGTATGGCGGTGTTGGCATGGAATACCTTTGAACTGTCCAAAAATCATTTTCTCGCCTATCTGGCCAATGGCTATTTCTGGGTTGCCTTGTTGGAGTTGCCGCATGTCATGGGGTTCAAGGGTATGGGTATATTCCCCAGCACATACGGATTTATTGGTTCCCAGTTCTGGGTGGCCGCACGCGGTTTTGAGGCCCTGCTGTTGCTTACCGCACCTCTGTTTCTCACCAGGCCGTACCGGGCACGGACCAACCTCCTGTTCGGGGGAATCGCGGTCATCCTGATCACGCTGATTTTAGCCGGGAAGGCTCCTGTTACCTTCGTGACGGGGCAAGGATTGACCCCCTTCAAGCTGGTCAGTGAGTATCTCTGTATCAGCCTGATGCTGGGAGCGGGTGGATTGCTGTATCTGCGCCGGCAATGGTTGGACAGATATACCATGCACCGCATCCTGTGGTATATCGGCCTCTCCAGCGGGGCAGAGTTGGCCTTTACCCTCTATACCACTCCCACCGAAATGGCCACCGTGATCGGCCACCTGCTCAAGTTGGTCGCCGTGTGGCAAATCTTTGAGTCCATCAATCTCGCCATGTTGCGGGAGCCATTCCGCGCACTGGGCCGGGAAGCCTCTTCCTTCAATGCCATTCCTGACGCCGTGATACTGGTGGACGAGAAGGGTCTGATCCGCCAAACCAACACCAAGGCCATGCAACTGGTCGGCCTGAACGAAGAGGCGTTGCTGGGAAATGCTTGCCACCCTCTGTTTCACCCCCCGTTCAGCGAACCGGATGATTGCATGCTTTGCCGCTCGATTCGGGAGGGAACCGCTCTGACTGGCGTCGAAATAGAGCTTCCACAACAAAACCTCTGGCACTCTTTTTCTCTGGCACCCGTATCAGTGAGCGGCCAACAAATTGGTATGATCCATGTCATTCAGGACATTACCACCCGCAAGCAGGCCGAAGAGGCACTGTATCAGTCCGAAGAGATGCACCGTATCATTTTGAACAGTATTTCTGATGCGGTCTTTCTGGTCGACCTGGAGGGGCGTTTTCTGTACATCTGCCCCAACGCGCATTCGATTTTTGGCTACAGCAGTGATGAAATTGCTGCGCTTGGCAGGTGCCAGCAGTTGTTGGGGGGAGAATTGTTTGAGATGGCCGTTCCAGATAAACGCAAGGAGTTGAGCAACCTGGACTGGCACATCAACGATCGCTACGGAAAACACCATCATTTGCTGGTCAACTTGAAGTGGGTACCCATTTACGGGGCCTCCTTTCTCATCACCTGTCGGGATGTGACAGAGCGTGTACAAGCCATGGCTGAGCTGCGGGCTGCCGAGACCCGTTTCCGGCAGCTTTTCGAGGTGGCACCGATCCCCCTCTACCTTGCCAACCAGCAAGGCGCGTTGGTTGATTTGAACAGACGTTTTGAAGAGAGCTTTGGCTATTCCCGCACAGAGGTACCAACCCTGGCCGATTGGTGGCAACTGGCCTGTCCCGATCCAGACGATCGGCGGAGGATGATGGAGAGCTGGGACGATGCCGTGCAGCAGGCCAAAGAGAAGCAGGTCGACATTCCCGCAAAGGCATACCAGGTCACCTGCAAGGATGGCCAGGAGCGCACCCTGTCGATATCAGGCGTCCTGATTGGCACCGATCTCCTGGCCACCTTTTTTGATGACACCGAACGCAAACGGGCCAAGCAGCTCCTCATGGAGGAGGTTGACCGCCGCAAGATCCTGTTCGAGCGATCACGGGATGGTATCTGTGTGATGGAGATCGATGGCCGGGTCAGGGAGGCCAATGCCACTTTTGCCGCCATGCTGGGCTATTCCCAAGAGGAACTCGAGGGTCTGTTTATCTGGGACTGGGATGTTTTGTGGAGCAAAGAGGAGATCCTGCTCGGTATCGCAAACCTTACCAGCGACGGTATCAACATCACCACCCGTCACCGGCGCAAGGATGGCAGCGAGTATGACGCGGAGGTCAGCACCTGCCGTGTGGAGTGGCAGGGAACCGCCCTAATTTGGTCTTCCGTTCGGGACATCACCCCGCAACTGAGACAGGAGGCCCAACTGCGTCAGGCACTGAAGATGGAGGCGATCGGCACACTGGCCGGCGGCATTGCACACGACTTCAACAACCTGCTTGGTATCATTCTGGGCTATACGGAGCTGGTCCTGGAAAAAATTCCCGCAGACGACCAGCGGCATCAGGATCTGCAGGATGTGTTCCAGGCCGGCAAGAGGGCCAAGGAGTTGGTGGCGCAACTGTTGACCTTCAGTCGCATGACCGAGGGAAAGCAAAAACTGATTCAGGTCTCCCCAATCCTCAAGGAGACCATCCGCTTCATGCGGGCCTCTCTCCCGACTACGATCGAAATCAATACCCACATTCTGGACCCTGAGGTGACGGTTCAGGGCGATCCGACCCAACTGCACCAGGTTGTCATGAATCTGTGCACCAATGCCGGGCTGGCCATGGAAGAGAAAGGTGGGGTCATGGATGTCTCATTGGCCAGTGTCGAGTTGAGTCCTGAACAGGCCGCCGGCCTGTCGGTCACCCCTGGCCAGTATGCCCTGCTCACGGTTCAGGATACAGGCGTGGGCATCCCTCCTGATCTTCGTGAGCGCATGTTTGATCCCTTCTTTACCACCCGGAATGTGGGACGGGGCACTGGCTTGGGACTGTCGGTCGTCCATGGCATCGTTGCGGATGCCAAAGGTGCCATTCAGGTAACAAGCGAAGTCAACCAGGGCACTGCTTTTCAGGTTTACTGGCCCCAGGCAGTCGTGCGGGCATTTCCCCTGGAGACAGCAGAGACTCCGCTTCAGCCAGAAAAAATGTGCCGGGTACTGTTTGTTGATGATGAAATCAGCATTGCCCGCCTGGGAAAGATGCAACTGGAAACGTTGGGCTGTCAGGTGGAGGTTTTTACGAACCCACATCAGGCATGGAAACATTTTCAGGAAAATCCGGTTGGATTTGACCTGATTCTCTCGGACCAAACGATGCCCGGCATGACCGGAACCGAACTGCTGACCCGCATCCGCCGCATGGACGCCACGCTTCCACTGGTTCTCTGCTCCGGCAAGAAGGATCCCCTTTTGCCCCAACAACTCCGGGCACTCAATATCCAGGTTGTCCTGAGAAAACCCATCCTGAAGGATGACCTGGGACGCATTCTGCACAATCTTTTCCATGATCAGGCACGCTGAAGGGGGTATGCCCCCTCCCTGACCATCCTCAGAATCATGATGCCGTATTGCCTGCTCTCTGCCGCCATGAGACGTTTTCGTTCCACTGAACCATCCATGAGACTATTCGTCTCACATCACAACCGTTCCGATGGCCAATACCTGCCGGAATCTTGAGATAAATCACTGTTTTTACTGTTTTTACAATATAACCCATAAACCTTTCACTCTGGCGCACCGTTTGCGCTTGCTGTAGGCAACGGGTGTCGATTGTCTCACGTCGCGTCGGCCGGTTGCAGGGAGCATTGCCTGGCCTTGTTTGCATGACAGACAACCAATTGGGGTTGAAAACATGAAAGAGATTGTCATTGTGGACGATGAGCCCTTGTTGCTGAACCTGTTGCGTCGGATTTTGCAGGAAGCGGGGTACAACGTGGTCGTGGCCGCAACGGCTGCTGATGCGTTGGAAAGGATCCGGCAAAGAGAGCCTGAATTGTTGATCTGCGATGTTTTCATGCAAAACATGGATGGCCTGGAGTTGATTCAGAATGCCAAGAGATTGTGTGTCGGACAGAAAATTATCGCCATGTCCGGTGGCAGTCTGTCCGTGACACCCGCTGTCGTTCGGGAGTGGTCTCTCCTGCTTGGCGTCATTGGATTTTTAAAAAAACCTTTTTCAAAACAGGATGTTTTGATGGAGGTCGAGCGGGTCATTGGTGCAGCAGGCCATCCCGGGTGATGGGACTGATCTGTTCCTGGGTGTTTATGTTGTTCCTTAAACAATGTAAGGGGTTAACAAAATGAATAAACTTAAACTTGCCGCCAAATTGGGACTAAGCTTTGCCGCCATCCTTATGATGGTTGTCTTTGTGGCGGTTGTCGGGAGGCAGGGCTTTTCGTCGGTAGTCAGTCGGGTAGCCAACCAAACCATTGTCAGTGAGATTGAAGACCAATCCATTATCGCCCTGCGCGCAGAACGCAACTTTCTGAGTGACCGGAGCGAAAAACAGCTGGAGACGGCCAACAAGGCGATGGAGAGTATCAAAAGCCTGTCTGCCACAGCCCGGGAGCAAAATTTCAAGGATCCGGCAGACAAGGAAAACATGACGAAAATTGGCCAGTTGGCCGATCAGTTCGGCAAAAATTTTGCCCTGTTGGTCCGGTCAGACAAGGATATTGCGCAAAGACTGGATGCCATGCGGGGGCTTTCCAGAGCGGTGTTGACCGCCATCGACCGATTGGAGGAGAGCCAGCACCAAAAACTGCATGATCTCGGCAAGACCGCGGGATCCGGTACGATAGAGTTCCAGGAGCAGATGGGGGAGCGTGTCAAAAAAATTGATGCCGCAAGTGAGGTTGTCCGAAGCTTTTTGGATGCCCGCCTGGGAGAGAAAGAGACGCTGATCTCCAAGGGTGAGACTGCCCAGGATGTGCAACGGACACGGGATGGCGTCATGAAAGCCAAGACCGTTGCCGAAGCCATGACCAACTCCTTCAAGGATCCCAAAGATGTCGAAATCGGCAAGGCTGTTCTGGTCGCTCTGGCCGATTATCTGCAAGGATTCGAGGCTGTATTTGCGCAACTCGAGCAACAGAACAAATTCGAAAAGGAGATGGTCGCTTCGCGTCGGCAACTGAACGAGTTGATTGACAGCGTTTCCGACGGACAAAGGAAAAAGCTGAAAGATGAGATGGCCAGCTCCGAGCAGTTGATCCTGTTTGGCAGCCTGCTGGCCGTGGGTTTGGGTATTCTCCTCGCCTACCTGATTGCCAAGAGTCTGGTGTCGGCCATCACCGGTTGCATCGGCAACATGGTACGCATGTCCAGCGGTGATCTCAGCATTCGTTGCATCTCCGATCGTCAGGATGAACTGGGAGACATGTCACGGGCCATTGATGCCATGGCGGTCAAGTTGCGGGAAGTGTTGGGCGAAGTCACGACGTCGGCAGAGCAGGTCTCCATTGGCAGCAATGAAATTTCCGATGCTGCCCAAACGCTCTCCCAGGGCGCGACCGAGCAGGCCGCATCCATTGAGGAAACCTCATCGGCCATGGAAGAGATGTCGTCCAACATCAGTCAAAACACCGAGAACGCCAACACGACGCAGGGCATTGCCCAAAAAGCGGCCAAGGATGCTGCCGAGGGTGGGGCTGCCGTGAATCAGGCGGTGCAGGCCATGAAGGAGATTGCCTCGAAGATCGGTATCATCGAAGAGATTGCCCGACAGACCAATCTGCTGGCATTGAACGCCGCCATTGAGGCCGCCCGGGCCGGTGAGCATGGCAAGGGGTTTGCCGTGGTGGCAGCCGAGGTCAGAAAATTGGCCGAACGGAGCCAGACAGCAGCCGGGGAGATCGGCCATCTCTCCTCTTCCAGTGTCGATGTAGCGGAAAAGGCCGGGGTGATCATCAACAAACTGGTGCCAGACATTCAAAAGACGGCAGAGCTTATCCAGGAGATCAATGCCTCCAGCCAGGAGCAAAACCAGGGAGCCGGGCAGATCAATCAAGCCATTCAGCAGTTGGACCAGGTCATTCAAAGAAATGCCGGCTCCTCCGAGGAGATGGCTGCCACAGCGGAAGAGTTGAGTTCCCAGGCCGATTTGCTGGCCCAGTCCATTGCCTTCTTCAACCTCGGCCAATCGCAGGATGGTGCGGCCAGGCGGAGACCGGCCAGCAAGCCGGCCAGCAAGCCAGCAAGCAAGCCGGTCAACAAGTCGGCCCACAAGCCGCAGCAACTCGCTCCGGTTCCGAAGCAGGCCTCCAGGGCGTTGCCCGCACCGGCGAAAAAATCCGGTGGTGTTGACTTGAAGATGGCCCATTCGGATGACGAGTTTGAGTCATTCTGACCCGGTCGGTGGCTGCATCATGGTATCGGGAAACGAAAAGGGCCCCGATACCATGGGGAACCCGGTGTCACAGTGTCTGAAAGTGCAAGATAGAGCGGACATCATCAGGGGAGCAATGACGATGAGTACAGCAACGATCACAGAAACGACGCAGTTTTTGACATTTACCTTGGCGGATGAGGTGTTCGCCGTAGAGATCGGGCGGGTGAAAGAGGTGTTGGAGTATACCGCGCTGACCAAAGTGCCGCGTACCCCCATCGCCATGTGTGGTGTCATCAATCTGCGGGGTAGCGTGGTTCCGGTGATGGATATGCGGGTAAAGTTTGGCATGTCCCAGTCCGATCGGACGGTCAACACCTGCATTATCATCATCGAGGTCACCGTGGACGAGAACAAGGTTGTGCTGGGAGCCATGGCGGACTCGGTAAAGGAGGTTATGAGCCTCGACCCGGGTCAGGTTGACCCGCCCCCGAAAATTGGGACCAGTTTGCGCACTGATTTTATTCGTGGCATGGGCAGACAGGGCGACCATTTTATCATCATTCTCGATGCTGACAGAGCGTTCTCGGAGAGTGAGTTGGAGCGTGCAATGGAACTGGGTGCCGGTAATCAGGGCAAGGCGGCCTGACGGCAGGGGCGTCCCACGCGGGAGAGGTTGGCTGGGCACCCTTTGCCACCACCTCTCCCCAGGTGAACGGTTGTTTGTTCAGGGGCGGCCCCTTTTGTGTACAATCATTCTTGAAGCGAACAGGATACCCATCTTCGATGTTTTTCCATAAAAACAGGAGCCAGATACCCATTGAGGCGTTTTTGGCCGATCCAACGGCCCCCATTCTGATTGACGTGCGTGGCGGTACGGATGCGGACCCGACCATTCCTGGCTCAAAAAGGATATACCTGCTGGAGATAGAGGAACGAACAGCGGCATTTGAGAGCAAGTTCGCTCCTCAATTGGCGCATCGATCCATGCTGCTTTATTGCAGCAAGGGGGAGGGAAGCCATTACCTGGTAGAAAAATTTTCCGGGAAATATCCGATACAGAGTCTGGAAGGCGGCATGGTCTCCTACCTGACAACCATTTCCCGTTTGCTCCATGAACATCCGTATGAAGACCCCACAAAAAAGGGGGATACCATGGTGAAAATATTGGCGGCCCTGACCAATCGCAAGACCGATCCAGCCACTTTCAAAAAGATTATTGATCGGTTGTTGCAATGCACCCCGAACCCCAAATTCAATAAGCTGGTTAAGCTGGTTCGCTGAGTAACCGCACCCCTGGCGCGGGCTGTGCGCACTCTCGGACGATCAAGGCCGGTTTGTCTCTCCGCCAACCGCTATTGCGATGGGTAAAACCGACGTTTCAGGTGCACAGGTCTACTATATAACCCATTGCAAATACTCCTCATTGTCGCAACCACAGCACTTTTCCCCTACCGTCTTTCTGGGCTGCCATAACCGCTTCACATGACCAGCATCTATCAAGGGCTGCACTAAAACCCGTGCGTCGTCCGGGTCCATCATCAGATGGATGGCCAGATCCGCAAGCAGCGTCTCTTCCCTTTTCTTCAAGAACAGCTCAACCTCTGCCATCATGAGACAAACACCTCGTTTGTTTGATAAAAATTGCAGTTGGCGCGGATACGGATCGGCTCTGTTTTTGTCCGGCTATTCAAAAACCTGTTCATCTTCCAAAGCTGCCTGTTCCTTCATCAGGTAATCAATCAAGATTTCGCGATTTTTTGAGTAAAGATAGGCCACCGTAACACCACGACCCGAGAAAAGATTGATCCTGACCCCCGCATTTTCCACGCGCTGAAACTTGACCGCTCCGGGAGGATAATGGTGCCGGCAATGGATGGATGGACCCAGCACAACTTTATAAACGAACGGTAATCGGAGCAGATTTTTTGCTGCTGTTCTGGCCGATTTGTCAAGACTCTTGTGCTTGCCGAAATTTTGACCCATTCCACAATCCATTATCGCTACAGTCCAATACAGGAAAATCCGATCCGTCGCGTTGTGCCCAGGTTGTGTGTTGGTTCAGCGTGAATGATACAGATGGCCGTTGCGCGTAAGCACTTTTTCGGACACTCCCGGCACCTTTTCAGGGTCCAGGACTGCGTTTTTTGAGGCATGATGGGTCTACCGTCCGATGTGGGATAAAGCACGAGGGGCGTGTACCCC
Source organism: Magnetococcales bacterium HCHbin5 (assembly GCA_002753505.1). Taxonomy (GTDB): domain Bacteria; phylum Pseudomonadota; class Magnetococcia; order Magnetococcales; family Magnetaquicoccaceae; genus Magnetaquicoccus. The sequence goes on along the minus strand of PEAG01000047.1, from coordinate 47 downwards.
TCGTCTTGATAATCGGCTCGGTGAGCCCAGCCAAGCTATCCCTTGAC
>PEAG01000046.1:447-30118 GCA_002753505.1 Magnetococcales bacterium HCHbin5 | reverse complement strand
CCGTTACATGCAGGGGCTTTGCCCCTGCACCCCACCGGGGACCGTGACGGTCCCCGGACCCCTGCAATCGTTTTAGAAGATTAGAAAAAGCGTGGGCCTCAGGAACCCCATTGCGGAATGGGAGAGATAGCCTCGGGCGGTTGACCAAGCAACTCCTGGGAAACCAGACGGATGCGATCCATGGCCCGCTGCAGGTTTTCCATGGAGGTGGCAAAAGAGATGCGGATATAAGGATCCATGCCAAAGGCCACCCCCGGCACCAACGCCAACTGGTGCGACTCCAACATGAAAGCCGCCAACTCCATGCTGCTCTTGATCTCCGTACCATCCGGGGTCTTGGTGCCAATCAACCCACCCACATGCGGGAAGACATAAAAAGAGCCCTCTGGAGCCCGACAGTGAATACCCGGGATGGTATTCAGGGCGTTGACCACAAAATTGCGCCGCTTGGCAAACGCCTTCAACATCGGCTTGATCACCTCCTGCGGACCCGCCAACGCCGCCACCGCCGCCTTCTGGGCGATGGAGGTGGCGTTGGACGTACTCTGGGACTGAATCTTGCCCATGGCCCGAATAACCTCCACCGGCCCGGCGGCATAACCAATACGCCAACCGGTCATGGAATAGGTCTTGGAGACACCATGGAGAATGACCGTGCGCTCACTCAAAGAGGGGACAACCTCCGTCAAGGTGACCGCCTTGAAACCGTCATACACCAGCTTTTCGTAGATGTCATCCACCACTGCCCACACATGGGGATGGCGTTCGATCACCTCACCCAACCGCACCAACTCCTCCCGGGTATAACCTGCACCCGTCGGATTGCTGGGCGAGTTGATCACCACGAAACGGGTCTTGGGGGTAATGGCCGACTCCAACGCCTCCGGGGTCATCTTGAATCCCGTCTCCTCCTGGGTGGCCACGATTACCGGCACCCCATCCGCCAACAACACCATGTCGGGATAGGAGACCCAGTAAGGCGCAGGGATGATCACCTCATCCAGCGGATTGATCATCGCCTGGGCCAGGTTATAGAAAGCCTGCTTGCCCCCCACCGTCACCACAATCTGGTTGGGCGCGAAGGCCAGATGGTTGTCCCGCTGAAACTTGTCGATGATGGCGTTTTTAAGTTCAGGAATCCCATCCACCGCAGTATACTTGGTGAATCCCTCCTTGATGGCCCGGATGGCCGCCTTTTTGATATGTTTGGGCGTGTCAAAATCCGGCTCTCCAGAGCCCAGATCGATCACGTCGATACCATGGGATTGCAGCTCTTTCGCCTTGGCGGCGATGGCTAACGTGGGTGAAGGCTTTACCTTTTGAATGCGGTTCGATAAAAGAGCCATGGTCTGTTTTTTCCTGTGGGGTTCCAAAATGGGTGCGTGCAGAAGCGTACCAAAAACGACTGCCAGAATAGCATGATTTTGATAGGGAGAACAAGTTTGTGAAGAGAGCCTTGAATATACAACTTTTCAACTCCATGGGACGCAAAAAAGAGCCCCTGCAACTGCGGGTGGCCGGCCAGGTGGGCATCTATGTCTGCGGCGTCACGGTCTACGATTATTGTCACATCGGCCATGCACGGGTGATGGTGGTCTTCGATACCATTGTCCGCTATCTGCGCGCCTGCGGATTGAAGGTAACCTATGTCCGCAACTTCACTGATATAGACGATAAGATCATCCAACGCGCCAACGCATTGCACATACCCTTTCAGCAGTTGACGGAAACCTTTATCGAGGCCTTCCAGGTCGACATGCAGGCGTTGGGCGTGGCCAGGGCAGACCGGGAACCCAAAGCCACCGACCATCTGGCCGAAATGCAGCAGATGATTGATAACCTGATCCGCAAGGGGTTGGCCTATCCGGGCGGAGGAGACATTTTTTATGCGGTTGACCGCTTTCAGAGCTATGGCCAACTTTCCGGCAAAAATCTGGCCGAACTGCAATCCGGCTCCCGGGTGGATGTGGATACCCACAAGCAAAACCCGCTGGATTTTGTCCTGTGGAAAAAGGCCAAGCCGGATGAACCCCACTGGCCATCCCCCTGGGGAGAGGGCCGTCCCGGCTGGCATATCGAATGCTCCGCCATGAGTTGCAAATATTTGGGAGAGAGCTTTGACATTCACGGCGGTGGCATGGATCTGCTCTTTCCCCACCATGAAAATGAGATCGCACAGACAGAGGGGAGCAGCGGTCAACCCTGGGTACGCTATTGGTTGCACAACGGCTTCGTCAATGTCCTGACCGACAGCGGCGAACGGGAAAAAATGTCAAAAAGTCTGGGTAATTTTTTTACCATTCGCGATCTGCTCGCCCATTATCCCGGCGAGGTATTGCGCCTCTTTATCCTGAACAGCCACTACCGCAGCCCACTGGACTTTTCCAGCGAGCTGCTGGACGCCGCCCGGCATGGGATGGATCGCCTCTATTCCGCCCTGGCAGGGGCAAAAAAGCGACTGCAAGAGCTGCCTGTCGCTGCGGCAGCCCCCCTTGACGACACCGACTGGGGCCATTGGGCAGAGGAGATGGAACGTTTTCTGGTCGCCATGGATGACGATTTCAACACCCCTCAGGCCATCGCCGTGCTGTTCGAAATGGCCAAACAGATCAACCGTCTGGTTGCCACCGAGACAGCCTCCGTACAGGAGATCAGCCAGGGGGTACAGCTGTTGCGCCAGTTGGCAGCCCTGCTGGGGTTGCTGACAACCGATCCCGATCACTATTTTCACCAACTGACCAGCACAGGGTTGGGGGATGCCGACATTGACGCCCTGATCCAGCAACGTCTGGCGGCCCGCCTGGCCCGCAATTTTCAGGAAGCGGATCGCATCCGGCAACAACTGCTGGAGGCGGGTATTGTGTTGCAAGACGCCAAAGAAGGCACCACCTGGAGGCGATCCTGATGAGAGCGGCAGACCCACCCCCTGAGCGCGGCGCAGGCGATTTTATCTACGGTATCAATCCGGTATTGGCGTTGCTGGCCGATCCCGAACGGCTGGTGGAGTCCGTCACCTTTCTCAAGGGTGGTCATGGTCAGCGACTGCAGGAGGCCATCGAATTGGCCCGCCAACGGGGACTGCGACCCCATTTTGCCGACCGCATCACCCTGGATCGACTGAGCAATCATGCGGTGCATCAAGGGGTGGTGGCCCGCGTTGGTCTCCGCCGTCAACCCTCGTTCGACGACATCCTGGACCGTGTACAACAGGCCAGCGGCTGTCTGCTGCTGCTGTTGGACACCATCGAAGATCCCCGCAATCTGGGAGCCGTCATTCGTTCGGCGGAAGCCTTCGGGGCGATGGCGGTTATTCTGCCCCGGGACCGTACCGCCCCCCTCTCCTCCGTCGCCATCAAATCCTCCGCGGGGGCCGGAGAGCGGCTGGATGTGGTGCGGGTGATCAATCTGGCCCGTGCGATTGTGGAACTGCAAGACCGAGGGGTCCAGGTCTATGGCTTGGCGGCTGAAGGCAACCTGAATCTGGCAGAACTCACCTTTGGCGCAACCGATTCGGTCGCCCTGGTACTGGGCGGCGAAGGCAAGGGGCTGCGTCGGCTGACGCGAGAAAAGTGTGATGGTTTGGTATCGATTCCCATGGTGGGTGAGGTAGGCTCTTTGAATGTCGCGGTAGCCGCCGGCATCGGTTTGTACGGGGTGCGTTGTCAGCGCAAGCCGGGCTGTCGCGTTGAATGACTGCAGGGATCTGGGGAGCGTTACGCTCCCCAGTGGGGTGTTGGAGGGCGGCAGCCCGACCAAAAGCGGGCCAAACAGAAAACAATCCGGAAAAAAGCCATCCCTGGCCTGCAGCCACTCCAACCAATCCAACCCGCAGATTACCGCCGTGTCCACACCTCTGTATCGAGAAAAGAGTCGCCCTGTTCCACGCAGCGTCCCCGCCAACCATTTGTCCCTTCCGGTTCCATCTGGCAGAGGGTTGATTTGTTTTCGCTGGAATAGGCGATGCCCAACACATTGCCGGTCAGAAAAGCAATACCTTTGAACTTGCCGTCAGAATCCTCGTAATTCACGTGATAGGCCTCTCCTTTCTTGGAGACGCTGACAACCCCATGATATTTGCTTTTATCAACCGCAGCCGTGCCGGTCACGTCATAACTGCCCACAACGGCGGGTGGAGCTGCCGCCGGAGGTGGAGCTGCCGGGGCAGGAGCCACCGGGGCAGGAGCCGCCGGGGCAGGAGCCGCCGGGGCAGGAGCCGCCGGGGCAGGAGCTGCCGGGGCAGGAGCCGCCGGGGCAGGAGCCGCCGGGGCAGGATCAACTGCGGCAGCAGGGGCCGGTGCGGCTGCATCGGGAGCCGCACTGACCAGGGCAGGAGCCACAGCACAAAGAGCCAAGGATAGTACCGCCACGACAGCCAACAGACGAGGGGGTTGGGGGTTTGGCATAAAGCAATCTCCTGTTGAATTCAGATATGGATAACAACTGCAAACGCTCACGAGGGTACCGGCAAACCACAATGAAGTCAATTCCAGTTCCATGGCTCCGGTTGTGTGACCGTGCAGGATGGCGATCCCCCTGCACGTCACAAAAAACAGCAACCTCTCCATCCTGTCTGATGGAGTTTCTGCCTTCACTGACAAGGTCAACAACATGCCCCCCCAACCAACTTCCCAAGGCCATGATAATGGGCATAAAATCAAATCTGGCATGCGGATACCCAGGCTTGGCAACCGGAAAATCACCGGAGAACAGTCGGGGCAGTCAAGGAGTAATCCGTACAGGATGTGGAAATATCCTTAACAACGCCCCCATTTTTCCGATACACTCCTTAGGGGTTCTGATCGGATTGGATGGTGAAAAAGCAGGTGGGAATGCTTCAGCGCGTGAGCTTGTGTCAAAGGAGCGAGGAACAATGGCGGGATGGTACGTAAAGATCAACAAGGGCGTCGGGGCGATGGCGCGTGGCGCAGCCGGGATGGCGGATTTGCTGGAATGGAAGGGGGTCGGGCGTTTTGCCCTGCTGATGGCGTTGACGTCCGGAGTGGCGGGCTGTGCGCCACGGGCGGATGGTGTCGTCCCGGTGCCGCGTACGAATCTCTCCCTGGATCTGCCACTGGAGCCGTCCGTTACAAGACAGCGCGTTGCCATGCTGCCGGTACAAACCACTCCACCCCCCCTCGGAAGTGAAGCCGCCGCCAGAAGATCGGGCGAAACCACCAGCGGCGGCTCCGGCCTGCCCAGCGCACCCATGAGAGAGTTTGGCATCCCGGCGCGGGATTCGGGCGTGACAACCCACAAGCCAAGTTCAGCCGCAAAAAAACCAAAGCCGGCGGTAAAGAAAAAAAAGAACAATAAGAGTGCTGCCGCAAAAAATCAACGCTCTGCGGCCAAAAGGACAACGCCTGCTCCAGCCACCCACGCCCGGAAAAAATCACCGGTTGAGGTGGTTCCTCCCCCTGCACGGCGCATGGAAGAGCTGCCTCCCAAATAGGGCATCATGAAACAGCACGGCATGGGCCCGATTGTGGGCAACAGAAAAACTGGCAAGATTTGACTTTTCTTGGAAGGAGAATATCGATGGCTGACACGATACGGCAACGGGGATGGGGACGTGCATGGTTGGCGGCGGTTGCACTGGCCGGTACTGCGGCAACCCTACCCCAGGCGGCCCAGGCGGAAAATTGGATGGATGCGTTGTTTGGGCCAGAGATAGTGACATCGGCCCCCCCCGCCCGTAGTGCGACGGCCGAACGCGGCGGCAAAAGCCCGCTGGTCTCCTACAACACCCCGTCCCGCTCCTGGGCCTACCTGCCCGCCACCGTCTATGCCTCCGTACAAACCCTGGACGGGCGTTATCCCGTCTATCCACAAAATGTAGTGGCTGGCATGCCGGTACAGACCGCCCCCAGAATGCCCGTCGTAATGCAGACACGGCCCGTTGGGGTCTATGGAGGTATGGGCGAATGAAGCACAAAACCGTATGGAGTCACAAGGGCCTTTGGTTGCTGATCGCCTGTGCAGCCGCTGCGGGGGTGGCCCGTCCCCTGATGGCAGAGACTCTCTACTATCCGGGCTATCTCTCCTATTACCCCTACGGTGAGGGGAGCTTTGTCTACTCCCTGCCCCGTCAGGAGGTGATGCCAGAGCTGCAGCTGCCGCCCACTCCCCCCCCGAAGGTGGTGGAATCTCCGGCCGGACTGCTGCCCCCCGCTGTAGCCGCCTTCTCTCCCAACCAGGCGGAGGTGCCCCGGGTGATGCAGGCTGGCTTTTCTGTCCATGTAGGCAGCTTTTTAAAATCATCCGAGGCAGAAGAGCTGGAAGGCCGCTTGCAGAAGCTGGGAATTCCCTTTTTCCTGGCACCCGCTGTCATCAATGGCGTCTCCTATACGCAACTGCACGCCGGACCGTTTCAGATACAAGACCAAGCCTTTACAACATCCGACGCCATACGGGACAACCTGGGCATCCAGGGGATTGTCCTGGCCTATGGACCGCAGCAGAATGCGACTGCTGGCAAGTAGGCAAGCCGTTGGTTTGGGTTTTTCTGCCCTTTGGCCTGTTTTTTGCTGACTTTATTCCCTGGTCGACCCGCAAAGCCGATGCCAACGACAGGTGACGGTTTTGCGGTCGACCGGGAGAGGTTGCATGGCCTCCCCTCAGGGCATCGGGACCAATAAACCACCGCGAGGAAAGAAAAATCATGGGTGTTGCTGCGGGATCACTCCACCGACGACCACTGGTGAATCCCGTTCTGTTTGCGCGCTATCCTGTCGACATGATCGAAGAGTTGCAGGAGTACAAACGCCAGACCGAACGGTTGGGGCGCAGTTATGAACTGCATCGCCGGTTGGCCGAAACCCTGGATCTGTGCGCCATGGTTGAAGCTTTTTCCCACTGGTTGATGCCATATTTGACGCATCAACTGTTGGTTTATCGCCATTTTGACTCCCCTGTCCCCTCCACAGCCTATGCCTGCCACACGGAATCCAGAGAGGCTTTGCTGTCGGCCGCCGCAGATCTCCTGCAGGCACCTGTGGAAAAAACCATCCATGGCCGGGTGGCGGGTCACTATCGGCTCTTCTACCATGGCTGGTCAGTCAGTCCCGAACAACAGGATATCCTGCTGCTGTTCCATGCCGAATCCAGTACACAGATAGGAACAGGTATCAAAATACTGGAAGGGGTTTTGCCGGACCTCTATGGCCCCCTGCAACGGACGCTGGCCTACGAGGCCCTGTACAACCAGGCGCGTCGGGATGCCCTGACGGGGTTGGTCAACCGTCGCGTCTTTGAAGAGCGCATCACTCTGGAGCTGGCCAAAGCGGAACGATACCATCAGCCACTGGTGTTGGCCTGTCTGGATCTGGACCATTTCAAGGCCATCAACGACCGTCTGGGACATGCCGAGGGGGATGCGGCATTAAAGCAGGTATCCCAAGCCTTTACCGCCATGGTACGGGATACCGACCTGCTGGCCCGCATGGGGGGGGATGAGTTTGCCATGATTTTACCCAACACCACCCTGGAGAACGCCCAACAACTCATGAACCGGCTTTGCCAGGTGGTAGCCAGTTTAAATATTCGCGCACCGAACGCACCCCCGCTGGGTGTCAGTATTGGCCTGGCCTGTTGGCAACCCGGCTGCTCCTACAGCATGCTGTCGGAGCAGGCCGATGCCGCCCTCTACCGGGCCAAGGCGGCTGGACGCTCCCAGGTCTCCCATTGACCTGCCTGCCCGCACTTTTGGCTGGAAACCCGCAATAAAAACTGCCAAAATGGCTGGGCAGGTTCAGCAGGGTCCGTTCGAGGAGATGACATAAATGACCGCACACCGCGCCAGCTTATTGCGACAGGCCACCATCCGGGTGGTGGCTGTTTTGTCGTCCGCGCTGGCGGTTGTCCTTGTGCTGGCCATGGCTCTACAGCATATCGGCATGGAAAACACCACCAACCTTCTGCTGACAGACCTGCGACACCATTACGAAGGGACCATAGCGCGTCTGGAGAGGGACTGGCAGACAGAGGCTGTACGGGTTGCCAGCCATCTTGCCGAAAGTCATCCAGGCGACCTGGATGCTGCCCATGCCCCGACAGAGAGTGGATTGTTGAAAGATCTGGATTTTTTGGATCGCAGCCGTTTTCCCGTCATCCTGTTTGTCAATCCGGACAGCCGGATTATTGCCCGATTGGCCAATATTTCCATCCATCTCCCGGAAAAATTTGTCATCCGGCACCCATCCGGCTGGTTTTTTGACGCAAAAAATGCCCGCCTGCTGCGCTGGTTCGCAGAGCCGGCCTGGGCAGGTGCCCAAGGCCCTACCCAACTGGTGCTGTTTGTTGCGGTGGAGCATGGGTTGCTCCATCTCAATGCCCTGCCGCACACCGATCTGTTTTTGCAATGGCAGGGGCAGACGGTGGCCAGCTCTCTCGGCACGACGACCTTGTCAACCAAGATCCCGGCAGATGGAAGTTTTTGGCAGGACGGGCTGCGCCATGATCAAATCACGCTCCCCTGGAGCAACACGCCAGATGAACCCGTCCGCTGGGTAATCCAGCACCACACAACCCCCATCTTTACCTTCTGGGAAGTTGCGCTGGTCGGCCCCTTGGCCTTTTTACTGCTTGCCCTGCTGTTTCGGTGGTCTCTGGGAAGCTGGATCATCCGACTGACCGGTCGTGTTGTTTTGTTGAAAAATATTTTACAGGCGTTCGGCCATCACCATACCTTCTCTCCCACCCTCCGCAACCAGTTGGCCGATCTTAAACGATCTGCCCAGGATGAGATGACCGAGGTTGCCGAATCCATGGAACAGCTCGCCTGGGCGGTGGAACGTCACAACAGGGAGGCGGAAAACCATCTTCATCAGTTGGAAGAGGGGGAGGCCCGTCTCCGGGCAATGACCCAATCCCTGCGGGATGCCCTGGTGGTATTTGATACGGAAGGGATCGTCCATTTTTGCAGCCATGTCTGCTCGGAAATGTTTGGCTGGTCGGAAGAGGAGCTGTTGCAACGCTCCGTTGTCATCCTGTTTGCCCCCCACTGGATCGGACCCCAATGGCAAAAAAAATTTATTGACCCGTCAAAAGGATACCAGGGAACCTCTCACACCCTCCTGAGGGGGGTGGCCCTGCGGCGTGAAGGGGGAGAATTTCCAGTCGAAATATCCATCTCCCAGTGGCAGCGACAAGGCAAAACCTATTACACCGCCACCATTCGCGACATCACCGAACTTAAACTGTTGGAGAGTCGGGATCTGCGGGCCTATGTCAACCGGATTGCCATCAGTGCCCTGTTGGAAATTGGCATTGAGCCCTTGAGCCTGCGCCGCAAATTGGAGGTGGCACTGGAGATTGTCCTCACCGTTCCCTGGCTGGCCATGCAGTACAAGGGCTCCATCTTTTTGGCTACCGAGGATAACCATCTGGAGATGGTGGCGCAAAAAAATCTTCACGCGCACCTGCTCCACGCCTGTCAACGGATACCCTACGGATTTTGTCTGTGCGGCAAAGCAGCAGAAAAAAGAGAGGTTGTCTTCTCTTCCGCCCTGGATGCGCGGCATGACATCACCTTTGACGGCATTCGCGAGCATGGTCATTTTTGCATACCCATCCTGTTTCAGGAAAAGTTACTGGGCATACTCAATCTCTATGTGGACCATGGTCACCCCCATGATCTGGAGGAAGAGGCGTTCCTGACCACCATTGCCAACACCCTGGCAGGTGTGATAGACCGTGCCCTGGCGAGTGATCGGGTACAGCATCTGGCCAGCCATGATACACTGACAGGACTTCCCAACCGGATGCTTTTCCGGGAGCTGTTGGATCAGGAGGTGCGCCGATCAGCCCGCTATCAGCAGACCTTGGCGGTGGGGTTTATCGATCTGGACCATTTCAAGGCGGTCAATGACACCTTTGGCCATGAAATTGGCGACCAACTGTTGAAAGCGGTCAGTGAGAGGGCGCGGCAACAATTGCGGGATTCCGATCTGTTGGCGCGGATGGGAGGTGATGAGTTTACCTTGATTCTCTCCAATATCGGCGACCAGGGAAATGCGGTCGCGGTCTGCAATAAAATTGTCCAGGCATTGAATGAACCCTTTGTCCTGGAGGGCAATCTCTGCCAGATTGGTGCCAGCATTGGTCTCAGCCTCTTCCCCGCCCATGGCCAGTCGGTGGATGCATTGCTGCAGGCGGCTGACCAGGCCATGTATGCCGTCAAAAAGGGCGGACGCAACGGTGTGGTTGTCTATTATCCGACTCTGGCAACCTGATCACTGTCTTTGCATCCATGATCGGTTTGGTATCCTCAAACCTGCACCCAACCGGAATGACCGAATAGAGATGAAAGTAGAAATTTTAGAGCGTACTGACCTGCATCGGGGCTGGGTTCACCTGGAAAATATTCGCCTGCGCTATCAAAGATTCGATGGTCGCATGACCCCGGAGATTCAACTCGAAACCCTGTCGCGCACCCATTCTGTTGCCGTTCTGCCCTATGATCCTGTGACGGATACTGTTATCCTGATCCGGCAATTTCGCATTGGTGCCTACCTGGCCGGAGAGCCGGGCTGGTGCCTGGAAATTGTCGCGGGCAACTGCGTGGATAACGATTTTCCGGCCAATGCCCGCCGGGAGGTGCTGGAAGAGGTTGGCTGGACGGTTACCGAACTGCGGCCCATCCTCAGTTATTTTACCAGCCCCAATCTGAGCAATGAGCGTTTACATCTGTTCCTGGGAATCATCGACAGCACCAACCGGGCCGATTCGGGCGGCGGATTGTTGCACGAGCATGAGGACATTCAGGTTTTACCGATGCCCTTTTCCCAGGCCATGGCGCGTGCTGCTGCCGGCGAATTCAACACCAGTCCCAGCATCCTGGCGATGCAATGGCTGGCTCAACACCGGGATGCGCTGCGTCAATAGCAAAAACGGGGAAAGAGCCAACCATGAAAAAAATTTTGATTGTGGACGATGAGCCCAATAATCTGATGCTGTTGCATCATATTCTGAAAGAGCAGTACCTCCTGACCCTTGCGATCAGTGGCGCGCAAGCGTTGGAGTTGGCCCTGCAGGAGAGGCCTGACATTGTGCTGCTGGATATCATGATGCCGGAGATCAACGGCTTTGAGATATGTGAAAAGCTGAAGGCCAACCCGCTCACCCAGGAAATTCCCGTCATTTTTATCACTGCCATGAACACACCGCAGGATGAGGCCAGGGCCTTTGATGCCGGGGCGGTGGATTATATTCCGAAGCCTGTCTCCAGTCCTGTTGTACTCAGGCGCATTCAAACCCATCTGTCGCTGGTGCGGGCCAAAGAGTTGGAGGACAGCCAGCGGGAAGCCATTTTTATGCTGGGTGAGGCGGGACATTACAATGATACCGACACCGGCACCCATATCTGGCGGATGGCCGCCTATGCCCGTGCCATCGCTGATGCAGCCGAGTGGCCCGATCAACTCGCGGAGCGGCTGGAGTTGGCAGCACCCATGCACGATACCGGCAAGGTGGGCATTCCACACAACATTTTAAAGGCCCCCCGCAAACTGACGCCGGATGAGTGGGAAATCATGAAAACCCACACCGAAATCGGCCACAAAATTCTCAGCAAGAGCGATACCCCCCTTTTTATCCTGGCCGCTGAAATTGCCTTGCGCCACCATGAAAAGTGGGATGGCAGCGGCTATCCCGGTGGCTTGGCCAGGAAAGCCATCCCGGAATCTGCCCGTATTGTTGCCTTGGCTGATGTATTTGATGCCTTGACCATGCAGCGTCCCTACAAAGAGCCCTGGGGCATTCCAGAGGCCGTGGCAGAGATCCAAAAGGGTGCAGGCAGCCATTTTGATCCCAAACTGGTTAAACTGTTTGAAAGCATTTTGCCAAAAATTGTCGAAATCAAGACGCTTTGGGATCGCAAAGGCCATCATTGACGGCGGGGGGGAATGATACCCATGCTTTTCTTGATCTTTTAAAACAATTGCAGGGGTCCGGGGAGCGTCACGGTCCCCGGTGGGGTGCAGGGGCAAAGCCCCATATGCGCCGACATGATTGCGATCTCCCTTTAAACGATTGCAGGGGTCTGGGGAGCGTCACGGTCCCCGGTGGGGTGCAGGGGCAAAGCCCCATATGCGCCGACATGATTGCGATCTCCCTTTAAACGATTGTAGGGGTCTGGGGAGCGTCACGCTCCCCAGCGGGGTGCAGGGGCAGAGCCCCTGCTGAAATGCGCGTTTTCCCAAAGCAAATTTTCGCAGAAAATTTGCGCAACGCGCACAAAACCGCCCCGCAGGGGCGACCTTGGGAGGGCGGCAGCCCGACCCGCACGGCTATGTTATGAAAAATATTTGGATAAGAAACCAGAACGCTCGGATATTACGCTTTGATTGTATTACGCTTTTTGTTTGATACAAGGCCAGGAATGTTTTTTTTCCAAACCCTCCCAAACTTGGCCAGCTCTCGGTCGGGCTGCCGCCCTCCAGGAGTGCCCCTGCGGGGCGTTTTGGGCGCGCTGCGCAAATTTCCTGCGGAAATTTGCTTCGGTAAAAGCGCGCCCTTGCATGCAGGGGCTTTGCCCCTGCACCCCACCGGGGACCGTGACGGTCCCCGGACCCCTGCAATAGTTTGAAAAGATTAGAAAAATGTTTGAAAAGATCAGAAAAAGCATGGATTAGAAAAAGCATGGGTACGGTCATCATGTTGCACATATGGGGCTTTGCCCCTGCACCCCACCGGGGACCGTGACGCTCCCCGGACCCCTGCAATGGATTTTTTACCGCAAACGCTGACAAAAGAGGAGCCCCATTGTACTCCCCTTCCACTTCTTGGCGTCTCAGCCATTTTGACTATCGGTTGGCCCAGGAGCGAATCGCCCAACGCCCCGTCAAGGTCCGGGACCGTTCCCGCCTGATGGTCAGTTTGCCGCACACCATCCAGGATCGGCTGTTCCGTCACCTGCCGGACTGGTTGGCCCCGGGAGATCTGCTGGTCTTGAACGACACCCGGGTCATCCCGGCCCGCTTGTGGGCCAGAAAACCCTCTGGAGGCCGCATTGAAATTTTGTTGATCAGACCGCTGCCGGAGGCGGACCAGTGGGAGGCCATGGCCAGTGGCAATAAAAAAGTTCCCCTCGGCCTGACCCTCACCGTTGCCCCCGGGTTTCATGCCACCCTTGTGGAACGGTTGGCCAGCGGCTTTCGGGTCCGGTTGCAGGCGACCGGGGCATCGGTGGGAGAGGCGATCCAGCAACATGGTCACTTGCCGCTGCCACCCTACATAACCGGCTCCGATCCCCAGGAAGATCGACAGCGTTACCAGACCGTCTTTGCCCGTCATCCCGGTGCGGTGGCGGCCCCGACCGCCGGGCTCCATTTAACCCTGCCCCTGCTGGCCCGTCTGCGGGCGCAGGGGATTCAAACCACCACGGTTACCCTGCATGTAGGGCCGGGCACCTTTCAACCGGTTCGGGAAGAGCGGTTGGCACAGCATCGCATGCACCACGAACGCTGTCTCCTCTCTCCTCAGGCGGCCCGTCTGATCAACGCCACCCATGCCCGTGGAGGTCGGGTCATTGCGGTCGGTACCACGGCGTTACGGGTGTTGGAGAGTGCGGCTTTGCCCAGCGGTCGGGTGCGGCCCTTTGCAGGAGAGACCGGCCTGTTTATTTTACCTGGCTATCGTTTTCGTACCGTGGATGGGTTGATCACCAACTTTCATCTGCCTCGTTCCACTCTGCTCATGCTGGTGGCCGCTTTTATCGGTAAACGACGGTTGGATCGGGATTATGCCCATGCCATTGCCCATGGATACCGCTTTTATTCCTATGGTGACGCGCAGTTGCTCTTCCCGCAGGACAGGATCTGATGTTTTTTTCAAGCGGTTGCCGAGGTCTGCAACCGCTTGAAGGAAGGTGTCAGCTACTGCGGCAGATCGCGCACCGGCCAAAGCTCGCTCTTGTTCTCCTTGGCATCGCTGCCAACATAACCTGTACCCAGATAAATCACCCACGCCAGCGACTCATCCTCCTCATGGGTGGTGCTCGACCAATAAAAATCGGCATGCACGCCTTGAAAGATGCGGCTTTTTTTCCACTCAAGCAAAATGGGCAACTCCCGCTTGGTCGGCAAACGCCAACTGCCCGGCGCGGAACCGTCCGTCAAACCACACACACCACTGGCAATGTTCCCCACCGCCGTCTGGGCATACTCCCACTTTCTGCCGCTGAAACAGTCCGCCTTGGCCAGCCCGACCAATTTGGCCTTGTGGTCCGTAATCGTGCCGTCCCCGTTGACCACCAGCCGTTCGGCCGCACCGGCGACAGAAAACGTCGCCGCCAAACCCACAACGACCGCGCCCACACAAAGCACCCCTCCGGTTATCGATCTCATGAACGACCTTCTCTCTGCAAAATTTTCCAGCCTCTCTCCCTGCTGTAATACACAACAGGCGCACCCGGGCTACCCTCAGCTCAGGCAGTTTAGCACAACCTCCCCTTCCACTAACAGGGTATGCAGGCCATCCAGCGTTTTATGAACCACATAGCTGTCCGAGCCGATAGTCGCATGACCCGTTGCATCCGTTGCGTAGCTGACCCCATCCACAACCACGGTACTGTTGGTGCTCAACACGGTATCGATGGCACGCTGGAGGTTGACAACATCCCCGGCCTCCCCCTTCACCTGCAGCGACGTGCCTGAAAAATCCAGAATATCCTCAATATTGAGCGTATTGTTGCCCGCACCCGTCATCTCCACCTTGTGAATGGCGAGATCGGCCCGGTCCGCCAACAACCGGGTCAGGTCCAAAGCAGAACCGGTCTCCACCATCCTGACCGTATCCCCCTCCAACTGAAAGTCAACACCCTCCCAGTTAAGAATACCGGCCAGGCGACTGTCATCCCCCTGGTCACTGACGGCTGTGGCAACAGGCGTCTCAGCAGCAGGAGCAACGGGTGGCTCGGCTGCGTCACTTTGGGTAGCCTCCGCCGGCTGGGTAATCGTGTCAAACGCCAACTGCACCTCCGCCATGCTGCCCTGGTGGCCATCCTCATACACCACCTGGGCAAAACCGTTGACACGGTTGCCCTGCATGAGGGTTGCCCCGTTGCGGTCCAGGGTCAAACCCAGGGCCGTAACGCCCAACTGGGTGAGCGTATGCAACTCCTGAAGGTTGGAAATGCCATTCTGATCCTGATCCACCCAGACCCGCAGCTGGTGGAAAGCGGCATCATTGGCATCCATCCAACCATTGTGATCGCTGTCCCATGTGGCCAAGGCTTCCAGACTTGACCCGACATTGGGTGTGCTCCACTCGGAGATCACCTCCCGAATGCTCTGGATATGACCATCCCCGTCGCGGTCAAAGACCAGCAAGCCATCCTGCGCACCAATCCAGCCGGTCGAATCCAGTATACCATCCCCATTCATGTCAAAGCGCACATCGGTCCCCGGTGCCGTCAGATGGATGCCATCCCCGTTCAGATCCAGCACCAAAGGATCACTGCCCGGCTGCGCCATCACCCACTGAACTCCCGTATCAATCATGGTGCCGACCAAATTACTGGCCGTCATATCCGCAACCGTCGAACCACTCTGCGCCGCAAAATCCCAGTACCCGAGCAGACCGGCCTCGTTGCCTGCCAACGCGGTCGTCACGTGGGATTGGATGGCAGATTGTGTCTGCGCAGTACCCCACAGGGCCACATTATCCACCTTGCCGTTAAACCCGACCAGACCATCGGCCGTTGTCGGGACAACAGTGCCACTATACTCGGCACCCATGATAAACCGGGAAGCGGAATTCTGGGTAACGGTGGGCACCGCACCCAGGAAAGAGAGGGTCTGAAGCTGTCCATCCACATAAAACTGCAACCGGGTGGCATCGGTCGCCTGCGCACCATCGTAGACAATGGCCAGATGATACCACTGGTTGGTGTTCAGGCCGGTACCGGTCATGTAGCCATACCCGCTATCCACCGCAACCGCCATATGGCCGCTGGTATCGTAAGCCTGCAACATCAGTGCCCGATCCGTATCGGCAGTCCGTTTGGCAAAAACCGTCTCCGAGGCGGTGAATGGCGCATTGAAATAGACATAGCCCTCCAGGGTATACTGACTGACCCCATCCAACTGGTTCACATCGCCAAAGTCCACCATGCTGTTGGTCGTCGCACCATTGAAGCTCAGGGCGGATCTGGGAACGGTCGTAAAATCCAGCGTGGTGGCGTTCGAAATGCCGACAAAACTGTTGCCCGCCGTATCCTTGATCACCCCACTGCCAAACTGCACATTGTAGTTGGCCCCCGCGAGCAGATCATTGGTCGGGTTGATGGTAACCGTGGCACCACTGACAATCACCTGCGAACTGTCCGTCACATTGATGGCACGAACATCCCCGGCACCGTTGCTGAGTATGATATTGCCTGTCCCGGCCACCACATTTTCGTTAAAGGTCAACACAATGTTGCTGTTGGTCGCCACAGATGTGGTATTGTCGGCCGGGGTACTGCTGAGCAGCGTGGGAGCCGTCACATCCGCCACCCTCAGGGTGATCCGATTGGGGGTGGGATCCAGATCCATCCCGCCGTTGGCGGTGCCACCGGAATCCCGCACCTGGAAGCTGAAATCGGCATAGGGAGAACCCGTAGCCCCCGCAACCGGGGTGTAGACCAGATTGCCCAAGTTGGCGGCACTGATCTCCTGACCCGCCGTCACAGCAGAACCACTCAGCGTCAATGTACCCACGGTAGGCAGGCTGGTAATGACCACACTGGACAGGGTTTGGCCGCCAGAGGCGTTCTGAAAAATAATATTCACCCCGCTGCCAGAGTAGTTTGTCACCACATCCTTCAAACCATCCCCATCCACATCCTGGATGGTCAAGGCCATGGAACCGCCGCTCATCAGGGTTTGATAGGTGAAGGTGCCATCTCCATTGCCAGAGAGCAGATAGGTCGTGCTGTTGGAACTGATGGCCAGATCCAACTTGCCATTACCATCCAGATCACCCAACGCCACCCCCAACAAATTCTGCCCGCTCGAACCGGTAAAGGTGTAGGCCGTGGCCGCCTGCAGACCCGCCGCCGAACCCAGGGAGACATAATAAGCACCGCTGGAGGCCCCATTGCCAAAGACGGCATCATCATACCCGTCGCCATTCAGATCGCCGGCCGCCACAGCATAACCATTGACCGGTAAAACCAAACTGGTCGACGAACTGGAAAAACTGCCTGTCCCGTTGCCAAAAAACTGGGTGGTTGCCGTGCTCCCCTGGGTCGTGGCCAACACATCTTTCAGTCCATCACCGTTAAAATCCCCCACGGCCCCCTTGTAGGAGTAGTTGGCCGCTGAAAACGAGGAGATGGAAAAGCTGGGCGTTCCCGTACCAACCGTGGTATTAAGACCGACAGTTACACCCATGTTGCCGGTCCAGATCAAATCCTGTTTTCCGTCCTGGTTCAGATCCAGGTGGAGAACCTCCTGCCCATACAAAGCAACCGTATTGCCGCTGAGCCCGTACAGATTGCCGACATAGGTGTAGCCCCCACCACTGAACTGGTAAATATTGTTCGGGCTGTTGGCGGCACCATTGGGACCAGCCGAGATAAAGTCCATCAGCCCATCGGCATTCAGATCCACCAGATCCGCCCCATAAAACTCAAATGGCGCGGCAGTGGGGGTGGTCAACTGCGGGGAAAAAACACGGGACGCCGTCTGCTTGTAGAAGGCCACCCCACCTGTCGTATCGGCCCCCGCCACAATATCAACCCGCCCATCCCCATCCACATCCCCCACTCCGGCATCCCAGGCACTGGCATACCCGGCTGCACCGGAGTCCGGGTCAAGCGCGGACCAGGTTTTGGTCGTCCAATCGTTGTCAACAGGATCAGAAAAACCAAAATTGGCCGCAGTAAAGGTATGGGAACCGCTTGCGGGAACCGTGATGATCGCATCGTGGCCGCTGGGCGGCGCATTGACCGGGGTTACCGTCACCGCCGTCGCCACCTGCAAAATGGCCTGACCCCGGCTGTAGCTGTGATAGCTGCCCGTAACCCCCAAATCTGTCCATGGACCATAGGTATTGACCACATCCCCGGCATCGCCCTCCACGATCAGCGTGTTGGTCGCCTCGGAAAGATTCAGCAGGTCCAACGCTGTCAGCCGCAGCGTATTGTTGCCGGTACCGGTCAGGTTGATGACTTCAATGGATTCCAGCCGACCCCGCACGGCACCCAAGTCTAAAACCGTACCGCTGCCTGACAGAGAGAGGGTATCCAAACCGGTACCGCCATCCAGCAACAGAAAGGTCAGGTCAGGAACGACGATCAGGTCATTCCCCTGCCCCCCATGCAGGGAGTCCGCCCCACCGCCACCCGTCAAGGTATCATCGCCACCACCCGCCACAAACCGTTCCGCCGCCGCCGTTCCGGTCAAGGTATCAACCCCACCGGCTCCGAGATAGGTGACCGTACCCAGAAAAGTGCCGCCAAAGATCACATAGCTGGAACCGGCATTTGTCGTCCCATTCGGATCGGCTCCCTTGGCCCCCACAATCAGGTCATCAAACCCATCACCGTTGACATCCCCGGCCGCACTGACCGAGTAACCCAGCAGATCAGAGGCACCCAGACCATCCAGGCGAAAACCTGCGCTGATACTCAGGGCGGAAAGGTTGAACACCGCAGCAAACCCGGATGCCTTGCCAAAGATTACATAGCTGGAACCGGCATCGGCGACGCCAGAGGCATTGGCTCCTTGTGCGCCCACCAGCAGATCGTCAAAACCGTCGCCATTGACATCCCCGGCCGAACTGACCGAGACGCCCACCGCCGCACCCGCCTTCGATCCATCCAGACGAAAGCCGGTGCTGCCATCCAGGGTGGACAGCTGGATGGCGGAACCAAAGCCCGACATTTTGCCAAAGATCACATAGCTGGACCCGGCACCCGCGAGGCCATTCGGGTCGGCCCCGGCTGCCCCCACAATCAGGTCATCAAAACCATCGCCGTTGACATCCCCTGCCGAGGCGATACGACCCAGTCCGTCACCGGCTGCCACACCATCCAGACGAAAACCGTTACTGCCATTCAGGCTGGAAAGGCTGACTGCGGAATGAAAGCCCGTACCCTGGCCAAAGAGTACATAACCGGAACCCGCATTGCTCAAACTGCTCGGGTCGGCCTGCAATGCCCCGACAACCAGATCATCAAAACCGTCACCATTGATGTCCCCCGCCGAATGGACGGGAAAACCGGCCCAATCGGTCGTTGCAACGCCATCCAGGCGGAAGCCGGTCTTGCCATCCAGTCTGGAGAGTTCAAGTATGGATGCAAAAGCACCGGCATGACCAAAGACCACATAGCTGGAACCGGCATCGGTCACGCCGTTCGG
The DNA here is from genome assembly GCA_002753505.1 of Magnetococcales bacterium HCHbin5. Classification (GTDB taxonomy): domain Bacteria; phylum Pseudomonadota; class Magnetococcia; order Magnetococcales; family Magnetaquicoccaceae; genus Magnetaquicoccus. The sequence continues at coordinate 10,775 of PEAG01000046.1, read as the reverse complement.
ATCGGCATAGCGGGCCCCGACAATCAGGTCATCCAGACCATCCCCATTGACATCTCCCGCCGAACTGACCGACCAACCCGATGTATCTCCCGTTGCCACCCCACTCAAACGAAAACCGGTCGCGCCATTGAAAGAGCTGACATTGATCACACTGGCAAAGCCCGCTGTCTGACCAAACAGCACATAACTGGCACCGGAGGAGGTGCCATTCGGATCCGCCGTATGGGCACCGATGATGAGATCAGCCAGACCATCCCCGTTGACATCCCCCGCCGAACTGACCGAGATGCCAAAGGAGTCGCCAGTCGTTGCGCCATCCAGGCGGAAGCCGGTGCCACCATTCAGACTGGAGAGTTGGACGGTCGAGGCAAAACCGGACGCGGCACCAAACAGCACATAGCTGGAGCCCGCACCGGCGAGCGCGTTCGGGCTGGCATCCCGTGCGCCCACAATCAGATCGTCAAACCCATCCCCATTGACATCCCCGGCCGAATGGACCGACCGGCCCGAATAGTCACCGGCTGTGACACCATCCATGCGAAAGCCGTTGCTGCCATTCAGACTGGCCAGAAGGATATGATCCACGCCGATGCCCGACTGGTCTGCGCTGGTCTTGACCTGCAAGACCACCCCCCCCTGCCTGTACTCCCAATAGTTGTAGAGACCGATGACGACCGAGACCGGAACGGACCAGCCTCCCCCCGCACTGATCACATCTCCCGCATCGCCATCCACTCGCAAATGACCACCAAACAGATTGCGCAGATCCGCAACGGTCAGTGCCACCGTGTTGTTGCCACTGCCGGTAATATCAAGCACCTCAATGTTATCAACCCGACCGGCCAGTGCAGCCAAGGAAAAACTGAGATTTGCCCCGGACAATTTCAGAATATCGCTGCCGTTGCCGCCATCCACCTGCCCAAACGACAGGTCAGGAACGATGATGGTATCGTTGCCCGCCCCCCCAAGGAAAAGATCCCCCCCACCATTCCCGATCAAAATGTCATCACCTGCCCCGCCGATCAACCGCTCTGCCGCCGTCGTACCCGTCAATGTGTCATTACCGATACTGCCAATCAGGGTGGTCGCACCGGCAAACGAGCCGCCATAGACAATAAAACTGGAGCCCGAGCCCACCGCAGCGTTCGCATCCGTAAAGGGGGCCCCGAGGATCAGATCGGCAAAACCGTCCCCGTTGACATCCCCGGCCCCACTGACCGAATAGCCCAACTCGCCACCCGCCAACAAACCATCCAACCGGAAACCGTTGGCACCGTTCAAGGCAGAAAGGGCCACGTTTGCCGCAAAACTTGCGCCGCCAAATACCACATAGGCCGTGCCTGCATCCAGGCCGGTCGCGCTGCCCCCGGGCGATCCGACCAACAGATCGTCAAAACCATCGCCGTTAAAATCCCCTATCCCGGCCACCGAGTTGCCTGAACGATCCCACGCGACTTCACCATCCAGACGAAAACCATTGGCACCATTCAGCGCACCCAGGCCGAGCGGACCGGAAGCCGCTGTCTTGCCAAACACCACGTAACTGGCACCCGTATCGCCGTTGACTCCATGAGCCCCAACGATCAGGTCCGCCAGCCCATCCCCATTAACATCTCCGGCCCCGCTGACCGCAAAGCCGGCATAATCCCCGGCGGCAACCCCATCCAGCCGGAACCCTGCACTGCTGCCCAAAGCGGACAACGCGATTGCAGAGTTAAAAGCAGAGGAGTGACCAAACACAACAAATGCGGCACCGACCGCGCCACTGAATTGGCTCGCGCCGACGATGATATCTTCGTATCCATCACCATTGACATCCCAGGCGGCATTCACAGAACCCGCCGCCACCCCGTCCAGACGAAACCCGTTGCTGCCATTCAGAGTGGTCAGATCCAGGAGAGAGGCAAATCCCCCGGACTTGCCAAACACCACATAAACGGCACCGGTGCCACCCGGCTCGCTGATGATCAGGTCATCAAAACCGTCGCCGTTCATGTCGCCCGCCGTACTGACCGCGTCGCCGGCATGGCCATAACTGTTGGCACCATTCAGCCGGAAACCGTTTGCGCCGTTCAGGCTGGACAGGGCAATGGAGGGGCTGAATGAGGGTTGACCAAAAACGACATAACTGGAGCCGCCCTCCAGATAGCTGGAGGTTGCCTTGTAGGCACCGACGATCAGGTCATCAAACCCGTCACCATTGACATCCCCTGCGCTGCTGACCGCATGACCCGTCAAATCCCCCGCTGCGTCACCGTCCAGGCGAAACCCGTTGGTACCACTCAGACTGGAAAGGTTGAGCTGGGAGGCGATACCGAACGCGGAACCAAACACCACATAGGCAGCCCCAACCCCACCGTAGGCCTGATCAGCCCCGATGATGAGGTCATCAAAGCCGTCGCCATTGACATCCCCCGCCGAACTGACCGCAAACCCCGCGTAATCGCCTGCGACCGCACCATCCAGCCGCGCCCCCTGCCCATTGGCATTGGACAACGCATAGATCGGACTGGCCGTGCCTACAAAGTGAAACCAGGCATACCCTTCCGGGATCAACGCCCCATTGGGAATGGACGCCGAGAGCAGAAACGAGGCCAGGTTGCTCTCAAAGGCCGCCACGTTATCCAGCAACGGGTTCGCCCCCGTAACGCCAGCCGCCAGGCTGAGTGTAGCGGCCGGAATCACGATGCCATTGCTGGGCATGCTGTCCCCGTCCAACGTTTGCAACAGGCGAATAATGTTGGTGGTCGCCGTCAGATTGCCAGCCGTCAAATCCAACGGAGTCAATTGCGCCGCCCCCACCGCCTGACCCAGATTGATGGCTCCCAGGTTAAAATAGACCGTCTCACCGGCCATATAGGAAAAAGTACCCCCTGGACCGGTCACACCGGACTGGGTGGCGGTATGGTATTGAACCCCTTCCACGGCGGCATCCAAAAGAACACCGCTCAACACGCTCGGCGCAGTCGTGGCCGGCGGACTGGTTGGCGACGGTGCGGGTGCTGTCGTGGCTGTGGTGGCATCCGCCGGTGGCGGCGACGAGGTACTCCCGGCAGGTGGTGCCGTATCAGGCGGTATCGTCGTTGGCGGCACCGTCGTTGGCGGTACCGTCGCTGGCGGCATCGTCGGCGGCGGCAGGGCTGTCGTCAGTACAGTGGTTGATGACGATGGCGGTGGTGGTGGTGGCGCGGAGAGTACAGCCGACGACGGCGACGACGGTGGCGAAGCTCCCTGCGGCACCCCAACGATCCCCAACCCCCCTTCACCCGCCTGCTGCATCGCATGGTAAGTGTCACCCATGGGGGAAGAGGTGTGCCCCGCCCCGGTTCCACCAACCGGGGTCTCGCCTGCCTTGGAGGAGCCGGTTGAAGGTTTGGAGCCGTCACCATCGAGAGCCTTGGGCGGACCATCCGAAGCCACGTCAGCCCCTTTTTGACCGGGTTCACTCCCGGCCTTGCCCCCTTTATCCGCAGCGGCCGATTTCTCCCCCTTGGATTCCGGTTTTGCGTCTGAATCGCTGCTCCCTTTTTCTGCTTTGGAATCGCCTTTTGCGTCCGCTTCTCCCTTGTCTCCCTTCTTGTCGTCTTTCTTCTCCTTGTCCTCCTTTTTATCCTTGTCCTCCTTCTTCTCCTCCTTCTCCTCCTTCTTCTCCTCTTTCCCCCCCTTCTCTCCTTTGCCCTCTCCCTTCTTTCCCTCTTCCCCCTTGGCCTCTCCGCCCTTCTCCCCGCCCTTGGCGTCGGCTCCCTTCTCCTTGTCCGCAGCCGCCTCTTTGCCGTCATCCCCTTTTTTGTCCGGCAGGCTGGCTGGCAACTGGCTGGCAAACTGCTGTATCATGGAGGGTGGAGCCTGGAACGGCTGTTGCGGCGGCCCTTCGGTGGTCACCACCGTCGCCATACCCGGCTGCAACAAGGTGACGGTTCCCTGCCCCTGGGCGTCGGCAATATCCAACACACCGGAGGTATGCACGACCGTCGTCTTGCCATCGGCGGCCACCTCTCCCTGCAGTTCGCTCCCCCGCACGCCAATCTGGGCAGTCGGGGTCTTGAGCAGGCTGTGACGCCCGGCATGCTGCTTGGCCAGATCCCCACTGGCAAACTTGAACATGCCACGGGTAACGGTGGCCTCAAAGTTGCCCTCTTTGGCATCGGGGTTGTAGGCATATTTATTCAGGACAATATTGGCACTTTCACCCAACTGCAACAGGGTTTTGTCCTTGAAAACAAGCTTGATCAGCCCCCCCTTTTCCGTCTTGATGACATCTTCCCGAAAGATGGGATCCCCCTTGGCCAACTCCCGCACGACGCCCGCCTTGTTTTTGGCCGTCGCCTGACCGGTAATCTCGCCAATGTTACCGATGGCTTCTCCCGCCTCACTGACCATATCCGGGCCCGCCACCAGCGTCCCGGCGGATCTGGCACTGTCTCCCACCAACAACAGCTCCACCGTCTCCGGCAGCAGAAACCGGCCATTGGTCGTCGCCAGAGTGGCCGGGTGATCGGTGGCGAAATAGCCCTCGATGGTAAACCGCTCCCCGTCGGGCCCGATGATGAGCAGATCACTGCCCACCCGATGAAACTCACCCTCCAGCAACAAGGCCGTACTGGGCACATGGGCCAGATCCCCCACCGGCTCCGAATTCATATTCAAAACCACCGGATTCGCCTGCAGGTCGCCCAATAACTCACGCAAATTGAAGGACAATGGAGTACTCACGTTCGTAACCTCACACGACTCTGTTAAACGGGTTGCAACAGCCTTCACACCCATCAGTCGACTACTATTGTAGCGGAAGCGACAGCACAAACACAATATGTTTTTTGCGGGATTTTTTTATTTTAAATTAAACAAATAGAGCAATAATGCACGTTAAACATCCTGCCCATGTTTTGCTCTCGGATGTCTGAGCAAGGAGAGAGAATTGTGGATATCGTTGTGTCGGACTGAGGTGGAAAGAGGGAAGGCAACCAATCGAACAGTACCGGCATAAAACGGATGGCAAGCACTGAAATCCTGCGGAATGCTTCAAACGCAAAAGAGCCGGAAAGCGTTTATCTTTCTGGCTCTTTTGCAACTCGCCGGAACATCCTGGAAGGGGATTTGGTGCCACGCCCACAACCATATTGACGCATTAAGATATTGATATTAAATCATTGTTTGTTTGTGTGTTTTTTCGAATACCGTCAAAAATACCGTCAAAATGTTTTGCTGCCATGGGGTACGAGGTTGGCATGATGACCGGGCACGGCTTCCGGTCTATGGCATCAACGATCCTGAATGAACAGGGTTGGCACCGCGACGCAATAGAGCGGCAGCTTGCCCATGCAGAGCGGGACAGTGTGCGAGCCGCCTACAACTACGCGGAACACATGCCCGAACGTCGGCGCATGATGCAATCCTGGGCTGACTACCTGGACCAACTGGCAGGACGGAACGTGGTGCCGATGAGAGCGGTCACAGTCTGAATCCTGCTGAACGAATGCCCGGCCTACGTCGGCCAACGGAAAAGGGGAATCCTTTCACCCCCTGGCCGGGCTGCTCACGAAAGGACCATGCCTTGAAAGGAGGCAGAAATGTCAATTGAATGGCCAGCAGGCGCATGGTGCCCGTTGTTTGGAGGTTTTCCGCATCTGGAAGAGCCAAGAACCACCCCCGCCATGCGTCTGATAACGACTATCATGGAAGCTCGTGGTTTGTGGGGGATTAAACAACAAGGAATTGCCAACTCTCATGCCGTGTACGTGTGGCCGGGCCTTACGTACAGGATGAAATCGGGCAATACGATCATTGATGACTGTCCTGAGCCTGAAATTGTAGAGCGGCTTTCAGGTTATTCGTCGCTGGACCTTCGTGCGGCGAGAAGCATATTTGATGCCGAAAACATTTTAAATATTGCGCAATTCTCATCTCTGACACCTGGACTTGCCCAATACCTGGACGGGGCAATCTTGACCTGTCCACCCGATATGGATGAATGCCTGAACAACTTGCTTTCATTGGCGCGACGCCTTCCCGATGTGGATGATGAGATTTCTGACCACGCAATTATAGCCATGGTTGCGGCCAGGGAGGCGTTTACCGCCTTGCGGCAACTGCTGGCCAGAGGGGAAATCAGCGACGTCATAGCAATACCAAAGAGTGGTACATTCCGAGGATCAAGGCCGGACCAGAACGCCATGGTTTTGTTAATGGCCGCGATAAAGATTCAGAAAGACATGGAAACCAGGGCAAAGGATGCCGCCATCCATGACGCAAAATTGGAGATCCAGGAGCGGGACAGCACAATTCAAAAAAAGGATGCCATCTTGGATTACTTGAAACCGTGCCTGTCAGTTGGCGGCAATGTACCGTCAGGAAGTGAACGCGCCACACCACCCATCAACATCACCGGGACACTGAATGTCAACCTTGTGGACGGGAACGGCAACCCTGTGTCGATGAGTGCTGACAGCAAAACACCCCAGGAAACGGAGACCGAAACGGATGCCCGCGACAAGGCTTTACAGGCGGCGGCTAAGATGCTTGGCAAGACGCTTCTTGCGTCAGGCAAACCCGCAACCAAGGAATGGGTTATCGTCCAATTGCTGGAAAGGCCAGAGTGGGCTGGGATTGGCGACGAACGAATGAAACGGATTATCAAAAAAACCTGGTAATCATCACCCTAAGCCATCGGCGCGCCGATCTGCGCCGATTCCCGAAAAATAAACCAACAAATTCAATAACAATCGCATTCGGCGCGCCGAATTCGCTTCCATGACACCCCCCCTTTTTATGCGCTTTCCTGTTCGCCATGTTTTCACCACATGCCGAAAGGAAACGATTATGCACAAGGACTGCCACCCCTCACCCGTCAAACGACTGAATTTTGCCAACGGGCAACCCGTCGAATTTGCCGCACCCAACTCCCCCGTTCCGATAAGCCGCGTTCTGCGACGCACCGAGGTCATGTCACTGTTGGGAATCAAACGGAGCACCCTTGGGGACTGGGTCGCCAAGGGCCACCTGCCACCGCCGATCCAACTCGGACCGCGTAACGTTGGTTGGCGCGAAGATGTCATCGCCGCTTGGCTGGAGAGCCGCCAGCCTACCAAGATTGTGCAGCAGACCGCATCTACCCCACCCCCTGCACCACAGGCTGATGGCACCGCTACCCTGGTTCGCCATCGTGGCCGTCCACGCAAGGCCGTTGCTGCCAACCCGGTTCAGGGTTGAGTGGGCGGCACGTGGATACAACGCCAAACCCCGCCACAGGGCCAGCTGGGCGGGGTTCTGAAACACGGCAACAGTCTAATTTCGGAAGCAATTCTAGCGGATTCAGACCGGAGAGACAAGGGTCATCCCCAACCCCGGAAGAGATCACATCCGCATTACACACCATCTCCCCGGATTGTGACCGGGAGCAATGGGTGCAGGCTGGCATGGCCATCAAGGCAGAGCTGGGTGATTCAGGCTTTGCTGTGTTTGACGGTTGGAGCCGGGGCGGAAAGTCTTACCAGCAGACCGATTGCCGGGATACTTGGAAGTCAATCAAACCGGGTGGCGGCACCACGATCAAAACCCTTTTCGGAATGGCAAAGGATGCTGGCTGGAAATGGACACCACCCCACACAGTAACGCAGGACAAGCCTTCTCCTGGTGGGCAAACTGGCCATGCTGCATCCAGGCGCGACCCTGGCGTAATCTGGGCGGCTTGCCACGAGGCACCGGCTGATCAGGACAATTTGCCCGTTTGTTGCGACCGGTACCTACCGTGTGCGTTTCACCCCGTTTCACCCCGTTTCACCAGCGTTTCATCCCCGTTTCACTAGCGTTTCATCCGCCAAAATGTAACGCCCACATACAGATACAGACAAAGATACAGAATAAGAAACAACCACCACCCCCTACCCCCGCCTTCCAGCCTCTTGGCTTGTGGTGGTGGTGGTAGTTGTGCGCTTGCGCTTGAAAAGCAAAAAAGCCCCCAGGCAGTGATTCTTGGGGGCTTTCTTTGTTCAGACTGATTTGCTACCCTGTCGGAAGTCCAATTCCCAGGGGTGCTGCTTCTTCCCCTTACCCTGCTGCCGCACTGTATTGCGGCTGACAGTGCGGTTTGCCAACACATGGCCGCATAGGAAAAAGAAGAACGCCAATGATGCGAGAACTCATCATCCGCGTTGTCCAAGGGCTACTGCAATGGCTCTTGGACGTGGTTCTTGAACTGCTAAAATAGCCTGAAACAGGACACGTCGGGCGGCAACCCGGCGTGCTTCCCTCGGATACTCGCAAATTCCCCACCGGCCCGTCAAGAAAAAACTTGCCCGATCCAAGATTCCACCAAGAAAAACGATGCCAACAAAAAAAAAGCCGTTGACAACCTCGCCAAAAGTGTGCGCGTAATATCGGCAACGGGGCTGAAAACCCCAGTAAAGCGGAACCCGCACCCGACAGATCTCTGCGGTTTTTTTGCACCCAAAATCCGGCATGACTTGTGCTTGATCGTCTGGTGGCCGGGTGTGGGCGAATACAAAACCCTTCGGGGGAATACAGTCCGCCGTCTTTACTCGGTTTTGAGCACCCGGCCAATCAACCCCCCTCCCTCAAAAGGAGAGTAAAGCCGTGGACGCAACCCAAAATGTTACCCCGTCCGTTACCCCGGACCCCAAGACTTACCCGCCGACTCACCCCAGTAGCGTTTTCAAAGCTGGGAGAACAGTGGCGGCTACCACCAAGGCCAGCATCCACTTGACCAGCGTCAACTGGCCGGTGAGCCGGGCTTCAAACTCGCGCATCTCTGCCCTGAGCAATGCAATGTCTCCCTTGATGGCCAGTTCCTGCAATTGGGAATTCACGGCAAATCCTCTGAATCAATGCAACTTCATCAGTACGGCCAGGGCACTGAACCCAGCGATCATGACACTGCCAAGGCGGATGATGATGCGGTATTCCAATTCACGCAGATCCGCTTTTGTGGCCAAAGTGTCCATGTTGGAATTCTGCACCTCCTGGATGGCAGCGGCCATCCCCTTTGCTTGCGGCTCGTCGAAACCAGACGCTTTGAGTGTTTCTACAAACTTGAGCGTGTCAAATGTGGTAACGGCCATGGCAAAATCTCCGGGAAGAGTGGACAACACCAACAGCCTACCACAAAACCCGCATCACCTGTCGGAAAATTTTCTGCTTGACACCCACCGCCACCCTGCCCCAGTATGGTCGCCGGAGATTGCAAACCTCCACAACGTATGGCGGTCATCCGCCCCCGACATGCTTGGCGGCTTTTTTGTGCCTGCAATGCGCCTTGGCGCGTCTCTTGCTGCTTTTCCAACCGCCAGTCTCCGGGGGCAACTGGGATGTCCAAGGCGTAAGCCTAAATCCAGTCGGCCCAACCATGCGTGGGGTTTGCAACCCCCGGAGTCTGGACGCTTGCAAACCGTCTGTGCTCCGGCAATTTCAATTGCTACGTATGGAGCAAGCGCATGAACACCATTCCTACGACCGAAACCCAGGACCCCAAGAACCACCCCAACCATTACCAGCGTTACAATCCTGACGCCTGGAGGGATTGCTCTATCCCCCCGACTCCGTTGGGCGAGTTGAACGCCCATGCTTTCCCTTCGTGGCGCGTGTTCGACGATCCCAGGGACGCTGAGTGTGCATACACCCATCGGGCCCGATCCATGCTCGGTTTTTTGCGGTCGATGCTCAATGGATGGGACGATACAGCGTTCAGTTTCGAGGTGAAAAATCCTGAAGGTGTTCTGCCTCTTCTGACCCTCACCCGGCAAGATGCTGCGGGCTTGGCGGAAATTTTGGGCGTGATCGGTGAGTGTATCGACCTGGCCAGCAACGCTGCCAAACCAGCCTCCTGGAAGGAACGGAAATGCTACGCATTTCGCTCTCAGTTGTCCACGTCCAAATCAATCTTTCTAAAAATCCGTGGTAAAAACTGGTCAAGCTCGTCAAAATCCAAAAAAATACTATAGCCTTGCAACGTTCCCTTGGTTTGCGGGGAAATCGAGGGAGTACCCTTTTCAACCACAAATCGATGTAGATCATCGCAGGCCAATAATATCGGCAAATCACTTCCTGCTTTGATCATCCGGGCAAGTTCTTTCCTGGCGGATTGGTGGGCCACAGCCTCTCCAGCGAGAATGCCAGCATGGACATCCGGCAGGATCAGTTTTAGATAGATTGCAGGGTAGAAAAAGAGTAGGCTCGGTTTGGCAAGTTACCGCTTGCCACGTCACCAATCACCGAGGGAGACACCGAGCCATGGAGCATTCGACCACAGATAATGAGCCGAAGGCAAGCAAAAACCGCCAATGGGACCGCGAGGAAGTCGCATCGAACTTGAT
>PEAG01000046.1:0-383 GCA_002753505.1 Magnetococcales bacterium HCHbin5 | reverse complement strand
GTACAACGGCGGCAGAACGTTTCTTTGGGAACAAACCAAAGAGCCTGTTCAAGCATTTGCTGGATAGGATCGACTTGCCAGCAAGACCTGCGAAGCGGCGGTCTCAGCCAGTCTCACAGCCCCGGTTGCTCGCCGCGTGATGGGGTGGCAGTGGACGAAACGATGATCAAGGCCGTCCAGTCCGACCAGACCGGCCGGGAGGATCCAAAATTTTCTAAATCTTCCCAAACTGGTGTGCACCAAGACAACCGGGATCGTCTGCCCGGTGGACGAAACGATGATCAAGGCCTAATATGAGCAACGGGTTCTTCGGCCAGGGGGTCTAAACGGTTACATCTCTACTGTATTCCCGGGTAATCTTCCACTCTCCTCCCTCTTTTTGC
>PEAG01000180.1 GCA_002753505.1 Magnetococcales bacterium HCHbin5 | reverse complement strand
CATTGAGGTTGCCAATGGCGGCTTTGAGGATGGTTTTTTGGGTGGCAGTCAATTCGTTCATGTCTTTGCTCCTTGATGGTGGTTGGTGCTGCGTTCGATGGCGACATGAAGCCATTGAAGGCACCACCTTATCAAGCAGAAATTCAAACTATTATAATTTATTTCGACGATATTTGTCATTGAATTGGATGCCACCTGATCAAACGGGCTGGAGACGAGTTTGAGGCCTCCAACCGGGGACCGACAGGGAGTTGAAAAACAAAAGATGGAATGCCTGTTAAAGTTGGCCTATAAGGCGCACAGAACGTGCTGTGTTGCGTTTTTCAATATTGACCATGCCATTCTGTTCCATGGTTCCTTCCTGGCCACTAAAAGCGCGGGGGCGGCGTGACCCCGGGAAATCGCTAGTGCCAGACACTTTCACAAGGTTGACAAAAGCTGGTTGACACGGTTGACAAATCAGAAAAAGCGATTCTGAAACAATTCATTGCTTGTCAACCGGATTTGTCAACCAACCGGTTTTTGTCAACCAAATCGTGTAAACCAACTGATCCGGTCAACAATTTTCTTGTCAACCAATTCTGTCAACCAACCCGGTTGACAACTGCATCCCAGGACGACACCGATGCCTCTGCAAATCGAAAACTGGCCTCTGGACCGGTTGATTCCCTACGCCCGGAATCCCAGGCGCAACGACGAGGTGGTGGATCGCATGGTGGGAGCCATCAAGGAGTTCGGCTTCCGCATTCCCATCGTAGCCAAAAGTGACGGTATGGTGGTGGACGGCCACCTTCGGTTGAAGGCCGCCCGGAGGTTGAATCTGGAAACCGTGCCGCTGGTCCTGGCCGATGATCTCACCGAAGCCCAAATCAAGGCGTTTCGGTTGTTGGCCAACCAATCCACCAACTGGGCGGAATGGGACGAAGAGTTGTTGAAGGTCGAACTGGAGGAGTTGCAGGCTCTGGACTTCAATCTGGAAATGACCGGCTTCGACCTTTCCGAAATCGACCGCCTGCTGGAAAACGAAGCCATCGCAGAAGAACATGGTGGCGACGGTGCCGGAGATGGAGAATCCATCCCTGAACCACCCGCCACCCCGGTCACCCGTCCGGGTGATCTCTGGTGCCTGGGCGATCACCGTCTGCTTTGCGGCAACAGTACCAATCCGGATGACGTGATCCGGCTGATGAAAGGCGAACGTGCCATCCTGTTTGCCACCGATCCTCCATACCTTGTCGATTATGACGGAACAAACCATCCACCAAACATGACCGCCAAGGACAAGGCGGCAAAGGCTGGAAAGAAAGTGGATGAAATGGTCGGGAAAAGAGGCTGGACGGTCGGCAACAAGGACTGGTCCGGCACCTACGGAATCACCTGGGATGATTCCTCCCAGGGTCCAGAGCTGTATGAAGGATTCATCCGGGCGGCCATCGACCACGCCATCGACTCCCACGCTGCATGGTACTGCTGGCACGCCTCCAAGCGGCAGGCGATGCTTGAGGCGGTCTGGGAAAAAATGGGGGCATTCGTACACCAACAAATCATCTGGAACAAAAACGCCTCGGTGCTGACTCGGACCCATTACCTCTGGAAGCACGAACCCTGTTTTTATGGATGGATCCGGGGCAACCGCCCGGCCAAGATCGAAGAGGCCGCATCCATGCCCACGGTCTGGGATCTCAAATCCCTGGCCGGGGATGAACGGCCTGAACACCCGACGCCCAAACCTCTCGATTGTTTCGCCATCCCCATGCGTCAGCATGTGCCGCTGGGTGGTCTGTGCTACGAACCGTTTTCAGGAAGTGGAAGCCAGATCATGGCCGGAGAGCAGACTGGTCGTCGGGTCTTTGCGATGGAGATCAGTCCGATCTATGTGGATGTGGCGGTGCAACGGTTCATCCAGACGACGGGCAAGATTGTTTTCCTGGAAGGCTCGGGAGGCAAGACGTTTACGGATGTGGCCGCCGAACGTGGTATCTCAATCAACTGATCTTGCCGCCGCTCCTTCTCTTCGAGCGGCGGCGGGTTGCGCCTCATTTGGCAAAATAGGTCGTATAAGAACCGGGAGACCCTTGCTTGTTCGGTCCTACTTGCCGGGTGTGGAAGGTCGTGATCTCCAACCCAAGCTTTTTTCTTGATGCTGAAAGAAATCCGCGAATTGTGTGATTTTGCCAGCCCGTTACTTCGGCGATCTGTGCGGCGGTGGCGCCCTCCGGGCGGTGCAGCATGCTGATCACCTGGTTCTGTTTGGAATTCTCCCTGGTGCGGCGCGGTTTGGTTTCGACCTTCGGTGGTTCCCTGCCGATGGCCCGGTAGCCCACCTCGGAGAGGATCAGTTTTCCGTCGATCTCTTCGATCAACCACCGGGTGCGCAGGGAGGCGATCACCTTGATTGCCGCGCCACCCTTGATGTGGTCCGGCATGGGCAGGATGGCCCCATCGGCGCGTCCTGCTGCGATCTGAAGGATGGTCTGTTGGGTGATGCTGAGTTCTTTCATGTTGGTTGCTCCAGATTTTTGTTGTTTTCGATGGCTACATGAAGCCATGGAACGCGCAACCACATCAAGGCAATTCGATTGTTTTTGAACGTTTTTCTGATTGGAGCAAGACCATGCTGATCAGCCAGTCGGAATGGGCGCGTCAGCAAGGATTCTCGCGCCAGTATGTCAGCAAACTGGTAAAAAGCGGCACCATCCAACTGGTAGACAACAAGGTGGAGACCGCTCAGGCCGAAGCCGCGCTGGCTTCGATTCGCGAACCGGCACGGGATCCGCAAAGAAAGCAGATATCGGAGTCTGTCCCGAAATCACCTCAAGCACTGGCAGTTGTCGTCGAGCCTCCTGTCAAACCCATTTCCCCAAAACCGGCACCCACACTCGATCTGCCCGCAGGCGGATCCGGAGATCTGTCCACATTGCTGCTCAAGGCGCGCATCAAGA
>PEAG01000179.1 GCA_002753505.1 Magnetococcales bacterium HCHbin5 | reverse complement strand
CGCCCTCCCAAGGTCGCCCCTGCGGGGCGGTTTTGGGCGCGTTGCGCCCATTTTCTGCGAAAATGGGCTTTGGGAAAACGCGCCGTTCAGCAGGGGCTTTGCCCCTGCACCCCACCGGGGAGCGTGACGCTCCCCGGACCCCTGCAATTGTTTTAAAAGATTAAAAAAAAACATGGGCAGGGTCAGCTTGTCCTTGCGACAAGAGTGCTTTTGAGGCGGTCAATTGACAAACCACCGCATGGGGCCTATCTTGGTGACCCTGTATTTTGATGATAACGCGGAGCAAAAAGTGATGACCACACCGGATAATGAGAGCCTGAAAAGCAGCGAAACCGACTCCTACGGAGCGGACAGTATTGAGGTGCTCAAAGGGTTGGATGCAGTGCGTAAACGTCCGGGCATGTATATCGGCGATACCGATGACGGCTCTGGCCTGCACCATATGGTGTTTGAGGTGGTGGACAACGCCATCGATGAGTCGTTGGCGGGCTATTGCAACCGCATTGACGTCACCCTGCACAGCGATGGCTCGGTCACGGTTTGCGACAATGGGCGGGGTATTCCCACCGAAATGCACGCAGAAGAGGGTAAATCGGCTGCAGAAGTGGTCATGACGGTACTTCATGCCGGGGGCAAATTTAATCAAAACTCCTACAAGGTCTCCGGTGGTCTGCACGGGGTGGGGGTGTCGGTGGTGAATGCCCTGTCGGAGCAACTGCTGCTGACCGTGCGTCGCGGTGGTCATGTCTGGAGCCAGGAGTATCGGGATGGCAACCCGGTTGCCCCCATCCGCATTACGGGCGACACCACCAGCACGGGAACGGAGATAACCTTTCTCCCCAGCCGGGCCGTCTTCACGGCGACTGAATTTTCTTTCGATGTGCTTTCCCAACGGTTGCGGGAACTCTCTTTTTTGAATAATGGCGTCCAGATCCATATTCGCGATGATGTGACCGACAAAAGCCACCATTTTCACTACGAAGGGGGTATCCGTTCGTTTGTCGAACATTTGAACAAGGCTCGGACACCGCTGCATGCCCCTCCCATCTGTTTCAGCGATGAACGGGGCGTGGTCCATCTGGATATTGCCATGCAGTGGAACGACTCCTACCAGGAAAATGTATTTTGTTATACCAACAATATCCCCCAACGGGATGGCGGTACCCACCTGGCCGGTTTCCGGGCTGCCCTGACCCGTACCCTCAACAACTATCTGCTCACCTCCAATGTTGCCAAAAAAGAAAAAATTGCCATGGCAGGGGAGGATTGTCGGGAGGGATTGACAGCGGTCATTTCGGTCAAATTGCCGGATCCCAAATTTTCATCACAGACCAAGGAAAAGCTGGTCTCTTCCGAGGTGCGGACAGCCGTGGAGTCCATCCTGGGGGAGCGGTTGGCCATCTATTTTGAGGAAAATCCGCAGCATGCCAAACAGATTGCGGCCAAAACCCTGGAGGCGGCCACCGCCCGCGAGGCGGCCCGCAAAGCCCGCGAACTGACCCGTCGCAAAAGTGCCCTCGACATCTCTTCGCTGCCGGGCAAGTTGGCCGACTGCCAGGAAAAAGATCCCGCCCTGTGTGAACTCTATCTGGTGGAGGGGGATTCCGCCGGTGGTTCCGCCAAACAGGCCCGCAATCGGAAAAATCAGGCCGTGCTACCCCTGAAAGGTAAAATTTTAAATGTGGAGAAGGCTCGCTTTGACAAAATGATCTCCTCGGCGGAGGTGGGAACCCTGATCACCGCCCTGGGGACCGGCATTGGCAACGAAGAGTATGATATCAACAAGTTGCGTTATCACCAAATTATCATCATGACCGATGCCGATGTGGACGGGGCGCATATTCGCACGTTGTTGTTGACATTTTTTTATCGTCAATACCCGGATATTGTCTCCCGAGGTCACCTGTTTATTGCCCAACCGCCCCTTTATCGGATGATGCGGGGCAAGACGGTCCATTATCTGAAGGATGAGGATGCGTTGAACGAGTTGTTGATGCTCAACGGTCTGGAGGGGGTGAGTTTGCAGGGAGAGGATGAGACGGTTGCGAGTCCGGTATTGATCAACATGGTGCGGGAGTGTCAACGCTATGTCAGTCTGCTGGATCGGATGGCGCGTCATTATGACCGGTTGGTGTTGGCAGTGGCAACGGAGGGGGTGGGTATCACCTCGGAGACCTTGGAGGAGAGTGAGCGGGCCAACGCGGCGGGGGACCGTTTGCGCATTGCCCTGACGCAGGCGCAAGGGGAGGCTGAGCGGTTGCAACTGTTTGTGGTACACGATGCAGAGGTGGGAGCGGAGGCCATTCATGTGGTGCGGACCATTCACGGGGTACCCAACCAGACTGTTTTGGATAGTCGGTTGACCCGTTCCCCTGAGTATCGGGAGATGGTGGAGCGGGTGCAACGGGTGCGGGACCGTCTGGGGGAGAGACCTGTTTTTCGCAAGGGAAGCCGGGAGATCGTCATCACCGGCATGGAGGCGTTGGTGGCCTGGGTCATGGCAGAGGGGCGCAAGGGGCAGAGTATTCAGCGTTACAAGGGGTTGGGTGAGATGAACCCGGAGCAGTTGTGGGAGACCACCATGGATCCGACCAAGCGGACCTTGATGAAGGTACGGGTGGAGGATGCGGTGGAGGCGGATCTGGTGTTTACCACGCTGATGGGGGATGCGGTGGAGCCGAGGCGGGATTTTATTCAGGAGAATGCTTTGAATGTGGCGAACCTGGATGTTTAGCCCCCCACGTGCGCTAACATGATGACCATGCCCATGCTTTTTCTAATCTTTTCAAATGATTGCAGGGGTCCGGGGACCGTCACGGTCCCCGGTGGGGTGCAGGGGGTGTGTCCGAGATGTTTTTGCATCCATATTGACCGAGAAGTGTCAATCCGGGGAATTGTCCGTTCGCCCGGTAGCCTGATCCCCTTGTTGAAGGGCGACCTGACTACAA
>PEAG01000178.1 GCA_002753505.1 Magnetococcales bacterium HCHbin5 | reverse complement strand
CGCAAACAGGGAATCAAAGGGGAAAGCAGAAGTGACCTTCAGGCAAACAAGACGCTGGGAGTAAAAAGGGAAGCTGGAGCCACACCACAGCTACGGCGTAGCCGTTCAGTCCAACGAATTAAGGCTTTTTGCGTCGCCTGCCGACGCAAAAACCTGGTTGGACTGAACGCGGGGAGGTACGATCAGCCTGCGGGCACTTTATATATGGAATTTTCAGGTTGACAATGGCTCTCATGGTCGAGAGGAGCAGGCACACCGGTCGTTCTGGCGTGCTCCAGAAGGCATCTGCGTACCGGAATTGATCACCGAACGGCTGGAATGGCGGTTTTCATTGGCCGTTCCTTGGTTCCAGAACGCAGATGTTGGCCTACGGAGTTCTTCCTGCCAGTGTGAAGGCAATACTCTACCGTCACCTGGCGAGGAAGTCGGCACGTGTCTATCAACCCAAGAAAACATTGACACTGTCATAAGTTATGGTGGTCTGATCGTTGGACGGGGTATGCTCCTGACGAGGAAGAGTGTGCCAGTCGCACAGTGAAGGCAGGGAGATCCTGAAGCGACTTTTGCGGTTGGGGTCCGCTCGACGGTCTGGTCTGGTGCCAAATCGGCGATTGGTGGGGCCGACAGGACAAACAGGAGACTGACCTGCCGGAGCACCTTCCGGTTTTTTTTGTTCCAGATTCCAAAATAGCGCACTTTGTGGAATCCCCTTGGCAGCACGTGCATGAGGAATCGACGCATGAACTCTATCCCGGAGACCTGGCATGTGCGCCACCGACGTTTTTTTCGCTCCTTGTAGCGAAAGGTGACCGTCTGCTCATCCATGGCCACGATGCGGCTGTTGGTGATAGCGATGCGAAAAACGTAGCGGGCCAGATAATCCAGGACGGCTTGCTCCCCCTTGCCCCATACGGTGCAATGAGAGACCCAATTTTGTTGCCAAGCGGATTCTGGGATGTTGATATCTGGCCGCAATCGTTTTAATGTGGTCAGGAATTTGCCCCTGACCAGCATGGAAAGGGCTTTCAGTGGGAAGAGGAACCCCTCATTTGCCGGGTTCCAGGAACCGTCATCCGTAATACCACCACCAGTAACCAAGCTGTGGCTATGAGGGTGATACAGCATCTGCTGGTTACAGGTGTGCAGAACCATTAGGGTACCGACCAGCCCGTTGACATACCTGGGATCTTTGGCTAACTCCCGAATAGAATCGGCGCAAGCCTGCATAAAGATGCGGTAGGCATCGTTCTGGTTGGCCAGGAACAAAGGACGCAGAATCTCTGGCACGGTGACTGTCACATGGAAATAGGGAATGGGCAGCATTTCTTCTTTCCTCAGGTCCAACCAGCGGCGGGTCTGGTCGGTGTGGCACTTTGGGCAACTTCGATTCTTGCACGAGTGGTACGAGTAGATTTCCTGGTGGCATGAGTCGCATTCGTACAGATGACCGCCCATGGCTTCAGTACGGCATGCGATAATGTCTTGAATGGCGCGTTTGTGGGATGGCAGCATGGAACCGCCAAAGGCGGCGAGATAGGCATCGCCAAATTGGCGAAAGACGTCCGCGACTTCGATCATGCTGGACCTCCTTTTCCGAGGTCGGTCATGACGCCGTCGAGGAGAGTACGCAGGGATTTACTTGTGGGCTCGGTCAGGTGGGTGTAGATCGTGGTGGTGCTGATGTTGGCGTGGCCGAGGAGGATCTGAACCACCCTGGTGTCTACGCCGTGCTCCATGAGACGAGTGGCATAGCTGTGGCGCAGAACGTGGGGGCTGAAAGTATGCGGTAAGCCTGCTTTCTGGATGGCGTCTTTGAATGTGCGGTACAGGACGCAGGTGGAAACTGGTTGCTCGCCCATCTGATTGGGGAATAGTAATTGTGGGTGACGATGGGTTTTCCAGAGCCCCCGCAGACTTTTCAGCGTGGGTGTGGGAAGGGGAACGTGACGCTCCTTGTTGCCCTTTCCGATGATGCGCAACGTCCCGTTGGCACTGTTAATGTCGGAGACCGTTAGTTGCTGAGCCTCACTGATACGCAACCCACAGGCGTACATGAGGGCAAACAACGTGCGGTGAATTGGGCTTTCAATGGCGTGCAGAAGCTGTTGCACCTCTTCGTGAGAAAGAACATTAGGAAGGCGGATTTGCTTTGGTTGCCGGATCTTTTTTTTGTAAAAAGATCCCACCCTCGACCCAAGACGTGTTCGTAGAGGAACTGGAGACCAAACCAGTTGGTCTTGAACGTGCCTTGAGCAGCACCGTTGTCGCGCAAGTTCAGGATGTACCGTCGAATTTCATCTTCTGAAAGCTGCTCAACAGATTTCCAGGAACGAGAGGCCAGCCTGTCAACGGCCGCCAAATAGGTCAGTTGAGAGCGGGGAGCCAGTCCAAACATGGACAGTTCTTCGGCCATCCTCTGGCGAAGCTGGTTGTCTGGACTGATCGTGGGACCGCTGATTGAATTGGCCGGACTGGTTTTGTTCGGATTGATCTGGTTAGCCGTCGCACCAGCAGATCGAGCTCTTGTTGTGCTGGTCTGCCGGGTTGTGGTTGTGCTGGTTTGCTGGGAACTGGTTGCGTTGGTCTGCCGGGCTGTAGATGCGCTGGCCGAACGGGTTGTGGATGTGCCCGACGATTGGGTTGGGCTTCTGGCTGGAGGGGCTTTTGTTGTGCTGGCCGGACGGGCTATAGCCGCACCCGGGAAAAAGGCTCTTCTCGCTCCTGTCGGGCGACTGTTGTTTGAGCCGGTCGGGTCGTTTCTATCTGTACTGCTCATGGTGAAACTCCTTTCAATATGGGAGGGAAGGCCGACAACACGTCGACCAATTGAAGGAGTATAGCGCAAACAGGGAATCAAAGGGGAAAGCAGAAGTGACCTTCAGGCAAACAAGACGCTGGGAGTAAAAAGGGAAGCTGGAGCCACACCACAGCTACGGCGTAGCCGTTCAGTCCAACAAT
>PEAG01000045.1 GCA_002753505.1 Magnetococcales bacterium HCHbin5 | reverse complement strand
GCTGCCGCCCTCCCAAGGTCGCCCCTGCGGGGCGGTTTTGGGCGCGTTGCGCCCATTTTCTGCGAAAATGGGCTTTGGGAAAACGCGCCGTTCATGCAGGGGCTTTGCCCCTGCACCCCACTGGGGACCGTGACGGTCCCCAGACCCCTGCAATCGTTTAACAGAAGATCGCAATCACGTTAGCGTATATGGGGTTTTGCCCCTGCACCCCACTGGGGACCGTGACGGTCCCCGGACCCCTGCAATTGTCCAGTGGAACGGTACGACGATCGGTATCGATTTGGCAAAGAACATTTTTCAGTCGCCTGTGCCTTGTCAACCTGGCAAACCGTTCCGCTGTGCCGGCAGAGGGCTTGAATCAATAGAAAAAATACCAGGTTGGCCGGTTGACTTCCCGGCGGTGCGTGACGCCATGTCACGGCGAGACTTGCAAAATGGCCGCAGACCGCCTATGTTAACGACTTCTGCGATCAGGATGCGTTAATCGATCACTGGACGCCGCCTGGATCATGGGTTGTAGTTTTCTTATTTCCTTTTGTGGGGAGAGAGTTATGTTAGACTCGTATCGTCAGCACATTGCTGAGCGTGCCAAAGAGGGGGTGCCTCCTCTGCCGTTGAATGCTGCACAAACGACAGCCTTGACAAAACTGTTACAAGAACCACCCGCAGGTGAAGAGGCCTTTCTGGTTGATTTGATCGCCAATCAGGTGCCACCAGGAGTGGACGAAGCCTCCAAAGTGAAGGCGGAATTTTTGGCCAAAGTTGCCAAGGGAACAGCACAATCTCCCCTGATCAGCCGCAAAGAGGCTACCCGTTTGTTGGGTACCATGATCGGTGGCTATAACGTGGGACCACTGATCGACCTGCTGGACGATGCCGAGCTGGCCGATGACGCGGTGGCCTCCCTCTCCAACACCTTGATGATCTATGATGCCTTCAAAACGGTCGTCAACAAGGCCAAGAGCAATCCCAAAGCCAAACAGGTGATGCAAAACTGGGCCGACGCGACCTGGTTCACCTCTCGCCCCAAAATGCCGGAAACCGTGACCGTGACCGTCTTCAAGGTGGCCGGGGAGACCAATACCGATGACCTCTCTCCCGCCTCTGAAGCCTGGAGCCGGCCCGATGTGCCGGTGCATGCCAAATCGATGCTGATCAACCGCAAGCCGGGCTCGCTGGAAGAGTTGGCCGAGTTGAAGAAAAAAGGCCATCCCATCGCCTATGTGGGGGATGTGGTGGGCACGGGCTCCTCCCGCAAGTCGGCGGTCAACTCGCTGATCTGGCACATCGGGTCGGATATTCCCCACGTGCCGGCCAAACGTACCAGCGGCGTGGTCATCGGCAACAGCATTGCCCCCATCTTTTTCAACACCGCCGAAGACTCCGGCATGCTGCCCATCCAGTGCCCGGTGGCCGACCTGAACAGCGGCGATGTGATCACCATCGATACCAAAAACGGCACCATCAGCCGCGACGGTGCCGTGGTGACCCGCTTCAATCTGCAACCCTCCACCCTGGCGGACGAGGTACAGGCCGGGGGACGGGTCAACCTGATTGTGGGTCGCAAACTGACGGCCGAAGCCCGCGCTGCCTTGGGTCTTCCCCCCTCCACCCTCTTTTTGCAAGCAGATACCCCGGCGGATTCCGGCAAGGGCTATACCCTGGCCCAAAAAATGGTGGGGCTTGCGGTCGGCCTGCCGGGCGTGCGTCCGGGTGCCTATTGCGAACCCAAAATGACCACGGTGGGCTCCCAGGATACCACCGGCCCGATGACACGGGACGAGATCAAGGAGCTGGCCTGTCTGGGATTTTCCGCCGACATGGTGCTGCAAAGCTTTTGCCACACAGCCGCCTACCCCAAATCGGTGGACATCAAAACCCACCAAACCCTGCCCAGCTTTTTTGAGGAGCGGGGCGGGGTGGCGTTGAGACCGGGTGACGGTATTATCCACTCCTGGCTCAACCGTGTCTGCCTGCCGGATACAGTGGGAACAGGGGGGGACTCTCACACCCGTTTTCCCATCGGCATCTCGTTCCCGGCCGGCTCCGGCCTGGTCGCGTTCGCAGCCGCTACCGGTGCCATGCCCCTGGTGATGCCGGAGTCGGTGTTGGTCCGCTTTACCGGCACCATGCAGAAAGGGATCACCCTGCGTGACCTGGTGAATGCCATTCCCTACGTGGCCATTCAGAAAGGGCTGCTGACCGTTGCCAAGGCCGGGAAAAAGAATGTTTTCTCCGGCAAAATTCTCGAGATTGAAGGTCTGCCGGATCTGAAAGTGGAGCAGGCGTTTGAACTCTCTGATGCCTCGGCGGAACGTTCGGCGGCGGCTTGTGCGGTGCAACTGAACAAGGAGCCGGTGATCGAGTATCTGCGTTCCAACGTGGCACTGTTGAAAGATATGATCAAGCGTGGTTATCAGGATGCCGCCTCCATTCAACGGCGGGTCGATGCCATGGAGGCTTGGCTGGCCAATCCTCAGCTGTTGCAGGCCGATGCCGATGCCGAATATGCGGCGGTGGTCGAGATCAACATGGATGAGATCAAGGAGCCGGTGTTGGCCTGTCCGAATGATCCGGACGATGTCAAACTGCTGTCCGAGGTGGCGGGCACTACCATCAACGAGGTTTTTGTCGGCTCCTGCATGACCAACATTGGCCATTTCCGGGCAGCCTCCCGGATTCTGGATGGTCAGCCCCCGGTGCCGACACGGCTGTGGGTTGCGCCGCCGACGCGGATGGACGAACTGCAGTTGCGCAACGAGGGGGTCTACAGCGTTTTTGGCAAATCCGGTGCGCGGATGGAGATTCCCGGCTGCTCCTTGTGCATGGGCAATCAGGCCCGGGTGGCAGACAATGCGGTGGTCTTTTCCACCTCGACCCGCAACTTTGACAATCGCATGGGCAAAGGGGCGCAAACCTTCCTCGGCTCCGCCGAGTTGGGAGCGGTCGCATCGCTGTTGGGCCGTCTGCCCACGGTGGCCGAGTACATGAACTATATGGCAGAACGGGTGGATTCCAAGGCGGATGAGACCTATCGCTACCTCAATTTTGATCAGATCGCCAGCTATCAGGCGGGCTGATTGCGTCTGTAAAACGGTTTGGGGACGGTACGCCGTCCCCAAACTTTTCTCCGTTCATACGTCATGCTGCCAACCACTGCACTTTTTTTTGGCCATTTCAGGCTCCTTTCATAGTGTCCACTTGGCTTTATCGCACCAATCGCGGATAATCAACCGACTGACCACTACAGAACGGGGATGACGGAAGGGGTGCGTGACTTGAGCCATCCATTCATACAGACAAAAAACTGGTCTTTGCAGACAGGGATCGTGGTGCCGTTCATCGCCTTGCTTGTGATGGTCGGAAGCCTCTCCGGATACCTCTCCTATCGGGATGGCCAGGCAGGAATCCGGGCGGTTACAGCGCGTCTGTTCGATGAAGTGGGTGGGCATATCGATCTCTATTTGAAAGAGTTCCTGAATACGCCACCGACCATCGCCCGCCTGATGAGCGAACTGTTCCGTCATGGCTATTTTGTTGCCGACCATCTTTCGGGGATAGAACATACATTTTTTGACCATTTGCAACAGTACAACGTACGGAGCATCTTTTTTGCGGATGAGCAGGGCAAAGGGGTTGCCGTATTTCGGAAAGAGGATGGCTCTTTCGAGTCCCGGGTGATCGAGCATCCGCCTTTGCGCCAGTTTTTCGCGCTGGATGCCAAGGGCAATCGCCTGGCCGCAGTGCAGGAGACCCGTTGGAATCCCCGGGTGCGCCCGTGGTATACGGGTGCCAAGGAACACGATGAAATATTCTGGAGTCCTGTCTATACCTTTTCAGATGGCATGTTGGGCATCACCGCATCCCAGGCCTTCCAGCAACCTTCCGGCGCATTGGGTGGTGTGGTCGGCGTAGATCTGGATCTGCGGTTTATCAGCGACTTTTTGCGCAGCGTTGAGGTCAGCCCCACGGGACAAGCCTTTATCATAGAGCCAGAGGGCTGGCTGCTGGCCAGCTCGAAAGGGGATACGCTGGCCGTCAAAGCGGAACAACAGGAGGGGTTGCGCCGGGTCCAGGCCCACCAGAGTGACAATCTGCTGATCCAGGCCGTGACCGCTCAGGCCCGGCAACAGTTTGGCAACCCCATCGCGCTGAGCCTGCCGCACTCCTTTTCGTTTGACAATCATGGGGAGACTGTTCACGTCCGCCTGACACCCATCCGGGACCGGTGGGGTCTGGACCTGATTCTGGGCATCGCCATTCCCGAGCATGATTTTATGCATCCCATCATTGCCAGTGCCAAAAAAACCTTTTATCTGATCCTGGTCTCCATCCTTGCGTTTGTGCTGACCGGGGTGTGGGTGGCGCGCATGATTGCCCAACCGATCAAAAAAATGAGCCTGGCGGCGCAATCCATTGCCGATGGCCATTTTGAGCAAACACTCACCGTGGAGTGGGGCAATGAAGTGGGTCTGCTGGCCGAGGCGTTCAATCGCATGAGTGCGCATTTGAGCCAAAGTTTCAAGGCATTGGAGTCCAGCAATGCCCGCCTGGAACAGGAGATTGCGGAGCGTCGGCAGGTGGAAAGGCGTCTCAGTTTGGCCCTGGAGGGGGGCAAAATGGGGCTGTGGGATGTTGATCTTGTCACTGAAAAGATGGTGATCAACGCGGTTTGGGCGGATATGCTTGGGTATCGCCTGGAAGAGATCCAGCCCTTGTCCCGAGCCTTCTGGTTGCAGACCATTCACCCGGACGACCGGGAGCGGATTCTGGAGGCGGGCGAAGCCTATCAATCCGGCGCACTGCAAGAGTACCTGGTGGAATATCGTGCCCTGACCAAGGAGGGCAACACTCGATGGCTATCCTCCCGTGGGGCCATCGTCGAATACGATGCCACCGGCCAGTGCAGACGCATGGTGGGTGTTGTCCAGGACATCACCGAGCAAAAACAGGCGGAGCAGGCCCTGGAAAAGGCTAAACAGGCCGCCGATGCTGCCAATCAGGCCAAGAGCGCGTTTCTGGCCACCATGAGCCATGAAATTCGTACCCCGATGAATGCCATCATCGGTCTGAACGATCTGGCATTACGACAGGATCTGCACCCCAAGGTGCGGGACTATTTGCGCAAGTCATCCACCGCATCACACGCTTTGCTCCGTATTCTGAACGATATTCTGGACATTTCCAAAATAGAGGCCGGCAAGCTGGAACTGGAGCAGGTTCCTTTTTATGTGGTGGAAATTTTTGAGAATATTGGCAGTCTTTTCCGCCATAAAAACCGGCACTCCATTGAGCTTGTCCTGGCCCCTGCGCTGGATCTGTTGCACGAGCTGGTCGGCGATCCGCTGCGTCTGGAACAGGTGCTGGTCAACCTGGTCAGCAATGCCCTGAAGTTTACCCATGAGGGGGAGGTGGTGGTCGAAGCCCACTGTCTGGAACAGGTATCCCGCACCATGCTGATCCAGTTTGTTGTGCGGGATACGGGTATTGGCATGTCAACAGAACAACAGGAGATGCTGTTTCAACCCTTTACCCAGGCGGACTCCAGTACCACACGGCGTTATGGCGGTACCGGACTGGGCCTGGCCATCTCCAAGCAGATTGTCGAGGGGATGGGTGGTCGGATATGGCTGGAGAGTGAACCCGGTGTAGGTAGCGCATTTTTTGTCATTATCCCGTTCCAGATGGGGAGCAAAGGATACCATACCCCACTGCTGCTGGAGGAGGAGATTCAGGCGACAAAGGCGTTGGTCGTGGATGACAACCCCACCGCTCGGGCCCTGTTGCAGGGGTTGTTGCGGAGCTTTGGTCTGTCGGATACCACGGCGGTCGGTTCCGGGCCAGAGGCTTTGGTGGCTTTGCAACAGGCCAGCAATCGTCGGGCACCCTACGGGCTGGTCTTGATGGATGCCCAGATGCCCGGGATGGACGGTATGGCAACGGCGGTTGAAATTCGGAACAATCCGACCTTGTCCCACACCTTGCCTCATCTTTTTGCCGCGATGACGCTGCCAAAACTGTTGCTGATGGATGATTGCAGCGGCAAAAGCAGCCGCAAAAAGCCGACGCGACCCTGTTCAGACGGCTGGATTGAAAAGCCCGTCTCCCGTCTGTTGTTGTTTGACACCATCCGGGAGCTGTTTGGTAAAGAGATGATCCTGAAACCCCGCAATCAGGACCAGGCCGAAACCGAGAGGCAGTTGCAGGGTCGTATTGGCGGCGCGCGCGTCCTGGTGGTGGAGGATCTGCCCATCAACCAGCAGATTGCCCAGGAGTTGTTGGAAGCGATGGGCGTGGTGGTTGAGTTGGCATCAGATGGCGGTGAGGCGGTGGAAAAAGTGGCTCAGTCGGGCAGTCACTATGATCTGGTGCTGATGGATTTGCAAATGTCGCAAATGGATGGTTATGACGCGGCGCGTCACATTCGCCAGAATCCGGCCAATGCCCGACTGCCGATCGTCGCCATGACGGCGCATGTGATGGGCGGTGTTTGGGAAAAGTGTCATGCGGCGGGCATGAATGGTTACCTCTCCAAGCCGATCGATCATACCGAACTGTGCAACGCCCTGCGCCGCTGGATCCCGCCGCGGGCCACTGTTGCCGGTCCCGTTCCAGCGCAACAGATGGCCGTGGATGGGGAGGAGCAATCACCGTCCACACTGCCCGGCATAGAGATGGATGCTCTCCTGCATCGCGTGGCAAACAATGGCCGGTTGGCGCGCAGCCTGTTGCGGGAGTTTTACCGGGATTATGCCGATGCCGCCGGGAAAATGCGTACCCTGTTGGCAACAGAGCCGGCAGAGGGGTGGAAAACGGCCAGAGCATTGGCCCACTCTGTCAAGGGCCTGGCTGGCAACCTGGCCGCTGAACGACTGTTCCTGGCTGCCAAAAGGCTGGAGGAGGCCATCCATACCCAGGAACAGGCGGCCTGGCCCCCCCTGTTGGATCAATTTGAACGGGCTCTCCATCAGGTGATGCAATCGATTCAAACCTTGCCACAGGAGGAGGGCACGGGGTCGGGGGGGGCAACAGGGTTGGCCGCGCAGCGGTTTGACAGCACAGAGATGGGGCTGCGGTTACAAAAACTGCACGCTCTTATTCGTGCGGGTCGTGCCAGTGCGCGGGCTGTTTTTGCCGATCTCAAACCGGCATTGCAGGGTGAGGGAGAGCAGCGGGTCGCGATGGAGCAGTTGGAGCGGTGTCTCAATCAATATGATTTCGAGGGCGCGCTGCCCCACCTGCTGGCCATCGCCGCAGTACAGCAGGTACCCATGCGGTAGGACGACCGCCATGAAGCGGCCAATGGTTGGTCGTTGGCGTGCAGTCAATCCCGTGGCATTTCCCCCAAAACCTTTTCCAGGATCTCATCTCTTGAGTAGGGTTTGTTGATGTACCCATTGCATCTGCCCTCCATGTAGGAGGCCAGAAAATCCTGCGGATCTTCGGAACAGGTTTGCATGATGATGCGGGTCAGGCCGTCCTGTTTGCCGAACAGCTGAAGTGAGCGGCCTGACAATTCAATTTTTCGCAGCCTTTTCAATGTTTCAATGCCATCGAGCTCCGGCATGACAATATCCAGCAAGACCACATCGAACGGTTGGCCGCTTTTCAAGGCGTGTTCAAAAAATTCGATTCCTTTCTGACCATTGGTGGCGACAAAACAGTCGCAGTGATCGGCCAGCATCCCCTCCAGGATGGCGATGGAGGTGGGTTGGTCGTCGATAATGAGCGTTTTCAGTTTCATGGCCCTTGTTCCTGTTCCGTCAGCCTAGAAAACGACGTACCCTGGGTAAAAAGTCCGCATAATCCAGCGGCTTGGTGATAAAATCGTTGGCACCCAACTGGAACGCCCGCTCCCGGGTGGGGATGGAGTCGTCCCCCGTGACAAGGATGATCGGAATGTCATGGGTCTCCGGGTGATTGCGCAACTCTTTCAACAATTCAAAGCCGTCCATGCCGGGCATCTGGACATCGGCAATGATGATGTGAAATGGCTGGGAGGCCACCAACTGCAGGGCCGAGAGGCTGCTGCCCGCCTCCCGGATGGCAACCCGCTCCGGTTGCAAGCGCAGCAGTAACAGTTGACGAAAATCTGCATCATCATCGACCACCAGAACCTGCGGCATCACCTCCGGCAGGTAGGCAAAAAAGGTGCTGCCCTCGTTTTCCTTGGAAGTCACCGTCAGGGTGCCGCCATGGGCCTTCATCAGGTCCATGCTGAAAGGCAGCCCAAAACCGGTACCGTGTTCGCCCGCCGTGCCGACGGTGGAATTTTTTTCTTCGAGACTGAAAAGTTTGGCCAACCGCTTTTTGGCAATGCCAACCCCATTGTCCTGGACTGCCAGGGTGGTGGGAGACTCCTCCAGGCAATAGAGGTTGATATAGCCGCCCGGTCGACAAAACTTGACCGCATTGGAGAGCAGATTGCGCAATACCTCTCCAAACAGATCCGGGTCGGCATAAAGGCGACAGTGAACGGCCACGTTGTTTTCCAGTCGGATGCCCTTTTTTTCTGCCATGGGCCGGATCTGGCCGATCAACACTTCGCCAAGAAAATGGGCATTGATAAATTTGGCCTTGGGGATAATTTTACCGGTTTTCAGTCGACTGATGTTTAAAATTTCATCGATCATCTCGACCATTTTTTGACTGCTTTCCAGCATCCAGCGCACAAATCCCTTGTGACGTTTGCTCAAGGGATCCTTTTTGTCGTTTTCCAGTAACTCCAGGAAACCGAGGATGGAGGTGAAGGGGCCCCGCAGATCGTGTGCCACCAGGGAGACAAACTGATCCTTCATACGGGTGGCCTGTTCCGCCTCCTCTTTGGCGCGCCGCAGCGCGATCTCCTCCTCGTGACGTTTGGTAATATCCCGTGGAATCACAACCGTATGCCACCCCTCCGGCCGTCGTATCGGCGAGATGGAGGCGGCTACGGGAAAGAGTTCACCATTTTTGCGGCAGGCGGTAAATTCATAAATCTGCCCCACCATACGTCCCTGACCGGTCTGGCGGAATGACTGGAAGGAGGCGATGAGTTTGTTTTTGAAGTCTGACGGGGGCAGCAGAATAAACACCTCCTGGCCCAGCATCTCCTCGGCGGAATAACCAAAGGTTTGGGTGGCGGCAGGATTCCAGAAAATGACCTGGCCATTTTGATCCAGCAGCAAAATGGGATCATGGGCCGATGAGGTGATGCAGTTCAGTTGTTCCTGGGTCTCCTGCAGTTGGGCCGTGCGTGCCTTGACCCGATCATCCAACTCATCCTTGGCCTGCTGCAAGGCGTGGAGGGCGTGTGTCAGGGCCTGGGAGCTTTCGCGTTTTTCCAGGGCATGGTGCAGGGCCCGGCTGACCGTTGCCAGGTTGATGTCTGTTTTGTGCAGATAGTCGTCCGCCCCGGCGTGGAGAGCCTCTATGAGGGCCTCTTCGCCATCGGTACCGGTGAAGAGAACAAAGCCGGCCTGGCAGCCAGCGGCCCGCAAACGGTGGATTACCTCCGTTCCCATCTCGCCATCCAGACGATAATCGACAAAAATAATCTCCGGCATGGCGGTACACAGGCTGGCCAGGGCCTCGGCACCGGTTGCACACTGTACGCAAGAGACATCCCAATGCCGTACCTTCTTGAGCAGACCGGCCAGCAGTGCCCGTTCTACCGGATTGTCATCAACGATTACGATACGAAGGGGTGGGTCCATGATTTGCGCGCCCGTTTTCATAGTGACGGAATATCAATGTGTCGCAAAAACCTCTGTAACACCCTCCTGGGTAAAGGAGAGCACCCTGTAGGGCTCGGGCTGTTCTCCCGGGATCTCCATGCCAGGGGAGCCCACCGGCATGCCCGGCAGCGCGAGGCCCCGGATGGCCGGCTGCTCTTTCCACAACCGGCGAACATCCTGGGCCGGCACATGACCCTCCACCAGGTAATTGCCCAGGAGGGCGGTGTGACAGGAGGCCAGCCGACTCGGCAGACCCTGCTCTTTCTTGAATGCGCTCATATCCTCCTTCTGTTGCACGGTTACGGCAAAGCCGTTGTCGCGCAAATGGGTGATCCAGGCATTGCAGCAGTCGCACAGGGGCGATTTGTAGACAGTAATGGGAATGCCCGTACTTTTCTCTTGTTGGGCGTCATACAGCCACCCCACCCCGGTGGCCAGCAGCAGCACGGCCCCCAGGACCAACCAAAGAGAGCGGTTCAAAAAACGGCTGGCGCGATTGTCTTGTGGATCGGTCATGGCTCATACCCTAGAGAGTGTCGTTTTTTGTCTGAGAAAGCAATAAAAAAGTAAAGTATATCCCTGTTGCGGTCCCGTCTGTGTGTTGGCGGATGGTTGTCGTTTGGCATGGCTCACCTTTCTCCCGGAGGGGTCTGGCAACACCACTGGTGCAACGCGGCCGCCACCTGGGCGATCAGGCCGTCCCAATCGCCCCGGCTTGCTTGTCGGAACAGTCGCATGCCGGGATACCAGGGAGAGTCCAGACGGTTTTGCATCCACCGCCATTCGGCGGCGGTGTGGAGCAGGGTCCAGACCGGTCGGCCCAGTCCACCGGCCAGATGGACCACGGCGGTATCGGTGGAGATCAGGAGATCCACCTGTGTCAACACGGCGGCTGTCTGGGCAAAATCGGTCAACTGTTCATCCAGATCCCACAGGGTGGATGCAGCCGTATGGCTGCGCATCTGTTGGGCGGGTGGTCCCTTCTGGATGCTGATGAAAGAGATGCCCGGCACCTGTAACAGGGGGAGAAAGGCGTCAAAAGTACAAGCCCGGTGACGATTGACGGCCGTTTTCGGGTTGCCGGACCAGCAGAGGGCGACCCGAAGCCCCGGCAGGGCAGCCAGACGCTCCCGCCAAACCGCCACCAAAGCGGGATCGGCCTGCAGATAGGGGACGCTCTCCGGCAGGGTGGGGTTGGGACCGGTAAAAAAACCGGGCAGGGTCAACAGGGACAACAGAGGGAGATGCAGATCAAAGTCAAAGGTTGGCGGGCGGTCATCATCGGCAGCCCGGGCAACCAGCATGTCCGCCAACCGGGCGGTCTGAAACAGTGCAAACAGCTCCGGTTTGCACTCGAGAATCACGAACCCGCCCCGTTCGCGGAGCCGTTTGAGATAGCGCACAAAGAGCAGCGCGTCCCCAAACCCCTGTTCTGTATAGAGGTAGATCCGTTTGCCTTTGGGATCGGAGCCGTCCCAGAGGGGCTGTTCACAGCGGCGCGGGGCGTTG
This sequence comes from Magnetococcales bacterium HCHbin5, assembly GCA_002753505.1. Taxonomy (GTDB): domain Bacteria; phylum Pseudomonadota; class Magnetococcia; order Magnetococcales; family Magnetaquicoccaceae; genus Magnetaquicoccus. Next base: position 19,010 of record PEAG01000045.1, on the reverse strand, counting down.
TTGGGCAACCGCCAACGCCACTCATAGGCAGACCAGCCCTCCTGGAATCGACCCAGTGTCAACAGTGAGAAGGCGCGGGCGGTGTGGGTCAGGGCAGAATCGGGCAGTGACTGCAACGCCTGCGCAAAAAATTCCAATGCGCTGTCATGGTCGCCCTCTTCCTGGGCGATAATGCCCATGTTATAGCAGGCTGCGTAGGTTTTTGGTTCCAGGCGGATGGCGGTCTGGTAGGCCGCCTTGGCCTGCTCGTAGTCATCCTGGGCAAAAAACAGGTTGCCCAGATTGACGTGGGCATGGATCAAATCCGGCTTGAGACGGATGGCTTGCCGATATTGCGCCTCTGCGGCCTCCTGGTTGCCCAGTTTGCCATAAAGCTCTCCCAGGTGCAGACGATACTGGGGTTGTTGGGGTTTCAGGTCGATGGCCAGGGAGAGCAGCCTGGCCGCCAGATCCAGCCGTTCGCTGCGACTGGCGATCAGCCCCAGCAGATGGATGGCCTCGGCATTTTGGGGATTCAGGGCGTACAACGCCTGTGCCAGCCGCCCGGCACTGGCCAGATCCCCTTCATTGTAGTGGCGAATGGCCTGCATCAGGTGTTCATGGTCCGTTGGCGATGGATGACTCATGGGGTCTCCTTGTGTCCGTGCATAAACAGGGGCAGGGCCTCGACGATGCGGTGGATCGGATCTTGCCAGCAGTTGGGCGTTGTTTGCCGAAACAAGCGTGCGGTAGGATACCACGGGGTTCGGTCCGGGTCGAGAGACCAACGCCAGTCGGGGGCAAAGGGCAACAAAATCCAGACCGGCTTGCCCAACGCCCCCGCCAGGTGGGCGACGGAGGTGTCGATGCTGATCAGCAGGTCCAGTGTGGTCAGGATGGCCGCTGTCTGGCCAAAATCGGTCAACGCCGGGTTGAGGTCGATCCACGCCATTCCGGCGGGCAGCGGCAGGGGGTCTGCCGTTGCTTCTCTTTTTTGCAGGCTGACCCAGGTGACCCCTGCAACGGAGCCCAACGGAGCCCACGCTTTCGGGGGGCAGGAGCGGCGGCGCAGGGGATCGTTCTGGTGCAAAGGTTTGCCCTGCCAGACCAGGCCGACACGAAAGGTTTGGTCGTTGCCGAGCCGTTGTTTCCAGTGGGCTGCCAAAGCCGGGTCGGCCTGCAGATAGGGCACCTGGGATGGAATGGTGTCCCACCGGGTCTGCAGGGCCAGGGGGAGTGAGAGAAGGGGGCAATAATAGTCAATCGGCCCGACTGCGGTAACGGTCTGCGGGGTGCTGAGGTGGTCGATGGCTGCCATGGTGCGCAGCAACGGGATCAAGGGGCGGGGAGAGGTAAGCAGGATACGCGCACCAGCCGCTTTCAAGCCGGGCAGATAGCGGACAAACTGCAACGTATCGCCAAACCCCTGCTCGCCGACGACCAGCAGGGTTTTGCCGGCCAGGGATGACCCCTCCCAGCGGCGGGGGGGCTGGGGGGTGTGCAGCAGATCGGGCATCTGTATGCAGGCCGCTTCGCCTTCGAATCGGAGCCGCCACTCATACTCTTGCCAGCCGTTGTCATAATCACCCATGAGCAGCTGGGTCAGCCCCAGGTTCAGATGACCCTCAATGCTGTCGGGATGCTGGCGCACCACCTCCTGAAAACAGAGCAACGCCTCCGACAACGCCCCGCAGGCTTTCAAACAGAGCCCCAGGTTGATCCAGGCCTCTTTGAAACCGGGGCGCAACCGGATGGCCGTCCGAAAGGGTTCAATGGCTGCAGCCGCCTCGCCCAGATCCATATGGGCATCCCCCAGATGAAAACAGCTATCCGGGTTTGTTGGCTGCTGGTGCGCGGCATCCCGGAACCGTTCCAGAGCTGCCCGGCTGTGACCCAGCTCTTTCAGAACGATGCCCAGGGCCAGGATGAAGGTTGCATTGGTTGGCTCTCGGGCCACGGCCTGGCTGAGCAGGGTCATGGCACCCCGCAGATCTCCCAAATCCTGCTGGGCCAGCCCGAGCAGATGGAGAATTTGCGGATGGCCGGGAAATTGCTTCAATAGGGCCTGATGGAGTACAACGGCCTGTTGAATCTGGCCCGTTTGGTGCAGTCGAATGGCTTCAGCCAGTTGTGCCTGCAAATATCTGTTCAAGTCTGTCATGTGTCTATCAAAAAACCCAGTAGCCAGGGGGGTGTTACCCTGATGCCGACGCCGTTACCGGTCGTACTTGTGGGGTTTACTTTGACAGATTCCAACAGTCTGCGACAAGACCCGATGATCGGCAGCCCCAAAAAGCCGCCCTGTCGCAGGTTGAATGTTGTTGAAACCGCCGTGGAGAACCGCCGCATGGATTTTGGTCCCGTTTTGCAAAATGCTTTTGGTGAATTGTATCTGCCCGCCCTCAACCAGGAAATATTTTCCCTGTCGGGGGCAGACAGTTTTTACCGTCACCATTTCGATAAGGCACTGCAAAAAAAGGAGAGCCTCTATCTGATTGTGGGAACGGATGGTGGCCGACTGCTGCACTGGCTGCTGGAGAGCGGTCTGGCAGAGGGTTCCCGCTATCTGTTTATTGAATATCCCGAACTGGTCGCCTATCTGCGGGCCGAGGCCGATTTTCCCACCGAGTTGCCGGCGGCGGTTACCCTGTGTTCACCCGACGATTGGCTGACAGTGGCGGAAACGGAGCTTTCGCTGCGGGACTACTGTTATCTGGGCGCGGTGCAGCGGATTCAATCCCTGGCGGTATTGGACGGTTTTTTTGAGGACTATTTTAATACCTGGAGACGGTTCGAGGAGCAGATCAGCCAGTATCAAACCCTGGTCAACCGGGAGGTCGGCTCGCGAATTTTCATGGTGAAGGGGTTGGAAAATCTGGCGGAAAATGCCGTTGCGGCCGAATGTCTGATCGGTCTGTTCCAGGGCAAGACCGCCATTCTGCTGGCGGGTGGACCCTCTCTGAAAGAGAGTCTGCCGTGGGTGAGGGCGCATCGGCACCAGTTGGTGGTGCTGGCGGTGTCGCGGGTGGCGGATCTGTTGGCGCGTGCCGGCATTCGGGCCGACTTTTTTTTCGCCATCGACCCCCATGATATTATTTTTCACCAGAGCAAATCCATGCTGGCCCACTGGTCGGAGTCTCTGCTGTTCAATGTCTATCATCTCAACCCGCAATTGTTGAGCCAGTGGCGGGGCCGCAGCGTCTACATGGGACCGCTGTTTCCCTGGGAGAGCGGTTTGAATCCCGGCCGGCCACTCTCCTTTCCCGGTATCACGGTTGGCCATCAGGCTTTGGGGATGGCCATTGAGTTGGGTTTTTCGCAGATCATTTTGGCCGGCTTGGATCTCTGCTTTGACAAGGATGGTTTCACCCATACCGAAGGGAGTGAAGAGCGCAAAGCCGGCCCATTTACCGCTCCGGTGGAGCTGTGGGTGGAGACCAATGGCGGTTGGCAGGCGGAGAGCCGCTATGATTTTCTGAGTGCCATTCCCAGCCTGGAGTTGCTGGCGGCCTATGCAGCCAAGCGGGGCTGCCGCTTGATCAACCCCGCCCCGGGCGCGGCCAAAATAGCCCGGGTGGAACATCTCCCCTGGGAGAGTCTGCAACTGGAGTCGGAGCCGGTTTCCGCCTGGGCGACGGTGCAGGCGGTGCTGCCCCCGGACACGGCCGCCAACCGCCTGCGTCACCATGAGGCGGTGATGGCGGAGTTGCTGCGGGTTCGGGGTGAGGTGCAGCAGGTGATGCGCCTCACCACCGAGGCCATCGAGTGCAACGACCGCTTTTTTGGTCGCAAGGGGCGTCCACCCGATTACAAATACAAGTTGCGGATGGATGAGATTGAAAAACAGTTGGACGAGGTGCATCGCCTCCCCTCTGTGCTGGTCAAACGGTGGGGAATGGCGGAATTTTTAAAACTGTCCCGCCCGGACAAGGATCGGGAGTGGACCGATCAGGAGATCGAGGAGGCGGGTCGACGCTATTATCAAATTTACCGGGAGAGTGCGAGCGCATTGGTCCGTCTGTTGGATGATGTGCGCCAACGGTTGCGCTCCCGGATGGAAGAGGAGCGGCCCAGGCCGACCCTGAAAAGCCTGATCAGCCAGTGGGACAAGGATAACCAACCCGGTCGGGTGCAGGTTTTTCTCGATCGCCGGGGGGAGGGGCTGGAGGGCTTTCCAGAGGGGGTGCGGAGCAGCCTGCAGGGGCTATTGGACCGTTTTCAGCAGTCGTTGGAGGCGACCGAAACCGATTACAAGGCCTATCTGCTGCAAAGCATGGCGACCCCCCAGGCAACCCGTGCCAAGATATTGAATCTGTTTCGTCAGAAGGATGCAGCCCGCCTGTTGGCCTATGCGCAGGGGTTGGAAAAGAGTGCTGCCGAGTCCATGAGCGGGGAGCAGGCGGCCTCCGAGGCCACTACCCACAAGAGACAAAATATTCTGTTGATCCAGGGGTTGGTGGCGGAGCTGGAGGGGGAGGTGGCGCAGGCGGAGGCCTGTTTCCGGCAGATCAGCTCGCCTTTTTTGTTGACCGATGCGTTGCAACGGCTGTTCACCATGGCTTTGCAACGGGTGGATCTGGTGGCAGCCCTGCCGATTGCCAAGTCGCTGGCCGAGCGTTCGCCGTTGCACATTCCCCACTATGGGGATGTGCTGCGTTTGAGCGGCCAGCGGGAAGAGGCGTGCAATGTATATCGGGGCTATCTCAAACTGGTCAAGGGTGATCTGATCACCATGATCAAGCTGGGCAAACTCTATAACGATCTGGGAGATCAGGCCGCGGCGCGCCAGCTTTTTGCAGAGATATTGCAAATGGATTCCGGCAACAAGGCGGCACAGCTGTTTTTGCAGCAGTTGTCGCCGCCGGAACCGGACGGGGTCGCGTCATGATTCCGCTGGCGGTGCCGGATCTGAGCGGCAATGAGGGACGCTATCTGCAAGAGTGTATCGATTCCGGCTTTGTCTCGTCGGTTGGGCCGTTTGTGACCCGGTTTGAGACGGCGGTTGCCCGTGCGGCCGGGGCACCCCAGGCAGTGGCCACCGCCAGTGGCACGGCGGGTCTGCATGTCGCGTTGACGGCGGTGGGGGTGGGACGGGATGATCTGGTGATTTTGCCTTCGTTGACCTTTATCGCCAGTGCCAATGCCATCGCCTATTGTGGGGCGATGCCGTGGCTGCTGGATATTGCAGCCGACCGTTGGACCCTGGATGCCGGGCTGTTGGAGCAGGTGTTGCAACATGAGACCGTGATGCAGGGGGGGCGTTGCATCCACCGGGCGACGGGGCGGCGGGTTGCGGCGGTGTTGCCGGTGTATACCCTGGGGTTGCCGGCTGACATGGGGCGCATCGTGGCCCTGGCCAAAGCCCATGGTTTGCCGGTGGTGGCGGATGCGGCGGCCGCGTTGGGGGCGACGGTCCAGGGTCAGCCGGTGGCGGCGTTGGGGGCGGATCTAACCGTTTTTTCTTTCAACGGCAACAAGACGGTCACCACCGGGGGGGGTGGGGCGGTGGTGGGGGCGGGTTCTTTGCTGGAGCGGGTGCGTCATCTCTCCACCACGGCGCGACCGGGGGAGGCCTATGATCATGATGCGATCGGTTTCAACTATCGCATGACCAATGTGCAGGCGGCGGTGGGGTGTGCCCAGTTGGAGCGTCTGGCGGCTTTTGTGGAGGCCAAGCGGCAGATTCGGGCCCGCTATGAGGCGGCGTTGCAAGGGTGTGATCGTCTGGCATTTTTTCCTGCTCCAGCGGGGTATCAGAGTGCCTGCTGGTTTTCAGGGGTGGTGGTGGAGGGGGTGGACCAGGATGGAATGGAGCGGTTGTTGGCAGGATTGCGTCAGGATGGGGTTGCGGTGCGCTCCTTCTGGAAACCCATCCATCAGCAGTTGCCCTATCGGCAGGCCCCCAGCACGGCGCAGGGGGTGAGTGACGGGATTTGGTTTCGCATTTTGACCCTGCCCAGTTCCACGGGCTTGACGGAGGCGGATCAGGCCCAGGTGATTGCAGCGGTCAAACGGCGGGTTCAATGATTGAAAACAGGGTCGGGCAGATTCCAAACTGTTAAACGATTGCAGGGGTCCGGGGAGCGTCACGCTCCCCGGTGGGGTGCAGGGGCGGAGCCCTATATGCGCTAACAGGATTGCTGTCTTCCTTTAAACGATTGCAGGGGTCCGGGGAGCGTCACGCTCCCCGGTGGGGTGCAGGGGCGGAGCCCTATATGCGCTAACAGGATTGCGGTCTTCCTTTAAACGATTGCAGGGGTCCGGGGAGCGTCACGCTCCCCGGTGGGGTGCAGGGGCAAAGCCCCTGCATGAACGGCGCGTTTTCCCGAAGCCCATTTTCGCAGAAAATGGGCGCAACGCGCCCAAAACCGCCCCGCAGGGGCGACCTTGGGAGGGCGGCAGCCCGACGCGCACGGTTATGTTACGGAAAATGTTTGGACAAGAAAGCAGAACTTGTGGATATGCAGATTTTTGTTTGACACAAGGCCAGGAGTGTTTTTTCTCCAAGCCATACCCCAGTTTGGCCCGCTCTCGGTCGGGCTGCCGCCCTCCAGGAGTGCCCCTGCGGGGCGTTTTGGGCGCGCTGCGCAAATTTTCTGCGAAAATTTGCTTCGGTAAAAGCGCGCCCGGTACATGCAGGGGCTTTGCCCCTGCATGTACCGGGGAGCGTGACGCTCCCCGGACCCCTGCAATCGTTTGAAAAGATTAGAAAAGCATGGGTATGGTCATCATGTTGGCGCATATGGGGCTTTGCCCCTGCATGTACCGGGGAGCGTGACGCTCCCCGGACCCCTGCAATTGTTTAAAAGAACAGGAAAATAAAAGTTGTTTATCGTGCTTAGAGGGGGTGACTAGGATGCCAATACAATGGATTTTATTGGGTTGTGGCGGTCATGGACGGGTATTGCTCTCCATCCTGCAAGGATTGGGCTGGAAAGATCGACTGGTCGGCATGTTTGACCCCGACCCCAACCTGCCGGATATGACCCAGTGGCAGGTGCCCATGCTGGAAGATGATCTCTACCTCTCCATCCAGTTTCCCCAGGGCATTCAACTGCTCAACGGGCTGGGCTCGGTCGCCAACACCGCACGGCGGCGGGAACTGTACCTGAAATTTCGCAGCCAGGGATATGATTTTGCCACCTTATGCCACCCATCGGCCTGGATTGCAGACTCTGCCAACCTGGGGGCCGGGGTACAGGTGATGGCAGGGGCAATACTCCAGGCGGGCTGTCAGTTGGGAGAAAATGTCCTGATCAATACCCGGGCTGTGGTGGAACATGACTGTCTGATCCAACCTCATGTCCATGTAGCGACCGGTGCCCTGCTGTGCGGCCATGTCTGGGTGGGAGAGGGGGCGCATATTGGTGCCGGGGCGACCGTGATTCAAGGGGTCAAAATCGGGGCCCATGCCTGTGTGGGAGCCGGTGCGGTCGTCATTCGGGATGTGCCCAACGGTGCCAAGGTGGTGGGTGTGCCCGCCAGGGAATATCGAAAATAGTCATCTGCCATGCGCCTGTTTTCCAGCCCTGAGTCGGTCGTTCGCGGAGAACCCTCCTGGTTGGCTCTGCTGGAGACGGTGTGGGCAACCCTGCTGTGTTGGGGAGTGGCGGGCTATTTTCATACCCATTGGCCCATCACCCTTCCGTTGGGGATAGCCCCCCTGCTGTTGCTGCGCTCCCCGGCATCGACCACGAAAGGCGCACGTTGGTTCGCCGCCTACCTGGCAGACAAGACCAAAATCACCCCCCTGGGAACCCCGATCCGATTCTGGGCCATACTGCTCCCCCTCATTGTCGGCGTGACCACGCTGTTCACCTCCCTGTTGGCGGAACGGTTGTTGCCCCACTACAGCCAATGGGCCCTGTTTTTGCGGGCAACCGCAGTGGGTCTGGTGGCCATGTGGATCGCCATGGCCATTGCGGTGGCCGGAGCCATGGTGGGTTCGGTGGTGGTGGCGTTGACGGTGGCCTTTGCCCTGGCGGTGGGAGCCGCCCGGGCCGGCGTGGTGGAGTTGGCCTTTGCCTGGGCCTTGGCGGTTACCCTGATGGGCATGGCAGCCGCACTGATCGCCATCATGTGGATGGGAGCGGTGGCCGGGGAAGGGGAGTTGGCCGTGGCCATCCTGTTGGCCGGGCTGCCCTGGATTGTGGGCATCTGGCTGCGCTCCCTGGGCGTGCGTCTGCTGGCAACCCTCTGCCACCCCTGGCAGGGCCTGCTGGCCATGCCGGACAACTGGCGGCGCATTGTATGGGTGCTGGATGGCAGACATCCGCCAGAGCTGGTACCGGGCTTGAGCCTGCAAACCCGTGCCCTCTCCTGGGTGGAGATTCAAACGGTGATCCACTCCCGTGGGGTGATGAAAAGGCTCTTTGGTCTGCTGGCCTTTTGCTGTTTTTTTCTGCCCGCCATTCTTTATCGATGGAGCTTGAAATCCACCCTTTGGCTCTATTGGCCGCTGTTGTATCTGCAACCTCTGCCCCGGAGTCAGGACAGGAGCGAGCAGGAGCAGTGGCGCATTACCCTCCAGGGCGGCCATTGGGAGCACTCCCGACGCTGGTTGTCGCTTCCGCTGGCAATCATCGCCTCCTGGGCGCACTATTACCCGCAATTGTTTTGGACAACAGAGTGGCACATTCTCTATCCCGATCTGGATGTCGTGGCGGCCTGGCAGGGATTTGCGCTGGCACTCATACTCCTTACCCTGGCCATCCATGGAGCGGGTCGTGCCGTGTTTCCCTTGAACGGATTGATCGGGCTGGTATGGCTGCGAAACCTTGCAGGCATAATTTTTTTGCTGTGGACCGGTCTGTTGGCCTATTCTTTGGGAGTGGTATCGTAGAGAATAGGGGAGACGATTCCAGAATCGACGGATGGAATCACGGCCATTTCCATGCCGGCTCGTGTGATGGCCGGAAAAATGCCGATAGGGTGGCACGCGCTTTTTCGGGGGTGCAAGGGGATGATGCATGAAAATTCGCAGTAAAATCATATTTTTACAGATATTGATCACCCTCTTTTTGATTGCCACCACCGTTGCCTTTGAATACTTGACCTACAGCCTGAAAAACAACTGGGACATGCTGGAACTGCAAACCGTGCCGGTGGCGCGGAAGCTTTCAGACCTGCATGGCATGGCCCTCAATCTGTTTGCGGCCACCAACCGTATCCTGCTGATCCGACACGTTTTTGGCGAGGTTGTGGAGGACTCTCTGCAGCCCCCGGGAGATCGGTTCGATTTGCGGCATGAAATCGCAGAACTTCAGGAGGTGGTTGCCACCCTGCAGCAACAGTTGCACGACTACCGGGAACTGGTGGATCGCTATTTTCCAGAGGAAAAATATTTCCTGGAGGCCATTCATGCCCATGGTAGAACCCTGATTCAGATCAGCGAGGAGTTGTTGAAGCCGCAGGATTCCGTCAAGAATGGGGATCTGTCCCGTACGGAACGGGCTTTTGAGGTGGTCAATCACCAGCTTGAATCTTTGATCAAGCAGGCCATCGACAAGGAGATGGATGAGCTGGTTGAACATCGGGAAAACCTTACCGATACCGTGGATATGCTTTCCAGGATAACCCTGTGGCTCTGTCTGTTGCTGATCGTGGTCAGTGGAGTGGCGGCTTTGTCGCTGTTTGTCGCCATTGTTCGCCCCATCCGGGCACTGGGCATGGCCTCCACCGATGTCGCCCGGGGCCACTATGATCTCTCCCTGCATGCCCAATATCGACAGGACGAGATCGGGGATTTGATTCGGGCCTTTCTGCAGATGGCCGATCAGCGACGGTTGGCTGAGGCCGCATTGCGCGCTGCCAAGGAGAGTGCCGAGAGTGCCAACAAGGCCAAATCCGCCTTTTTGGCCGCCATGAGCCATGAGATACGCACCCCGATGAACGTTGTGTTGGGCATGTCGGATGTGTTGCTGGAAACGGAGCTGGATGCAGAGCAACAACGCCTTGTTCAAACCATGCAGCGGTCGGGCAGGGCTCTGATGGGGGTAATAAACGATGTGCTTGATTTTTCACGTATCGAGTCCGGTCGGATTGCCGTGGCCGCGCTGCCGTTCTCTCCCCGCCATGTTGTGGACGAAACGGCCGGCTTGCTGTGGATGGCGGCCGCAGAAAAGGGGCTTGAGTTGCTGGTAGAGGTGGACCCGGAGATACCAGACAAGGTGTTGGGTGATGAGGGGTTGGTGCGCCAGGTTCTCATCAACCTGCTGGGTAATGCCATCAAATTTACCCAGCACGGCACGGTCTCTGTCCGGTTGCTGCCCCATCCCCAGCAACCCAAAACCTTGCTGTTCCGTGTGGTCGATAGCGGGATCGGAATTGCGCATGAACATGCGGAGCATATTTTTGAACATTTTACCCAGGCCGATTCCGGTATTACCCGGCGTTATGGCGGTACCGGCCTGGGGCTGGCCATTTCCAGGAAATTGGTGGAATTGATGGGTGGCCAGATCGGGTTGCAGAGTCAACTCGGGCAGGGCAGCAGCTTTTTCTTTACCCTACCGGCAAAGCCGGTACAGGATTCCATGATCCATGCCGTTTTGCCGGAACAGACGGCAGAGTGCGCAACCAGAACACTGCGCATCCTGATTGCCGAGGATGCACCGGAAAACCAACTTCTGTTTCGTGCCTACCTCAAGAAGGCACCACATCATGTCGACTTTGTCAACGATGGCATGGAGGCAGTGATACGGGTAAAGCAAGAGCCGTTTGACCTGATGCTGATGGATATTGAAATGCCCAATATGGATGGGTACGCTGCCACACGAGCCATCCGACAATGGGAAAAAGAGGAGGGGGTTGCCAGACCTCTGATCATCATGGCCTTGAGTGCCCACGCGGGTTCTGACAAAAAGGGGGAGAGTCTGGCCGTCGGCTGCAATGATCATCTGACCAAGCCGATCAACAAGCGCGATTTCCTGAAGGTGATCCAGCAGGTGGCCCTTCTGTTGGACAGAGGTGAAAATTCTGAATAAACTTGATGACTTTTTCTCCTCGCCTCAAAAACGATTTGACATGTCATGAGGGGGAAATTACCATCCTGACCAAAAGGCTCGCAAACCCTGCCTGGCCGCTTTCGTGTTTGTAAAAAAATGGTTTTGACGGAAGGGGATCGGTGGGGGTGGAGCGAATGGGTGGATCTGGGGTTGCTGGCAGCGGTGGACAACGATGCGATTCCAACCATGGGTGCAACAGATACGGAAAGGATCCGAAAATAATGATTAAAAATCAAAAGAAAAGCGTCTTGTGGGTCGTTGCTCTGCTGTTGGGAAGTACGGTGGGATTGGCGGACAAGGCGCACGCGGAGAGCTTCAGCATGCCATTTTTCAATAATGGCAACAATGGCAACGGCATCAGTATGCCGTTTTTCAACAATGGCAACAACGGCAATGGTTTCAGCATGCCTTTCTTCAACAACTCCAACTACCGGAATGGTCCGGGGCCCTATGGTCCTGGTCCGTATGGTCCTGGCCCGTATGGTCCTGGTCCCTATGGTCCCGGTTATGGTCCTGGTCCGTATGGTCCTGGTCCCGACGGCTATGGCCCTGGCGCATATGGACACGCTCCCGGAGCGTCCGGTTCCAATCGCTACGAAGATCCGGGCAAGAGCGGTTCATCGGAGGGCTCTTCTGCGCAAAACGTGGACCTGATCAACAATCGTTCACTGGCCTCCCGGAATGAGAGAAAGAGCAAGCCGCAACAGTAGCTCGACGGCAACAGGCGCACCAGGCAGCCCTCTCCCTGCATGGTTAAGGGGAGAGGGTTGTGCGGCTGTTTTTGTGCTGCTGTGCATCGGTGTCGCCCCTGTCTGTTGGGCTGAGGAGCTTCCTGTTGTTCGGGATGGAGGCTTTTCCCTGGCGATGCGGGCATTGCCGTTGGATGCTGTGCATGCCTTTTTTCTTGCCAGGGGGTTCCGTGCTGCGGAGGCGAAGCGGATTGTTGAGGTGGGTTGTGTACACAAACTGGCAGCGACCCATGATGGCGACGGGGTGGATGCTGCCGTATCGATCGATTTGGCGGCTTGGCGGGTGCGGTCCGCAGAGGGTCCGTGGCGGCCATTGGCCCTCAGGGAGGAGTGGGCGCAAACATGGGAAAAAATGAACGTTGCCAAACCGGCTCAAATCGCTTTCTACTGGGCACTTTTCCCCACGCAGCAAATTTTTGCTCCCGGGGATCGCAATTGGGGCATGGTGCCCATGGGGTTTGCACCGGGAACACCGTTTGATCTTAAGGCGGTTTGGTACGTTGGGGAAAAAAGGTTGGAATCGGTTTTGACACACTTGCAATGCGCATCTCCTGAGGCCGGCACATGAATGAATATGGAAAAACATCCGTCAAGGTTTTGAGCTGCCTTATACCTCTTGTTGTCGTGCTGGTTTGGACTGTAACCGGAAAAGAGGCTTTTGCTTTTAATGGTCTGTTGCCTGTCATGAACCGACCCATGGCAAAGGAGTTTGCGCTGAAAGATTTTGAGGGCCGTCTGCATACGCTTGCCCACTATCGGGGAAAGGTGGTTTTGGTCAACTTTTGGGCAACGTGGTGTCCACCTTGTCTGAAGGAGATGCCCTCCATGGAGCGGTTATGGCAAGAGCTTGCTGACAAAGGGTTGGTTGTCCTTGCCATCAATATGGGGGAGTCGGCGAATAACGTAGAAAATTTTGGATTTCAGTATGGCCTGAGTTTTCCACTGCTGCTGGACAAGGAGGATACAGCCGGTCGTGACTGGCTTGTACGGGGTTTGCCTACTTCCTATGTGGTGAACAGAGAAGGCAAGATTGTCTTTCAGGCGATCGGTGAGCGTGACTGGGATGATCCAAAGTTGAAGGAGGCTCTATTGCATATCATTCAGGAGGGGAACGGACCATGACCGTCTCGTCGCGACAGTCTCATTGGGACACGGTTTACACCAGCAAGGAGGAGACAAGCCTGAGCTGGTTTCAGGAAAAGCTGGATGTTTCCGTCAACTGGATCCGGCGGGAGGCTCCCATGGTGGAGGCGGCCATCATAGACGTGGGGGGTGGAACCTCCCGGCTTGTGGACATCCTGTTGGAGCCGGGTCGCCCTCTTTCTGTGTTGGATATTTCCAGCAAAGCGTTGGCGATCTCCCAAATACGATTGGGGGCGCGGGCAGAGCATGTTGAGTGGATTTGTGCCGATGTAACGGTTTGGAAACCTTCCACTCACTACTGGCTGTGGCATGACAGGGCGGTCTTTCATTTTTTGACGGAAGCCCGGGATCGTGCGGCCTACATTGAGACAATGCGCCGGGCAGTGTTGCCGGGTGGTCGGGCTATCATCGCCTCTTTTTCCCTCGAAGGCCCTGAAAAGTGCAGCAACCTGCCGGTGTGTCGTTATTCCCATGAATCCCTGGCCCAGGAGCTGGGAACAGGGTTTGAGTTGCTGGAAGGGGTTTGGGAGGATCATCGGACCCCATCGGGGGCGATCCAGAAATTTCAGTACACCCTGTTTGCCCGCAGCGTTTGAGCGGTTCATGTGGCAATCGCAGGGCCTGGGGACCATGACGGTCCCCGGTCTCCTGCAATCGTTCAGAACATGAGGGTTGCTCCCCTGCCGGGGGGAGATACGATCAGGGCAGATGCACCTGGATATTGAACTGTCCCGCATTGATCAGGAAATGAGACCAAATGCTGGCCGCATATCCCAATGCGATGGCGGGTGTCCATTTCAGATGGCTGAAAAAGGTATACATGCCCCGCGCCTGCCCCATCAAGGCCACCCCGGCCGCAGAACCGATGGAGAGCAGACTGCCCCCCACCCCGGCCGTCAGCGTCACCAGCAACCATTGCCCCATCGACATCTCTGGATTCATCGTCAAGACGGCAAACATGACCGGAATATTATCCACAATGGCGGAAAGCAGACCCACCATGATATTGGCGTTGGTGGCCCCCCACCCACCATACATGGTATGGGAAACCATGCTGAGATAACCAATAAAGCCCAGACCACCCACAGCCAGAATCACCCCATAAAAAAACATCAGCGTGTCCCACTCTGCGCGCGCCATGCTGGCGAACACATCAAATTTCTGGTCGCTGGCATCTTGTTCGTAGGCGTACTTGATCCGTCTTTCTCCCTCCTTGCCCGCCACTTTGCCGTAGCTTTTCTTCAAATAGAAGCCCAGCATCTTAAGATAGGAGAGTCCCAACATCATGCCCAACATGGGGGGGAGGTGCAAAAAATTGTGAAAACTGACGGCGGTGACAATCGTCAGGAGAAAGGCCACAATGATGCGCTTGCCACCCCGTTTGATGGGAATGACCTCACTGCTGGCCTCCGGTTTGCTGTCAGGGACGGCAAAATGCATGATGGCCGCTGGTACAAACCAGTTGATGGCAGAAGGGATAAAAAGCAGGAAAAAGGTGCCAAAGGGCACGATACCTTTTTGCCAGACCATCAGGGTGGTGATGTCACCGAAAGGACTGAAGGCTCCACCCGCATTGGCCGCCACCACGACATTGATACAGGACAACGCCACAAAATTGGGATTGCTGCGCCCGACAGCCAGAATCACCGCACACATCAGCAGGGCGGTTGTCAGGTTGTCCGCAACGGGGGAGATGAAAAAGGCGAGCAGACCCGTCATCCAGAACAGTTTGCGGTAAGAGAAACCGGATCGCACCAACCAGGAGCGCAACGCCTCAAACACCTGTCGCTCCTCCATGGCATTGATGTAGGTCATGGCCACCAGCAAAAACAGAAACAGCTCGGCATATTCCAGAATGTTATGACGTACGGCCACTTCGGCTTCGTGTACCATGCCATTGCTTACATAGATATGGGCAATCATGGCCCAAATCACCCCGGCGGCCACCAGGACCGGCTTGGATTTGCGTAAATGGGTAAACTCCTCTGCCATCACAAAAAGATAGGCAACGATAAAAAACAACAGGGAAAGGTAGCCCACGCTGGTTTGGGTGAGATCAAGGTGCGTTCCGCCCCCGGCCGCTGATGCCCAGGAATATGCGGGATGCCCAACAACCAAAGCAAACAGTGCCAGCACGACAAATATAGCTCTCTTCAATTTTGTGCTCCTTGACATGAATGGATGCAAATGCAGACAGAACTCCCTCAGGCGCAGGTGAAGGCCATGACAACCGGGATCTGCTGTGGTGATTATTGTATCAGGGGCTTCATGGGTCCGACTGTACCAGAGCAAGCTGAAGCCAAGTTGAATGGCGTGCATTTTTTATAAAATTTTGCTGATATCCCCGTCGGCGTTGAGATGGAACCAGGTGGCAAGGATGCTTTTGTTTCAAAACAGTTGGATATAATGTGTGAGGAGTCGATCTCTTGTGATCTTGATATTCGGTATAAACTTTGCTTTACATGCTGCCGTGGCAGCGGAAAAATACCGTGATCATTGTGTCGAACAAGGCGTTGATAGCAGAGGATCCCCCCGTGAAGATTACCAGTATCGCTGATCACCTCATCAGCCAAATGGTTGGTTCTGCCAGCCGTTTACAACAGCAGAACAGAGAGAACACCACCTATCGTGAGATGGGTGCCCCCTTGCGGCGGGAGGGAGCGATGCGACGCAGTATGGAGAGCAGCGGGGCGGCCACATCCTCTTCAGCCTACCGTATCACCATTTCATCAGCGGCCATGCAAAAAATGATGGCAGGAGGGAGCTAAAACTGCCTGGGCAAAAAGGGGAACTGCGGCAAAAATTGCATCCCGACCGGCCATGATTCAGGATGCAGAGGTGGTCGTCGATGGCATGTCAGCACGATCAATACCAACAAGAGCGAGGGGTGGCAAGATGGACAAGAAAGTGGCCGAGCAGGTCGCTCATGTGACCAAAAAAATGATGGACTCCATCGTCGGCATGCAGAGTCTCAACGAACGCATCATGAAGGATATTGCCAGGCAACAGGTATCTGCGGCGGAGTCTTTTGTCAGCGTCAGTTCCAGGCAACTCAAAGGGTTGGCCAAGCTCAAATCGGTACGGGAGGCTGTCAATGCCCAGGCGGATATTGCGGCTGATGTAGGCAAAATCATGGCAGAAAACGCCCAACAAACGCTGCTGTTGCTCGCCAGGGGCCAGGAAGAGATAAGGGGGTTGATCTATCGGGAGTTGAACGAGGTCTGGAACATGTCAGGCGGGGGGACCGTCTCCCATGAGGGCAACCCACCTGCTTCCCGCTGAACCACACGACGGCAGCTGCCGGGCAGGGCGAAGAGGGGGGCCGGTTGGGGGCAGGGGCCGTTGCGGTGTGGCGGCTCCCTGCCTCGCAGCATCCGACCGGTCAGGCCGAGGTATCGAACGACAACGTTTTCAGGTCGCACAAAAACTTGATGCGCTCAACGCCCTGCACATTGTTGCCGGAGAGGGAGAGAATTTTCTCAGTCAACGACCGCAACCCTCTGTGCGTGGTTTTCAGGTGTCCGTTCCAAAAGGCGGACTCGGCTCTGCATGCGTGCGCGTCAAAGGTCACGGCATGGCGTTGATGGAACGCCTGCGCTGTGAAAGCAGGTTGCACGCCCGTCCGGCCTCTCTTTGTCTGTTCTGCATGGAGCTTGGTGCTGCTGTTTTTCATCGAACCTCCTCCTGTCAGTCGTTTCCGTCCGCCACATGGTGCTGTTATCGGCTTGCAGAGACAGCTTCTTTAGGAAGAATGCACGCTGTATCGACATATTTTCCGATACTTGACATAAATCAAATAGAACCGTTGGTCTGGTTGGCGTGCGGAAAGGTTGCGTGTGCTATTCGGATTTCAGGTCTCGTTCCATCAGGGCATTGACCACCGCGCGGGGGTTCCGGTTTTCGTATAATATTTCATAAACAGCGTTGGCGATGGGCATCTCCACTCCTTTTTTTGCCGCCAGATGGCGAACGCCCAGGGTGGTTTTGACCCCTTCGGCCACCTCCCGGCTGCCATGCTGAATCTGTTCCAGCGACTCTCCCTGTCCCAGACGCCAACCCACCGTGTAGTTGCGGGAGAGGGTGGAGGTGGCGGTCAACAGCAGATCCCCCATGCCGGAGAGGCCAGAAAAGGTCTCTGCCATGGCCCCCATGCAGAGGCCCAGGCGGACAATTTCCACCAAGCCACGGGTGAGCAGGGCGGCGCGGGCTCCGTTGCCAAATCCCAGGCCATCGCTGAGGCCGGCTGCCAGGGCAATCACATTTTTCAGTGCGCCTCCCAATTCGACGCCGATGACATCACTGCTGCCATAGGTGCGGAAAAAGGGGGTGTGAAACAGTCGCTGCATCTGCTGCACCAACTCGGCGTTCTGGCCGGCAATCGCCACTGCGGTGGGCAGTCCTTGCAGCACCTCTCGCGCAAAGGAGGGGCCGGAGAGAAAGCAGGCGCGATCAAGTGCTGCCGCTCCAAAGATTTCGGCATGTATGTCGGAGATCAGGGTCAGTGTTTCAACCTCCACCCCTTTGCTGGCAAAGACAAACTGCGTTTCGGGGCGGACGACCTCTGCCATGCTGCGCAGGACGCGCCGGGTGAATTGGGTTGGTACCACCATGATCAGAATGCGGTGCGAAGCCGCCACTTGGCGTAAATCGGTTGCAGCCTGCAGGGTTTCAGGCAGCAAAAAATCGGCAACATAGAGGGGGTTGCGTCGGTTTTGTTGGATGCCTTCCGCCACTTCCGGCTCCAGACACCAGAGTGTTACCGGGCCTTTGGAGGCCAACAAGGCGGCCAATGCGGTGCCCCAGGAGCCGGCACCGATCACCGCGACTGTTGGCAATGGGGGGGAGGAAAGATTCATCGGGAAACCCTTTCAGGAGGAGTGATCATTTAACTCTGCAATGGGCCAGCGCGGGCGAACATTCAACGACCAGTCGCTCTGTTGGCCCAGGGTCAGGCGGTGCAGGCCGGCCAGGGCAATCATGGCCCCGTTATCGGTACAGAGGGGGAGGGGGGGCACCAGGAGTTGAATGCGCTCTGCCCGTTGTTGCAGCAGTGTGCGCAGGCGTTGATTGGCACCCACACCGCCGGCGACCAGCAGCCGTTGACTGCCCACCTCACGACAGGCTGCCAACGCCTTGCTGGCCAGTATATCCACCAACGCCTCCTGATAGGAGGCGGCCAGGTCCCGTTGTGCCTGGGGGGGTGTCGTCTCCAGGGGATGGTTCAGCAGGTGGGTGCGCAGCGAGGTTTTGAGGCCCGAAAAGGAAAAGTCAAAACGGTTCCGGTCCAGCCATGCCCGGGGAAAGCGGATGGCGGTGGGGTCGCCTCCCATGGCCAGTGCGGCGATGGAGGGACCGCCGGGATAGGGGAGGCCCAGCATGCGCGCTCCCTTGTCAAAGGCCTCTCCGGCCGCATCGTCACGGGTTTGGCCCAGCAGTTGATAGTGGCCAAACCTTTGGGCGTACAGCAGCAAGGTGTGGCCCCCGGAGACCAGCAGGGCCACAAAGGGGAAGTCGCAGCCTGGCATGGGCTCATGGGCTGCCCGCAAAAAGGGGCTCATCAGGTGGCCTTCCATGTGATGGATGCCGATCAGGGGTTTTGCCATGGCGATGGCCATTCCTTTGGCCACGGTCAAGCCGACCAGCAGACCCCCGATCAGTCCGGGGCCAACCGTTACCGCGATGCCATCCAATGCGCGGGCCTCGCAGTTGGCTTGTCGCAGGGCTGCGGCCACGACCGCCGAGATGTGGGTGATATGGGCCCGGCTGGCCAGCTCCGGCACCACCCCTCCGTAGGCGGCGTGCAGTTCCAACTGTCCCTGTACCACGTTGGAATGGACAATCTCCTGTTCGACAACCGCGGCCGATGTTTCGTCACAACTGGTTTCTATGCCCAATATTTTCATTGACAGGGTGCTTTTGGAAGGGGGCCAAGATTGTCTCGCTCTTTTTGGAAACCGCGTTTTTTTCAACCTTCTAAACTAATCTTTTCAAACGATTGCAGGGGCCTGGGGACCGTCACGGTCCCCAGTGGGGTGCAGGGGCAAAGCCCCTGCATGTAACGGGCGCGCTTTCCCGAAAGCCCATTTGCGCAGCAAATGGGCGCAGCGCGCCCAAAACGCCCCGCAGGGGCACTCCT
>PEAG01000177.1 GCA_002753505.1 Magnetococcales bacterium HCHbin5 | reverse complement strand
AGCGGTCCATTGCCACCCAAGCGGGAGTCGAAAAGGCGGGTCCACAGGTGTCTCGTTTCGGGCCGAAGAAAGTTCGATTGGAACGAAAAAGCATTGAATATCATTTTGTTGGCTGCACCCTGTATCAACTGGTAAGCAAGGGCAACATCGAACGGATTCTCCAAGCCGGAAATTGGCCGTTACAGTCCGTTACGGAGAATTGGTTTGACGGCGTATCACTTGCTCCACCATCTTGATTTTGAAGGGTTTTCTTGTTGTCTGAAGTGCGATTTCGGGCGGCCTGAATAAGGGCGAAAAAGTCCAATGTTTCCAAAGGTTACGCGGGACGGTTTGAAAACGTACTTGGTGCGGAACCGGACTCGCGGGAGTCGAAATCGGCGGTTTCCATTCTCTCTACCGGCCACATTCTCCAAAACCTGTGGACCCGCTAGTGGATCAACAGAGCTGATTTGACGGGTAGAGTCGCGCCAATTTGATCCGAGCCGTTTCGGTTGTAAATTGCCATGTCACTTTGCATTCTTGTAACCGTTCACCCCAGTACCAAGTGGCATCACCCCTTGACAGGATGATTATTGGCAGTCAGATTTCTACCCATGAACGACATCATGGGATTGAACATCACAGCCCTTCTTGAAGAGAACCAGCGACTGCGGGAAGAGAACCGGTGCTTGCGGGAGGAAAATCAGCGACTTCGAGAGGAGAACCGGTCTCTGCGGGAGTTGGTTGCGCGGCAGCAAGAGCAGATTGCTGAGTTGCTCATACGGGTTGCAACGTTGGAAGAGCGATTGCAGAAGAACTCCAGCAATTCGTCCAAGCCTCCGTCGCAGGATCCTCCATCGATGAAGCGGCCCAAAAAGCCAGCGACGGGTCGTTCTCGTGGCGGGCAGATTGGTCATCAGGGTGTTGGGCGAAAGATGTTGCCGCTCGATCAGGTGGACCATGTTGTGGAGGTGAAGCCGGAAATCTGTCAAGGATGCGGTGTGCGACTGGAGGGAGAGGACGAGCAACCCGGACGGCATCAGGTTTTTGAATTGCCAGAGATTCGTCCAGAGGTAACAGAGTACCGGATCCACCAGCTGATCTGTTCGTGTTGCGGGGAACGCAATATCGGGCACTGGCCTGTCGGAGTTCCGACCGGGGTATTTGGTGAGGTTTTGATTACCGTGGTGGCGATGTTAAGCGGAGTCTATCGGATCAGTCGCCGGAAGATCACCAGCCTGCTGTCGGAGCTGTTTGGCGTGGAGATGGGGACCGGTTCGGTGAGTGCCTGCAAGAAGAAGGTCAGCCACTCTCTGGAAGTTCCGGTGGAAGAAGTGCTGAGCCATGTGCAGGCGCAGTCGGCGTTGAATGTGGATGAGACAGGCTGGCGCGAAGGACGCGCGAAGGCGTGGTTGTGGGTGGCGACGAGTTTGAGCGGTTTGGTGACGGTATTCATGATTCACGCCCATCGCAGTCAGGAAGCCGCCAAGTCACTGCTGGGTACATTTGCCGGCATTTTGATTTCCGACCGATACAGTGCCTACACGCCCTGGTCGTTGGAAAACCGGCAGGCATGCTGGTCGCATTTGCGGCGTGATTTCAAAGCGATGTCTGAGCGTTCCGGCGATGGGGGCCGGATCGGTCTGCGTTTGTTTGAAGCATCGCATCAACTCTATTGAGAAATGGCATCGATTTCGGGAAGGCCTCCTGGCAGAGGTTGTGTTCCGAGAGGAGATGACCCGGATTCAAACGACCGTGGAGGATCTGTTGCGGGAAGGTGCCGCCTGCTCGGATGCGAAGATGGCAGGGAAGTGCACCAAGATTCTTTCCGTGGCACCAGCCTTGTGGACATTCGTCCGTGTGCCCGGCGTGGAACCGACCAACAATGCGGCAGAGCGGGCGGTAAGGCATGGCGTACTCTGGCGTAAGGGAAGCTTCGGTTCGGACAGCCCGACAGGCAGCCGTTTTGCCGAACGGATCATGACGGTATCCGCCACCTGTCGCCAACAGAAACGCAATGTCCTGGCATTTCTGATCGAGGCTGTTGATGCTCGCCTGCGGGACAAACCGGCACCCTCACTGCTGCCATTCCGGGAAGTCAAAGTATTTCAGTCAACTTGAGCCGCTTTGCTGGCCTGAACGGTTACCTTGGGGGATGGAGCGACATCAAGATGGTGCAGCGGTATGCCCATCTGGGTGGGGAGCATCTGGCTGCTGATGCGGCGAGGCTGTGTCGCAGTTACGACACAAATACGACACAGCGCCAAAAAAGAAGGGGTTAGGATTGCGCCCTAACCCCTTGATTTCTTTGGTAGCGAGGGGCGGACTTGAACCGCCGACACACGGATTATGAATCCGCAGCTCTAACCGACTGAGCTACCCCGCCTTGATTGCAGGCCATCACTTTTACATATCCAGGTCGTCTTTGTCAAGTTCTTAACTTGGACCTGTACGGACCAGACGCCAGCGATCACCATCCGCCACGCTTCAAGGCCGACGGTTCCGACGCGAAAAAAGCCCGGGCATCGGCCACATCCTGCCGGATCTGCGCCTGAAGCGCCTGGATATCCGGAAAACGTCGCTCTGCGCGCAAACGCTTCAAAAATTGAACCCGAATCACCTTGCGATACAACGTCTCCGACACGGCCACCAGCAGATGCGCCTCCAGACGGGTTGCAACCTCGCCGAAAGTCGGATTGCGTCCCACGTTGACCACTGCCGGCAACCAGCAGCCACCAGTACAGGTCCGCGCCACATAAACGCCCAGCGGCGGATGCAGCATGCCCTCCAAAAAAAGATTCGCCGTCGGAAAACCCATGCCGCGTCCGCGCTGCATACCAACCACCACCCGACCCTCAACCTCGAATGGACGATCCAACAGCCGCGCAGCCAATTCAAAATCACCTGCCTCCACCTCGCGGCGCACCCAGGTGGAAGAAACCACCTGTCCATCCAGAATCTCCAACGGTTGCGCATGCACTCCGAAT
>PEAG01000176.1 GCA_002753505.1 Magnetococcales bacterium HCHbin5 | reverse complement strand
GCCCCTGCGGGGCGTTTTGGGCGCGCTGCGCCCATTTGCTGCGCAAATGGGCTTACGAGAAAGCGCGCCCGTTCATGCAGGGGCTTTGCCCCTGCACCCCACTGGGGACCGTGACGCTCCCCAGGCCCCTGCAATCGTTTGAAAAGATTAGAAAAAGCATGGGCATGGTCATCATGTTAGCGCATATGGGGCTTAAGCCCCTGCACCCCGCCGGGGAGCGTGACGCTCCCCAGACCCCTGCAATCGCTTGAAAACGTGCGCATTGCAAAAACTGTTTTTTCAGGTTTCCAAAGCAGTTGCATTGCGGTAGAATCCGGTACATCGCGTGTGTTATCGACAGCGACCGTGCCGGCAGGCATTGATGGCTTGGCGATGAGCGGTCCATGGGGAAAGTCCAGGGCGGTCCGTATTAGGTCTCATTCAATCTGAAAGGAGTTGGACAATGGCAGTATCACTCAGCAAGGGCGGCAATGTTTCATTATCCAAAGAGGTTCCGGGTCTGAAGGCCATCATGGTTGGCTTGGGTTGGGATGCCCGCTCCACCGACGGTCAACCTTTTGATCTGGATTCTTCGGCTTTTATCCTTGCCAGTACGGACAAGGTACGCAGCGACGAAGATTTTATCTTTTACAACAACAAGACCGGTGCCAGCGGTGCCGTGCAGCACCAGGGGGATAACACCACCGGAGCCGGGGATGGAGATGATGAGAAAATTTTGTTGAATCTGGCCGGCCTGCCGGCAGATGTCAACAAGGTTTCCGTTACCGTCACCATCCATGAGGCCGACCAACGGCGGCAAAATTTCGGTCAGGTCCGCAACGCCTTTATCCGGGTTTGCAATGCCGAGGGTGGAGCCGAGATTGCCCGTTATGATCTGAGCGAAGAGGCTTCCACGGAGACTGCCATGATCTTTGGTGAGATCTACCGCTACGGAGCCGAGTGGAAATTCAAGGCCATTGGTCAGGGCTTTGCGGGCGGGCTGGGACCGTTGGCGAAAAATTATGGGGTCAATATCGGCTAGCCGATTGGAGTCAAGCGGTTGGCCATCTCTTCTCCCTCTTTTCTCTCCTCCGGGTTGTTGCAGGGGTTTCGGAACCTGGGCAACCGGGTCAAGGCGGTCCATTATCGACCGGTCATGGAGGCTTTTTGTGCCTGTCTTGGTCAGATGGCGGCGGCCGATGGTCGTCTGAAGCCGGCCGAGTTGGCTGGTTTTCGCCGTTTTGTGCTGGACAATCACGCCAATCCGGTGGTGGGCAGTTTCCCGGCCGACGAGTTGGTGGAAAACTTTAAACAGTACGCCATCAAGGCTTTCCTGGAAGAGGACGAGGTTTTTGTCCGTGTGCTTGATCCCATTACCCCAGGTTCAGAGGCGGCCCAGATGATCGTCACGGGTTGTCTGGCGGTCGCCTTTGCCGATGGTGTCTGTGACGGTCAGGAGCGGCAGCAACTGGAGCAATTGGCTGACCGTCTGGGAGTTGATATGGCCGCATTGATGGGGGGGGAGACAGAGGCCCTGCCTCCGCCCCCCCCGGCAACGGCTGCGCCGCGCCCTTCCCGTCTGGCCCGTGCGCTTCAGGAACCTGCACCAACCGTGCAACCCAAGCAACCCATGTGTACCTTTTGCCAGGGCAATGGGTGCGTCTTTTGCCAACAGACGGGCATCCAGCCGGAATCGGTTTGACCCGAGTTGCGCGCCACCCACCCCTGCTTTTAAACAATTGCAGGGGTCCGGGGACCGTCACGGTCCCCGGTGGGGTGCAGGGGCAAAGCCCCATATGCGCTAACGTGATTGCGATCTGCTTTTAAACAATTGCAGGGGTCCGGGGACCGTCACGGTCCCCGGTGGGGTGCAGGGGCAAAGCCCCTGCATGAACGGCGCGTTTTCCCAAAGCAAATTTTCGCAGAAAATTTGCGCAACGCGCCCGTTCTACACCTAATCAAACCCAATCAATCTGTCAGGTCAAAAAAAGACACCACCCAAAACACTTGCACCCAGCAAAAGGCATTGTCCCGCCAGTTGGTTTATGATAGCATCACCAAGGTTGTGGGTTATTATTAACTTTTGATGGAGAAAAAACATGCCAATTCCGGGTTTCCAGGATTTGATGCGACCGGTTCTACAGGCATCAAGCGAAGGAGAGGTGCGAATTTCCGATGTTGTGGAAAAACTTGCTAGCGAGTTTGCTCTGTCAGACGAAGAAAAGTCGCAGCTCATACAATCAGGTAAGCAAACAGTTTTTTCCAACCGCGTCCATTGGGCAAAGAGTTATTTGGGTATGGCTGGGCTGGTAGAAATGACGAAGAGGGCTCATTTCAAGATAACCGATGATGGAAAAAAAACCCTGCAAACACATCCAAAACAAATAGATATTAAGTATTTGAAAACAATTCCCATGTTTAGAAAATCGCGAGATGTGACAAACGAATCAAGCAATGGCCCATCTCCGCAACTTGCCAGTGACGAACAAGAAACACTTACTCCAAACGAAGCAATACTCGAAGCTTATAAACTTTTGAATGTCTCTTTGGCATCCGAACTAATGGATCGCATCCAGTCGAAAAGCCCGTCATTCTTTGAAGGCTTGGCAGTACACCTACTGGTGAAAATGGGTTATGGAGGATCATACGACGCTGTTGGTAAGGCGTTAACTGCCAGCAAGTACGTACAAGGTGGACCAAACGACCATGGTGTTGACGGAGTGATAGACCAGGATATGCTTGGACTTGACCGCGTTTATGTGCAAGTCAAGCGATACGCTGAGGACAACAAGATTAGCGAGGCTGATATCCGCACATTTTTTGGCAGTCTCGATGGATACAGGGCCAATAAAGGGGTGTTCGTTACCTCCTCGTCGTTTTCGGAACCAGCGGCCTTGATCATCGTTTCGTCCACTGCCACCCCCCATCACGCAGCGAGCAACCGGAGCTGTGAGACTGGCTGAGACCGCCGCTTCGCAGGTCTTGCTGGCAAGTCGATCCTATCCAGCAAA
>PEAG01000044.1 GCA_002753505.1 Magnetococcales bacterium HCHbin5 | reverse complement strand
GTTTCTTGTAGTCAGGTCGCCCTTCAACAAGGGGATCAGGCTACCGGGCGAACGGACAATTCCCCGGATTGACACTTCTCGGTCAATATGGATGCAAAAACATCTCGGACACACCCCCTGGACCCTGCGACAGCACCCGATCAACCGGTCTGCTCCACAAGGCTGGTGCATTTGGGAATAAACTTTTTGACAGGAATCAGCTCGTATGCTGATTAAGCAAAACGGCCATCTGATCCTTCAACATCAACTTCTGCTTTTTCATCCGCTCCAGAGCAAACTGGTCCCGACTCTGACCATGCTGCTCAATTTCCAACTTGATGGCCTGATATTGATCATGAAGTTGACGAAACTTTTCACTGGTGGTCAACAACTCTTGGACAGCTTGCAGTTGATCTTCAAACATAGTCTCTCCTTTGTTTCAATACACACCTCACCAGAGACATGCATCGCTTACGTGAATACCATCCTTACGGACACAATCATCCTGCGGGATCCGGAACGAGAACACCCTCCAACCCTTTTTGAATGCTCTCCCGCGCCAACCTGTCTACCATTTCATTTTCTGGATGCCCTGCATGACCCCTGACCCAGTTCCATTCTACCTGATGATGACAACACAGCGCATCCAACCTTTGCCACAAATCGATATTGAGTACCGCCTGACCATCCGCCTTGCGCCAACCACGCTTTTTCCACTGGGTGATCCACTGGGTGATCCCGTTTTTGACATACTGGGAATCGGTGGTCACTATCACCCGACAGGGTCGCTTCAAGACGGCCAGGGCATGAATGACAGCCAGCATCTCCATGCGATTGTTGGTGGTATGATGCGCATAACCCGACAAGGTTTTTTCATGCGTACCATAGCCCAACAGAGCCCCCCACCCCCCCGGTCCCGGATTGCCCCGACAAGCACCATCCGTGCAGATTTTCACCAACTGCCGAACAGAGTGCGGCGAGGCGGCACCGGACTCTGCTTCTGCAGCAACCATGCTGCCGGAATCCTCCGTGTGCCCATTCATATAGCAGCCATACCCAAAAATTGCCCCTTTGCGGAGTGAAAAACATTGTGTAAAAAATTCATGCAGAATGCAAAGATTTTGCAGCGACTCAGGAAGAATCCCCACTGACCGCAACGCCCGAATCCTGCCGACTCTCTGCTGCTGCAATACGCGCCTCCAGCCAATGATCGTTTTCCTGTCGCTCAAAACGCCGCTCTGCCGCCACCGCCAGACAGGTTTCACGCCAAAACTGCTGCCGCACCACCGGGTCTGGCAACCGCAGCTTGACCCGATTCCGCACCAGACCAAACAACGAGGCCAACCCGGCCCAACCCGGCTCCAGCCAGAAGTTTAACCGCTCCTTGAGCAGTCGTGCCAGGGCCGGACTGCAACCACTGGTGGAAACCCCCACCGTCACCGGCCCCCGCCGCACCACAGCCGGCACCAGAAAACCACTGCTCTCCGGATCATCCGACGAGTTGCACAACATACCCCGCTGCGCCGCCTGGGCCGCAATCTCCCGGTTGAGGCTGGCCTGTCCGGTTGCGGCAAAAACCAACACCGGCCTGGGCAAAAGATCCAGCTGCGCAGAGACGAAGGGCTCGGCCCGATGCTGAATCTGTCCCGCCTGCACCCACTTTGCCAGCTGGGGATGCAGATCCGGCGCAACCACCGTGAGCTGAGCCCCGCAGGGTAACAGACCCGTCAGTTTGCGTAAAGCCACCTGACCACCCCCAAAACAAAGTACCGGACGCCCTTCCAGGACCATTTCGGTCATATAGCCAACCATGCTATGCTTTTCCTTTTTCGTTCGAGTGGGTCAGGGGCTTGGAATGAGTGAACGGAACATTGTGATTCGCGGCGCACGGGAACACAACCTGAAAAATGTGGAGCTGGAGCTACCCAGAAATGCCCTCACCGTCATCACCGGTGTTTCCGGTTCGGGCAAATCCTCATTGGCCTTTGATACCCTCTCGGCAGAGGGGCAACGCCGTTACGTGGAATCCTTGTCGGCCTATGCCCGCCAATTCTTGAGTTTGCAAAACAAGCCGGATGTGGACTCCATCGAAGGGCTGTCGCCCTCGATCGCCATCGAACAGAAAAGCACCGGGCGCAACCCGCGCTCCACCGTGGGCACCGTCACCGAAATCCATGACTATCTGCGCCTGCTGTTTGCCCGTATCGGTCACCCCCACTGTCACGGCTGCGGCGACCCGATCAGCAGCCAGACGGTCAGTCAAATGGTGGATACCCTCATGGCCTTGCCGGAGCGGAGCAGGCTGTTATTGTTGGCCCCCGTTATCCGTGGCCGCAAGGGGGAGCATCGCAAAGAGATTGATGCCTTGCGAAAACAAGGCTTTACCCGTGTACTGCTGGACGGTGAAACCTTCGACCTGGAGTCGTTGCCGCCGTTGGACAAAAATGTCCCCCACACCCTGGAGGCCCTGGTTGACCGGATTGCCATCAAGCCGGGGATTGAATCCCGTCTGGCCGATTCGCTGGAGGTGGCCCTGGGGGTACTGGACAATCTGGGCCTGAGAACGGCTGCCAACCGGGCCACGGCGGCAACCGGGGTGCGGGGGCAGGTGGTACGGGTACAGGTGGTATCGGAGCCGGTCCAGGAGCTGCTGTTTTCCACCCAGCATGCCTGTATTCGCTGCGGCATCTCCTATCCTGAGATTGAGCCGCGCCTGTTCTCCTTCAACAACCCGTTTGGAGCCTGTCCGGAGTGTGACGGGCTGGGAACCCGGGCCTTTTTTGACCAGGAGCGGGTGGTGCCCAACCCGCGTCTTTCCATTCGCCAGGGTGCCATCGCGCCCTGGGCCAAGCCCACTGCCCATGTCGCCCAGGAGACCCTCTACGCGGTTGCGGCCCATTTTGGTTTTGACATTCACACCCCGTGGGAGGATCTGTCCGTCGAGGCCAAGCGGTTGGTGATGGAGGGGGCGGGGAGCGAAAAGATCCGTTTTCACTATCAGGGGAGCAAGCGGCGTTTTTCCGCCTTGCGCAGCTGGGAGGGGGTGTTGGCTGTGTTGCAACGCCGTTATCTGGAGACCGAGTCGGAGGAGTTGCGGGAGGAGTTGGGCCATTATCGCTCCTCTCAGCCCTGTCCGGTCTGCCATGGTCAGCGGTTGCGGAAGGAGGCGTTGCATGTACGGATTGGCAGCCACACCATTGCCAGTCTCTCCAGTTTGCCGTTGCTGGAGGTGGTGCAGTTTCTGGAGCAGGTCACCCTGACCCCACGGGAGCAGACCATTGCGGCCCGTATTCTCAAGGAGGTGACGGGACGGCTGGGTTTTTTGATTGCGGTGGGGTTGGACTATTTAAGTCTGGATCGGGCGGCGGCCACCCTTTCCGGTGGGGAGGGGCAGCGCATTCGGTTGGCCAATCAGGTTGGTTCCGGGTTGACCGGGGTGTTGTATATTCTGGACGAGCCCAGCATTGGTCTCCATCAGCGGGACAATCAGCGTCTGTTTGCCACCTTGTTGCATCTGCGGGATCTGGGCAACACGGTGGTGGTGGTGGAGCATGATGAGGAGGCGATACGGGGCGCGGATTTTGTGGTGGACATGGGGCCGGGGGCGGGGGAGCATGGGGGTGTCGTGGTGGCCCAGGGGACGCCAGCCGAGGTCAGTCGGCACCCGGATTCGCTGACGGGACACTATTTAAGCGGCCAACGCAGTATTGCCATTCCGCCCGGTCGTCGTCCTGTCAATCCGGCCCAGCAGCTGTTGCTGGAGCAGGTATCGACGCACAATTTGCGTTCCATTGACGTTCGGATTCCCCTGGGTATTTTTACCTGTGTCACGGGGGTGTCCGGGTCGGGCAAGTCGAGTCTGATACTGGACACCCTGTTGCCGGCCTTGCAGCATCGGTTGCAGCACACGGTGGCGACCGGGCCGGCGGGGCGATTGGATCGGGTGACGGGGTTGGAACATCTGGACAAGGTGATTCACATTGACCAATCGCCCATTGGTCGCACGCCGCGTTCCAATCCGGCCACCTACACCGGTCTGTTCACGCCGATCCGGGAGTTGATGGCGAATGTGCCGGAGGCGTTGGCGCGGGGGTATACGGCGGGTCGTTTCAGTTTTAATGTCAAGGGTGGTCGTTGTGAAGCCTGTGCGGGGGATGGTCTGGTCAAGATTGAGATGCATTTTTTGCCGGACATCTTTGTCGAGTGTGATGTTTGCCATGGCAGTCGTTACAACCGGGAGACGTTGGAGATACGGTACAAGGGTCGGAGTGTAGCGGATATTTTGCACTTGACGGTGGAGGAGGCGTTATCGTTTTTTCAGGCGATTCCAGCCATTCAGAGCAAGTTGACCACGCTGATGGATGTGGGGTTGGGGTATGTCCGCATTGGTCAGGCGGCCACCACGCTCTCTGGTGGTGAGGCGCAGCGGGTCAAGATTGCCCGTGAGCTGGCCAAGCGGGCGACGGGCCGGACGCTTTACATATTGGATGAGCCCACCACGGGGCTCCATTTTGAGGATATTCGCAAGTTGTTGGAGGTGTTGCAGCGGTTGGTGGAGTCGGGCAACACCCTGGTGGTGATTGAGCATAATCTGGATGTGATCAAGACCGCCGACTGGATTATTGATCTGGGGCCGGAGGGGGGAATCAAGGGTGGTTGGATTGTGATGGAGGGAACGCCGGAGCAGTGCGCCGATCATCCCAGCTCCTGGACCGGGCAGTATTTGCGGGGTCTGTTGCAGGCAGGCAGGCTCGCCGACGTCGGTTGACGGAGTGCAAGCAAAAACGATTGCAGGGGTCCGGGGACCGTCACGGTCCCCGGCGGGGTGCAGGGGCTTAAGCCCCATATACGCTAACATGATTGCGGTCTTCTTTTAAACGATTGCAGGGGTCCGGGGACCGTCACGGTCCCCGGCGGGGTGCAGGGGCAGAGCCCCTGCATGAACGGCGCGTTTTCCCAAAGCCAATTTTCGCAGAAAATTGGCGCAACGCGCCCAAAACCGCCCCGCAGGGGCGACCTTGGGAGGGCGGCAGCCCGACTCGCACGGTTATGTCGTGGAAAATATTTCGATAAAAAACCAGAACCTTCGGATATGCAGATTTTTGTTTGATACAAGGCCAGGATCGGTTTTTTTTCCAAGCCAAGTGAGCTTTTGCCCGCTCTCGGTCGGGCTGCCGCCCTCCAGGAGTGCCCCTGCGGGGCGTTTTGGGCGCGCTGCGCCCATTTGCTGCGCAAATGGGCTTCTGGGAAAGCGCGCCCGTTACATGCAGGGGCTTTGCCCCTGCACCCCACCGGGGACCGTGACGGTCCCCGGACCCCTGCAATCGTTTGAAAAGATCAAGAAAAGCATCCGGGGACCGTGACGGTCCCCGGACCCCTGCAAACAGTTCTAACGCCGCAACACAACTTCCGTCACAAATTTTACACCCAGAAAGGCCAGTGCCAGGAACAGATAGCCCCACAATGTCAAGCGCACCGCCCGCCGTCCACGCCAGCCGTAAAAGTGCCGCCCCAACAACAACACCCCGAATACCAACCAGGTGGCCCAGGTAAAAACCTGCTTGTGGGTAAAGGCGAAGGCTGCACCCCGTTCGGCATAGGCATAGAATCCACCTGTGACCATGCTGGCCGTCAACAGGACAAACCCCATGAAGACCATCAGAAACAGGGTCTCCTCCAGGGCATCCAACGGCGGCAACAGGGTGAACAACTCCCCCAGATGTTTGGTCTTCAAGGCATGCTCCTGAAAGGCATCCATCATGGCCAGAATGGCGGAGATGCTGAACAATCCGTACGCAAACAGGGAGAGTACCAGATGGCTCAACAGCATGGGGTCACTGATCACCCGCAAGGCCGGGTGCGCCACGGGCAGCAGGTGGGAGCCGGTCAGGGTAAAGACCATCAACGGCAACAACAGCACACCAACCGTGCGGGCATCCTGCCGACGCAGACGCCACCAAAGCAGATAGATTGCCCCCAACGCCAACGCTGTCAGCTCCAGGGAGGCACTCAGGTTGACATCCAGCACGCCATGTTCCGCCACGGCATGCCGTACCCATGGAATCAGCTGCATCAACCAACCGGCCAGAATCAGCCACCAGCTCCAAACCGAGGGTCGCAACCCCCGCAGATGGTTATAGGTGATCCAGATGGCAGCCATCGAATAGACGATCACTGCGCCCCAAAATAGTATTTCCTTCATCCCCAGGCTCCGTTGAACCCTTTCATGAGTGAGGTGGACCGTTTATGCTTGGAACTGCCAGCCCGACATTCATACTATACCTGTTTTTAGCACCCTGCATCCACTGCGTAAAGCAACGGTACGCTCTTGCAGGGGTAGAGACGCAACCCGGACAGGAGGCAGCCCAGCGGCCCACCCCATGACAACACCCCAGCCCAGGCAGGAAATTTTGCTGCCGGAACCTTGCACGATGATCGTCCTGGCGGCCGGCCGGGGGGAGCGGTTTGGCGGTCCGTTGCCCAAGCAATATCTGCCCTTGCTCGACCGCCCGCTGCTCTGGCATACCCTGAGCCGTCTGCATCGGCATCCCCAGATCAGCCATATCATACCTGTCATTGCGCCCACAGGGGAGAGACTTTGGCAACAGATCATGCAGCCGTTGCTGACCCACTTGCCCAAAGTATCCCCTGCCGTGATTGGTGGTACCGAGCGTCAGCACTCTGTTTTTAACGCACTTCGGAGCCTAAAGCTACCAGAGAATGGCTGGGTTGGCATCCATGATGGTGCCCGGCCCCTGGTGGATGTCGAGCTGTTGGACCGGCTGTTTGCTGCCCGGAGCCGGGCCGACGCCATCATTCCCACCCTGCCGGTCAGCGATACGGTCAAGCAGGTCCGGGCCGATGGAGCGGTGATCGCCACCTTGGAGCGCGCGGGCATTCACCGGGTACAGACACCACAACTGTTTCGTTTCAAGCAGATTCTTGACGCCCATCAACAGGCAGCCGACAGTCGGTTTATCGGCACTGACGATGCTTCTCTGCTGGAACGGTTGGCTCTGCCTGTCGTTGTTGTCCCTGGCGCGTCCTACAATATCAAGATCACCCAACCGTTGGATTACATGTTGGCAGAGTTGCTTTTGCAGAGGGAGGAGCCATGCAGATACGAGTAGGACAAGGGTTTGATGTGCATCGTTGGGTTGCCGGGCGTCCGCTCTGTTTGGGGGGGGTTCAGATTCCCCATGAGCAGGGTTTGCTTGGCCATTCCGATGCCGATGTTTTGCTCCATGCCATCATGGATGCCCTGTTGGGGGGGGCCGGTTTGGGGGACATCGGGCACCATTTTCCTGATACCGACCCCCGTTATCGGGGCATTGACAGTCGCGAATTGTTGGCAATGGTGCATGAAAGTTTGCGGGTTCGGCAGTGGGCGGTGGGCAATCTGGATGCCACCGTCATCTGCCAGCGGCCCAAGTTGGCTCCGCACATGTCTGCCATGGTGCAGGAGATTGCCCGTATTTTGCAGATCAGCCCGGAGCAGGTCAATATCAAGGCGACCACCACCGAAGGGTTGGGGTTTACCGGGCGCAACGAAGGGGTGGCCGCACAGGCGGTGGTGCTGCTGGTCAAGGTGTGAGTTAACCTGTCAAGCCATTGCAGGGGTTCGGGGAGCGTCACGCTCCCCGGATGCTTTTCTTGATCTTTTAAAACAATTGCAGGGGTCCGGGGACCGTCACGGTCCCCGGTGGGGTGCAGGGGCAAAGCCCCTGCATGTAACGGGCGCGCTTTCCCAGAAGCCCATTTGCGCAGCAAATGGGCGCAGCGCGCCCAAAACGCCCCGCAGGGGCACTGCTGGAGGGCGGCAGCCCGACCGAGAGCGGGCAAAAGGTCATTGGGTTTGGAAAAAAAACCGTTCCTGGCCTTGTACAAAATATGGGATGGCTTGGAAAAAAAACCGTTCCTGGCCTTGTACAAAATATGGGATGGCTTGGAAAAAAAACCGTTCCTGGCCTTGTATCAAGCAAAAAGCTGAATATCCGAAAGCTCTGGTTTCTTACCCAAGCATGATCAGTAGCATAACCGTGCGAGTCGGGCTGCCGCCCTCCCAAGGTCGCCCCTGCGGGGCGGTTTTGTGCGCGTTGCGCAAATTTTCTGCGAAAATTTGCTTTGGGAAAACGCGCAGTTCAGCAGGGGCTTTGCCCCTGCACCCCACCGGGGAGCGTGACGCTCCCCGGACCCCTGCAATCGTTTAAAGGAGTTCAGCAGGGGCTTTGCCCCTGCACCCCACCGGGGAGCGTGACGCTCCCCGGACCCCTGCAATCGTTTAAAGGAGTTCAGCAGGGGCTTTGCCCCTGCACCCCACCGGGGAGCGTGACGCTCCCCGGACCCCTGCAATCGTTTCAGGGAAACACAAACTATGGCTTCTCTTCCATCAACAACCGCAACCCCAAATTGCGCCGCCGATAGGTCGGGTTCAACTCAAAACGGTGAGCGGAACGGATAAAACTGGCATAGTTGCTCCAACTGCCACCCCGCAACACCCGACCAGACCCCTCCGACGGCCCCTGGGGATCGACAACCGGGCCATCGGCATAAGATTTGCTGCCATACCAATCCTGACACCACTCCCACACATTGCCCAACATGTCATACAACCCCCAACCGTTCGGCTGCAACTGCCCAACGGCACGGGTCCGCTTGCCCGCATTCTCCGTGTACCAGGCATACCGCTCCATCGTATCCACCGCCTCCCCCCAATAACGCGATGTCGTCGTCCCGGCCCTGGCAGCATACTCCCACTCGGCCTCGGTGGGCAGACGATACCGTTTCCCCCCCGCCTTGTCGTTCAACTTGCCAATAAAACGCTGCACCTCCTCCCAACTCACATTTTCCACCGGATGGTCCGCCCCGGAAAATTCACTGGGATTGCTGCCCATGACAGCCTCCCACTGGGCCTGAGTCACCTCATAACGACCCAAATAAAAGGAACGGCTGATCGTCACCTCATGTTGAGGCATCTCATCCGCACTGACATCCAAACCGAACGCCGTCCCCATCACAAACTTGCCCGGCTCAATCCGAACAAACTCCATGCCATTGGCATCCTTGACCGACGGGACAGAGTCCTTTGCAGGAACCTCTGCCTGCTTGCCCGTTGAGAAGAAGGAAAAATTGGGTACCGTCACCGCAAACAAAGAGAAAAAACTCAGATTGGGAAGGAGCAACATCAGAAGAAGAACCAGTAAAATCTTATAACGCATCTGCATTGTGGTTTCCAGCGACCAACTCTATAACGGTGTTGTCAATATTTGCTCGATGAACCGACCTGCCAACCGCCACACCGAACCTCGTCCCGAGTCTAGCACACTTTCCCCGGAAAGGGTAGCCATCGCCACATTGGCGTGGAACTCGCAAGTCATACACCGTCCGCAATCCAAAAAAATGGTGCGGCGACCATTTTTTTACTCAAGCGCATCCAAAATATACCGATAAAAAGAACGGGTGTTTGTTAAGTTCAATAATGAAAAATACGGGCAATTCAACAAAATATCAATTTTTTCAAAGATAAACAAATGCCAACCAGAGAGGAGTGTTTGGTGATGGGCAGGCAGTGGAGACAGCGGCGGGGTCGGACGTATGATTAGGACATTGATCGTTTGGTGTGTTGTGCTCTTTTTGAAAAAAATTGGCCGCAAGGTCGATAAGAAGGAGCTTGTCCGCTACAAAAAGGCCTACAACGGTCAGAGGTCAACCCGGATTGAACGGCGAATCGAACGCCCCAAACCAACCCAGGCAGAGCTTCTGTACAACCAGCACAGAGCCAGCAAGAGCTTGCCGGAACGTGTGGCGTTGTATAACAAGGGCGGCCACATGGTCCGTTTAAATGTCGGCTTGGACGGCAAGCGGTATAGTGCCATTTAGGAGGGTGCCCTCCCTGGCACCGCACTCCCCTCCTGTGCATACATCTTTTCGTTGTTCCATTTTCTAAACACGGGGTGCTTCGCGCTCCCCCCCCTTCAGACACGGCTGACCCGCCCCTGACGCAAGGAACGCACCGCCAACACCAGGAAAAGGATGCCCCCCAGCACGGCAATCATGCCACCCAACCCCATCACCCACATGGGTATTTTATCGGCCAGTGTCTGCAACCCCTGTGCGGCACCGGCCGTCTTGCGGGGCACATTATGTCCGCCGGACCAGGCCAGACCGATGACATGCAACACGGAACCCACACTGTACAGGACAAGCTGAATGTTGGACCAACGGGGAGAGGGCCGCCGAAAACCAAAACCGGGCAGCAGGTGATAGGTCAACCCCATATAAGCCAAGGTGATGGAACCGATGGCCCCGTGATAATGGGCGGGAATGGTGACATTGATGCCCTGAATCATCGCACCGATGACACTGCCAAACAGGAAAAGCAACAGAGAGAGCTGCAACGCCAACCGGGCACTGCCCTGCTCCGGGGTTGTGGTCGCTCCCCCCCCACGCCACAAGGACCACCCCAACATCACGCTTAACGGAATGGAGGCAATCCCCCCCCCGTAGATCATCAGATCGGTAAAGGCGAAACGGTACTCCCCACTCTCCACCGGATACAGATAGTGGATGACCGGACCGAACAGCGCAGGCAACGCCCCAAGCGTGAAGAGAAAAATGGCCAAACGGGGCGTCGGCAACCCGGGCAGAACCGCCAACGACCCCAGCCAGAGCCAGGCCAACATCTGCAATTGCACATGAGTGAACTGCAACAGGTGACCACCCCCCCAAAAGAGCAGCTCGAAATAGTGTTCGTCGTGGGGGGTCACCGCCCGCAAAGAGAACCAGCTCCAAAGCAACAAACCCAAGGCCAGCAACAAAATCAGCAGAGCGGAGAGCAGACCAAACCGCAGCGACAGCTCCCCATGACCACTGGCCGGACGACGGTTGAGCAGTGTCAACAAGGTCAGCAGGAGCACCCCCCCCGCAAACAGGAAAAGCCCCAGGAAAAAGGCCGAATTGTTTAATACCGGCACATAGTTGTTCATGAAGGGGGCATCTTCACCCAGGAAGGGGGAGAGGGTCAATATCAGCGTACCCGACAGGGCCACACCCAGCCCCACTTTGCCCAACCCGGTCCAGAGGGGCGATTGCGCCCCCAGCGTCAGACTGGCCAGCAGACCGGCAAAGGAGAGAAACCAGACCAGAACGGAGAGATCCACATGGATCACCAGGGCGGTTCGGAAGGAGCCGGTCCAGGGGATCAGGTTGTGAATGATGGGGGTGCGGGCCAGGATAATCAAAATGACCACCAACCCGGCCCCGACCAGGGCAGAGAGGGCAAGCATCAACCAACCAGTGGAAAGACGATGAGAGGCCGTTTGCGAAGGGGTAAGATCAAAAGAGTCGGTTTGCATGATGTTCCTGGTGATGGTGATGGTTGCATGGAAACGGATTCCACGCTATTGTCGCTCCACCGGGTGTCGCAGACGAAAAACGTGGCCGCCGCCCGCACAAAATCGCGGTGCCTTGGCCGCTATCGTTGGTCATTTTTGCCGTTTGGTCAAGAGACAGGAGGGCCCCTGCATGTATAAATCACCCGAACCCCCAGCCGATATGCGCTCCATTGCCCGTTGGCTGTTTGTCTGCTGTGCCCTGATTCTGCTCATGGTAATCATTGGCGGCTTGACCCGCCTGACCGGGTCGGGTCTCTCCATGGTGCAGTGGGCCCCCGTCATGGGCTGGATTCCCCCCATGAATACGGCAGATTGGCAAGAGCAGTTCACCCTCTACCAACAATCCCCCGAATTTATCAAAATGAATTGGA
This sequence comes from Magnetococcales bacterium HCHbin5, assembly GCA_002753505.1. Taxonomy (GTDB): domain Bacteria; phylum Pseudomonadota; class Magnetococcia; order Magnetococcales; family Magnetaquicoccaceae; genus Magnetaquicoccus. The sequence continues at coordinate 18,884 of PEAG01000044.1, read as the reverse complement.
GCATGACACTGGAAGGCTTCAAGGCCATTTTCTGGCTGGAATATATCCATCGCCTGATCGGTCGCCTGACCGGTCTGGTCTTTCTGCTCCCTTTTCTCTATTTTTTGCTGCGTCGTCGGATTGACCGCCCGCTGGCATGGCAGTTTGCCCTGATGTTTATCCTGGGAGGGCTGCAAGGGGGCATGGGGTGGTACATGGTCAAAAGCGGTCTGGTGGACAATCCCCACGTCAGCCCCTACCGCCTGACCGCCCACCTGGGCATCGCCGTCCTGCTGTATGCCTACATGCTCTGGGTCGCCCTGGGGCTCCATTTTGGTCAACGTACCGTCCACCCTCCGACCCCGCGCAACGGTTTTCGCCGCGCGGCCACCGCGCTGACCAGCCTGATCTTTTTGACCATACTCTCCGGTGGTTTTGTGGCGGGATTGGATGCGGGCATGGCCTTCAACACCTTTCCGCTGATGAACGATGTCTGGATTCCAGAGGGCATTTTACAGATGGAGCCGTGGTACCTCAACATTTTTGAAAATCTGATCACGGTGCAGTGGAATCATCGTCTGTTGGCCACGCTGGTTTTTGTGGCGGTCGTCTCCTTTTGGTGGGCTGCACGACGGCAGCCGTTGGCCCGGGCGATGGGGCGCGCACCGCACCTGCTGCTGGGCATGGTTTTTCTGCAGCTGACCCTGGGCATCAGCACCCTGCTGTGGATGGTCCCCACCCCGCTGGCCTCGGCCCATCAAACCGGGGCGGTGGTGTTGTTGACCATTGCCCTCTTTATTACCCATCGTCTGTACCATGCCGCTGAATAACCGATCCCTGCGCATCGCGCTGGGGACTCTGTTCAGCCTGCTGTGTCTGCTGTGGAACCTCGGGAGTGCGCGGGCGGAAAATCACCTGCTCGCGGCCACCAGTCCCTATCTGTTGCAACACGCCAACGACCCGGTGGATTGGTATCCCTGGGGAGAGGAGGCCCTGTCGCGAGCCAAACGGGAACAAAAGCTGATCTTGCTCTCCATCGGCTATTCGGCCTGCCATGCCTGCCGTCTGATGGGGCAGGAAAGTTTCCGGGATCCGGCCACGGCGGCCCTGCTCAATGCCCACTATGTCAGCATCCTGGTGGATCGGGAGGAACGCCCGGATCTGGATGGCTATTTCAGCCATATTTTAACCGCCATGACCGGCAGTGGGGGTTGGCCGTTGAACATGGTGCTCACCCCGACCCTGGAACCGGTATATGGGGGCAGCTATTTTCCCCTGACCGCCATTGAAGATCGGCCCAGTTTCAAGGCGGTGTTGACCACCGTGCAGAGTGAGTGGCAGCAGGATCGGGAGCGGTTGCTCAAGCGGTTGGGAAAACTGGCCCTTTGGTTGAAAGAGCAGCGGGAGACCGCCCCGACGACGGCCACGGAAGCGGAGGCCGATCCCCGTTTGACGGCGGTGACTTTTTGGCAAAGCCGGTTTGATGCGCAGTATGGTGGCATCGGCGGACTGGAAAGCAAATCACCACAACCTTTATTGTTATCCTTGCTGCTGCGTCATGCCGCCCTGCATCGCCCGAGTCCGGTGGCGGATCTGGCCTTGTTGACCCTGGATCAAATGGGAGCCGGCGGCATTCGGGATCAATTGGGGGGAGCTTTTCATCGCTCTTCGGTGGATCGTCGTTGGCAGGTACCCCGATTTGAGATCATGCTGGATGACAACGCCTTGTTGGCGCGGGCCTATCTGGAGGGGTTTCAACTGACCGGTCGGCCCCATTATGCCTTGGTGGTGCGGGAAATTTTGGCGGACCTGTTGGACCGTTTTCGGCTGCCGGGAGGCTGTTTTGCCACCTCGTTGGCGCGGGGGGATGAGTCGGGCAGCTATTATACCTGGAGCGAGGAGGAGATCACCGCTGTGTTGGGAGCCCGGCAGGCGACCCCTTTTCTGGAACTTTTTTTTGATCCGGTAGAGGGTGTGGTGGCGGGACGGAGTGTGTTGCGGTTGTTGGGGGGGTTGGAGAGCCTGCCCCAGAGCCGCCGGGAGTTGGCTGACAGTCGGCAGGCGTTATTGGCGGCGCGGCAACGGCGGCCTGCGCCCCTGTTGGATGACAAGCAGTTGACCTCCTGGAACAGTCTGATGATCTCCACCTTGGCGCGGGCGGCGGCGGTGTTGCAGGAGCCTGGCTATCTGACGGCGGCCCACGACTGTCTGGCGGATCTCAACCGGCTGTTTCCGTCGCCGGAGTCGTTGCGTCACAGTCGGCGGGGGGAGCGGTTGGGAGAGACCGTTTTTCTGGACGATTATGCCTTTTTGGCACAGGCTCTGCTGGATCTCTACGAGGCCGATTTTGATATTCAGCATTTAGAGCAGGCTCGTCATCTGGTGCGGGCCATGCTGGACCGTTTTCAGTCGGCGGCGGCGGCCTCATTGCAGCTGGTGCCCAGGGAGGGGGTATCGGCCATTCCGGCCCGCACGGTGTTGGAGGATGGCAGCATGCCGGCTGGTCATTCGGTGGCGTTGATTACGATCCAGCGGTTGGCCCTGTTTGCCCAGGAGGAGGGTTTGGAGCAGGCGGCGGTTGAGCTGCGCAAAAATCTGGCCGGCTACCTGGCCAAAAAGGCGGCCAACGTTCCTGAGTTGTTGCATTTGTGGGATTATTTGCCAGCGTCGGCGGTGGAGGTGATTGTGGCGGGCGAGGCCGCCCATCCCGACACCCGGCTCTTTTTGCAGGAGGTACGCCGTCGTTTGATACCGGGTTTGGTGTTGGCGTTGGTGGAGCCGGGTGCATCGATCGACACCCGGGCCTGGCCTTTGTTGGCGGGTCGGGTACTGTTGGATGACAAACCGACGGTTTATGTCTGTCGCAATTTGGTCTGTCGGTTACCGGTCAACCGGTTGGAGGATTTGGTGCGGGTATTGGATGGGGAGCAACAGGGATCGGACTAAAACGGTTACGGAAAAAAACCGCTCTCGGTTTAATCTTTTAAAACGATTGCAGGGGTCCGGGGAGCGTCACGCTCCCCGGTGGGGTGCAGGGGCGGAGCCCCATATGCGCCAACATGATGACCACGCCCATGCTTTTCTAATCTTTTCAAACTATTGCAGGGGCCTGGGGACCGTCACGGTCCCCAGTGGGGTGCAGGGGCAAAGCCCCTGCATGTAACGGGCGCGCTGCGCCCAAAACGCCCCGCAGGGGCACTGCTGGAGGGCGGCAGCCCGACCGAGAGCTGGCCAAGTTTGGGAGGGTCTGAAAAAAAAACACCCCTGGCCTTGTATCAGAAAAAAAACTGCATATCCGAACGTTCTGCTTTTTTATCCAAACATTTTCCGTAATATAACCGTGCGAGTCGGGCTGCCGCCCTCCCAAGGTCGCCCCTGCGGGGCGGTTTTGGGCGCGTTGCGCCCATTTTCTGCGAAAATGGGCTTTGGGAAAACGCGCCGTTCATGCAGGGGCTCTGCCCCTGCACCCCGCCGGGGACCGTCACGGTCCCCGGACCCCTGCAATTATTTAAAAGCGATACAGCTGGGGAACGTGACGCTCCCCAGACCCCTGCAATCGTTTGACAGGAGATCGTAATTGAGCGCATCCGCACGGGGCTTGCCCCTGACCGTCCAAAAGAGCCCTGGTCAGGCAGCCCCACCCAATCGAGTGGAGGAGCGGTTGTGCCGTGTGCGCAGGTAAATCCGCTCAATATAGGTCACCAACTCACCCACCTCCCGAATACTCTCATAGGTTTTTGGATGAAAAACCACATGCGCAACCACCCGCCCCCGCTTGGAGTGTACCTTGGAGAGGATACCCCGCTGCACAAGCTCCCTCTCTTCACCCCAGCGAAAGGCAAGCGTCAACGCACTGCCTTCTGATGGCAAAACCTCGTCATTGGGCACAAAGCTGCACCCTCCAGTGCTGACATCCAAAAGCGTCGCCTCAAAAACACCCCCCCCCTCACCCTTGACATGAAGCGTTACACCCGTGGCATCGGAATACTCGACCCGTACCGCCCCCCGTTGCAACCGCTGGCGGACAATCCGATCGGGAAAGATAATCTTGAGGGGCTGCGCACCGTTTTCCACCAGGAAGTCATCAGGAGTCTGACGCACAAAAAAGCGGTCCGGTTTGGATGGCGTCCGGGCCACACCCCCCCTCCTGGCTGTGGTCCGGGTCAAACCATGCACACCACACTCATCGAAAAGCGAGGATTGAAAGGTGCTGACCCGACCCCCTTGCAGAAAACGCAACGTGGCCGTCCGACCCGCTTGAATTTTCCCACTCCCCTCCGGCGGATCGGTCGGAGCGATCCGTATATAACTTCTGTCACGCAAATATTCACTGGAGAGCCCCTCACCCCTGCTCTCCCCCGTCTCTCTGTCCGGCAGGAAACGGCTCTTGTACTCCAGGATGCTGTTCCCAAAAGAGATACGCACCTCGGTGTGATCGTCAACAGCCTCCATCAGCATCGCAACATATTTTGACGCATCAACCAGGTCAGCATCACCCACCCTTTTCGAGCGACCGACACCCGGGGGTGCCCCCCGTGGCCTCCCGCCGCCGTGATGAGCCAGGTTGCCAAATACCTGGCGCAGCGTGTGTAACATACCGGTGGTACTCATTCTCCTTACTCCTTTCACATGTCAAACCTCAAATCTCAACCCCCGAGCATTTTGATGGTTGGCGACGAAAGGCGTACATCGTGCTCAGCCACTAAACCTCGCCCCTACCAGGGGCCAGGACGGTCTCTGGACCCTGGCAGTTACTCCAAACCCTTGGAATAAAAAATATACATAACTATTTTCTTTATGTTACACAATATTTAAAAATAGTGCAACTAAAAAAATGCAATCGTCTAAAAAAAAGCTCGATCTGCCGCATGCGGCGGACATGGACCGGGCGGCTACGGCTCCGACACCGAGATTCTTGCCGGTGACGGCGACAGAGTGCTTCGTGTATGATGCCCTTTCAACAGGGGATGCATCCACCCAAGGCATTGTTTCCCTTTTTCGGTCATCACGTACTGCCAACAGGAAACTCGGTCCATGACCAATCCCGCCGCTGATCGTCTGTTTTTGGTAGATGGTTCCGGCTATCTTTACCGGGCTTTTTATGGCTTGCGCAACTTTTCTCGCCGGGATGGTTTTCCCACCAATGCCATTTTTGGTTTTGTCAAAATGTTGCGCCGGTTGCTGGAGTTGCAGCAGCCCGAGCGGTTGGTGATGGTGTTTGATGGCAGGGGGCCCACCTTTCGGCACCAACTGGATGCCAACTATAAAGCCAACCGCAAAAGCATGCCGGACGAGTTGCGGGTGCAGGTACCCATCATTCACGCCATTGTCGAGGCCTATCGGATCCCCTGTCTGCAGCTGTCCGGCTACGAGGCGGACGATCTGCTGGGCACCTTTGCCACGGTTGGGGTGGCGGCGGGTCTGGAGGTGGTGATTGTCTCCGGGGACAAGGATCTGATGCAGTTGGTCTCGCCCCGGATCACCCTGTGGGATCCGGGCAAGGAGCAGTGGATCGGCGTTCCGGAGGTGGTGGCCCGTTGGGGGGTGGAGCCGGACAAGGTGATTCAGGTGTTGGCTTTGGCGGGGGACAGCTCCGACAATATTCCCGGTGTTCCCAAGATTGGCGACAAGACCGCGGCCCAACTGATTCAGACCTTTGGGGATGTGGAAAATTTATTGAACAATCTGGAGCGGGTTCCCCAGCCCCAGCGGCGCAGCAATCTGGCAGAGCATGCGGCGCAGGCCCGTCTCTCCCTGCGGTTGGCCACCATTGACCGAGCGGTTCCCCTCTCTTTTTCGCTGGAGGAGGCGCGGCGGCAGGAGCCGGACTGGCCGCAGTTGCGCACCCTGTTTACCGAGATGGAGTTTACCACCCTGGTGCGTGAGTTGGACCGGGCCCGACCGAGCCAACAGGGGGTATTGCGTTTTGAGGCTGCCGAACCGGCTCCCCCGGCCAACCCCGACACCCCGGCAGTCACGCCGCAGGCGGAGACCGGGGAGTGTCGCTATCGCACCATTGCCGACTGGGAGAGTTTTCAGCACTTCTTGGTGGAGTTGGCGGCGCAGCCGCTTTTTTCCATGGATACGGAGACGACCCATCTGGAAGCGGTGCGGGCGGAGTTGGTTGGTCTCTCCTTTTCCTGGGCCAATCGGCAGGCGTTCTATTTGCCGGTGGGACATACGCCTGAAGCGGCTCCGGGTGGCCAGTTGCCGTTGCGGGCGACTTTGGCGGCTCTCAAACCGTTGCTGGAGGATGTCAACCGGGCCAAGATCGGGCAAAACATCAAGTATGAGTATGTGGTACTCCATAAATATGGCATCCGGTTGGCGGGCATGGCGATGGATGCCATGCTGTTTTCGCATCTGTTGTATGGGGGTTCCCGGCGGCACAATCTGGATGCCATCGCCATGGAGGAGTTGCAGCGCAGCACCATCACCTTCAAGGAGGTGACCGGGGTGGGCAAAAACCAGCGGCGTTTTGATCAGGTGCCTCTGCTGGAGGCGGCCCCCTATGCGTGCGAGGATGCGGAGGTGGCCTGGGAGGCGGCCCGGAAGATGGCTCCGGCGTTGCAGGGGATGGCGTCGGTTTGGCGTCTTTACCAGACGGTGGAGTTGCCGTTGGTGTCGGTGTTGGGGGAGATGGAGTTGGCGGGTGTCTGCATTGATCGGCAGGCATTGGCAGCCATGTCGGCCCAGTTCACCCGGCAGCGGGAGGCGTTGGTGCAGGAGATTCATGTGCTGGCGGGGGAATCTTTCAATGTCAACTCCACCCAGCAGTTGGGGGAAATTTTGTTTGGCAAGTTGGGTCTCAAGGGGGGGCGGCGCACCAAGAGCGGTTTTTCGACCGATGCGGATGTATTGACCCTGTTGGCGGAGCAGGGTCATGCGTTGCCGGAGCGGGTGTTGCGTTATCGTACGCTGACCAAGCTGCAATCGACCTATACGGATGCGTTGCCTTTACTGGTGCATCCTGGTACGGGGCGGGTTCACACCCATTATAATCAGGCAGCGACGTTGACGGGTCGTCTCTCCTCGTCGGACCCCAATTTGCAGAACATTCCGGTGCGTCATGAGGCGGGGCGTGCCATTCGGGCGGCTTTTGTTGCACCGCCAGGTTGGTTGTTGTTGTCTGCCGATTACAGTCAGATTGAGTTGCGGTTGTTGGCCCATCTGGGGGATGTTGCCGGGTTGCGTGCGGCGTTTGCCAGGGATGAGGACATTCATGCAGCCACGGCCAGGGAGTTGTTTGGCACTCCGGGGCAGGAGGAGGTCAGCCCGGAGGCGCGGCGGATGGCCAAGACCATCAATTTTGGTTTGGTGTATGGGATGAGTCCTTATGGGTTGGCCAAGCGGTTGGGTATCAGCAACAGTGAGGCACGGCTTTACATGGAGCGTTATTTCAGCCGTTATCAGGGGGTGCGGGAGCATATGGAGCAGACCGTTGCGTTTGCGCGTCAGCAGGGTTATGTGGAGACCCTTGGGGGTCGTCGCTGTTATCTGCGGGAGATTGGCAGCAGCAATCGCACCCTGCGGGAGGTGGCGGAGCGGACGGCCATCAATGCGCCGTTGCAGGGTTCGGCGGCGGATTTGATCAAAATGGCCATGGTTCGTCTACAGGTGGCGTTGAAGCGATCGGATCTGCGGAGTCGGATGGTTTTGCAGGTGCATGATGAGTTGGTATTGGAGGTTGCAGAGGAGGAGGAGGATAGGGTAAAAGGTTTGGTGCGGGAGGCGATGGAGGGGGCGATGGCGTTGAGTGTGCCGTTAAAGGTGGAGATGGGGGTTGGCAGTAATTGGGCAGAGGCCCACTAAAACATACGCTCCCGTTGCTGTCTCTTTTAAAACCATTGCAGGGGTCCGGGGACCGTCACGGTCCCCGGTGGGGTGCAGGGGCAAAGCCCCTGCATGAACTGCGCGTTTTCCCAAAGCAAATTTTCGCAGAAAATTTGCGCAACGCGCACAAAACCGCCCCGCAGGGGCGACCTTGGGAGGGCGGCAGCCCGACTCGCACGGTTATGTTATGGAAAATGTTTGGATAAGAAAGCAGAACTTGCGGATATTGCGCTTCTATTGCGCTTCTATTGCGCTTCTTGTTTGATACAAGGCCAGGATCGGTTTTTTTTCCAAACCCAATAACCTTTTGCCCGCTCTCGGTCGGGCTGCCGCCCTCCAGGAGTGCCCCTGCGGGGCGTTTTGGGCGCGCTGCGCCCATTTGCTGCGCAAATGGGCTTTCGGGAAAGCGCGCCCGTACATGCAGGGGCTTTGCCCCTGCACCCCACCGGGGACCGTGACGGTCCCCGGACCCCTGCAATCGTTTTAAAAGATTAAGAAAAGTGACGGTCCCCGGACCCCCGCAATGGCTTTAAAAGATTAAGAAAAGTGACGGTCCCCGGACCCCCGCAATGGCTTTAAAAGATTAAGAAAAGTGACGGTCCCCGGACCCCCGCAATGGTTTTAAAAGACTTGAAAGATTCAGGGGCCGCGACTGACCCCCTGCAATGGTTTATTCCTCCAACCCAAGAGTCCACAATGTCCATGCTCTCTTCCTTTTCCCACTGGATCGACCAACTACCCTGGAGCCCCCTGCTGCTGGCCGCACTGCTGATGGCCCTGGCCCCGTTCGTGCCTGAACCCCACCTGTGGGAAAAACTGAAAATGCTGGCTGGCGGCACCCTCTCCCGCCCCATCGACATCTTTGACCTGTGCATGCACGCCACCCCCCTGCTGCTGGTGCTGTTCAAACTCTGGCGGCAACTGGGCGGGGCCGCAACGGTGACCCCATGAACCTGGTCCTGATCGGCCTGCGAGCCTGTGGCAAATCCAGCATCAGCCGCCACCTGGCCCAGTTAAGCAAACGCCCCGTTCTGTCCACCGACCTGCTGATCTCCTACGAACAGGGCGGACGCTCCATCGCGGACATCGTGGCCGCCTGCCAGGGGGATTGGCGACCGTTTCGCGAAATGGAGTATGAGGTCGCCCGCAAGGTGGCCGCACTGGATGACATCATCATCGATACCGGCGGCGGCATGGTGGTGGATTGGGACGACCAGGAACAGGAGATATTCAGCGAACGCAAAGTCTCTCTGTTGAAACGCAACGGCCTGCTGATCTGGTTGCACGGAGAGGTGGAACGCCTGGCAGCCAAAGTACAGGGAGACCCCTCCCGTCCGACTCTGAGCGACCGCTTGAGCGTCGAAGAACTGATGCGGCGGCGACTGCCATTCTATCAACAGGCCGCCGATTGGGTGGTGGATATCGAAGGCAAAACCCGCAAAGAGCTGGCACGGGAGATCATGAACCGAATCTCTGTGCAGTGACCGACCACCCCCCGGGCAACACGGCCGCAGAGGGGAGTATTGGAGCTGTCAAGGCTCCGTGAAAGGTAAACCCGCATCGGCCCAGCCCTGGTTACCGTCTCGGAAATAATAAATTTTTCCGGGATATTGCATCTCCTGCAACGCCTTGATGCCGGTCGGACTCTGGCCACACCACCAGCCGTTGCAAAAGGCGATAATATCCTTTCCCGCCAGTTTTTTGATTCGGACCTTGGCTTTGGTCTGCGGTCCGGTCAGATCGCTGTAGGGCAGGTTGATGGCCCCCGGGATGGTCCCCTTCTGGAACCAGTCCGGGGTTCTCATATCGACAATCCGTATTCTGTCGGCCTGAATGTCAGCCGCCATTTTGGGGAAATCTTCCAGGCGAATGGTGGTGGCCCCCGGCACGGTCTCAGGCTCCACACAAAAGGGCGGGCATTTGCGTGACCCCGGATCCTTGAAGGCTTCCGGTTGGGGCTGTTTGCGATCCTGTTTCAACAGGATGCCGTTCAGGCTAAACTCAGGCAACTTGACGTTCAGGGCATAGTGGGACTGGGCCGCCGCCACCGCGGCACCAATGGGGGTTCCGCTCCTGGCGGCTGGCTCCGCGCAGGCCGACCCGACCCACTGGGTCAACAAAAAAGTCGCCAACACAGCAAGGCCTGTTTTCCGCATCATCATCCCCCGCCCACCTTTCCCCTCAAGAGCAATCAACCCCGTCCACACGCCGAGACGATACAGGAATCTCCTGGAGGTGACAATGACAATCGCTCAACCTGCAACGCACTATTTGACCGGATGATTCTGTAGCCACTCCCTCGCCCTGCGCTGCGCCTCATCCACCTCCACGGTCGTCAACTGACCAGTCAACGCCTCCAACAGCGGCTTGGCCTCCGGGTAACCATTGGCAGAAGCCAGATTGTACCACATATGGGCCGCAACCAAATCCTTGGGAAGCTGCCACCCCTCCTGATAACTCAACCCCAGATTGGTCTGAGCCTGCGCATTATTCTGCTCAGCCGCCTTGCGCAACCAGAAGATGGCCTGCTCCGGATCCTGCGGAATACCATGGCCCTTGGCATACATCAAACCCAAATTGAGCTGCGCATTGCTCTCCCCCTGCTCAGCCGCCTGCTGATACCAGTAGACCGCCCGCTGGTAATTTTTTGGCACCCCATTGCCATAATGGTACATAAAGCCGAGATTGAACTGCGCCCCTTTATGGCCCTGATCCGCCGCCTTTTGATAACACGAGATCGCCTCCTCATGGCTTTGCGGCACCCCCTCCCCCTTGGCATACGCCGTCCCCAAATCAGACAGAGCCTCCGCATTGCCCCGCTCCGCCGCCTGCATCAACCAGGCCGCCGCCTCCTTGTAATCCTGCAAAACCCCCTCGCCTCTGGCATACATGGCACCTAACGCCGCCTCTGCCGCCGCATTCTGCTGCTCCGCCGCCTTGCGCAACCAGTAGAGAGCCTCCCTGAAATCCTGCGGCACCCCATTGCCAGCCCGATACATGATCCCCAACGCCGACTGGATCAGCACATCCCCTCCTCTGGCCTTCTCCACCAGAAGCTCCAACGTCCTGGCATCCCCATTCTTGACCTTGGCCAGCAACTCTTCAAAATAGCCCGCCTCGCCCACAGCACTGGACAACAATAACAACAACAACAAACCACTGCGAAATATGCGCATAAAATCCCCGTCTGAATGGAATCAAAGGGACAGGTCGGTTGCGCCGGAACACAAACGCGCCCCACCAACGCTACTCTATAACGCTTTATCGCGGAAGTCACCCCCAAAGCAACAGCCCATCCAGCCGGCTTGGCAGAGAGATTGGGTGCAACATAGATTGCACAAGAAATATATGTTGCATGTTGGCATATCTGTTTGTTATCATGGCAATTGTTAATCATTTTTTCTCGACCGCAAGAAAACAGACCATTTTGTTGCTTGTTAAAAAAAGCAACAAAATGGTCAACAGACAATCTATTGGTTTGTTTTCAATAATTTAATCAAATTTAATACAGTGGCATAAAATTTGCGGGACATCCACCGATAAGGTGGCTCCGGTTGAAAGGGAGCCTTTTGGTAAGTGAGGCCAATGTCATGAAGACAAATTGTTGGGAAGAGAATCAGTGCGGGCGTGAACCGGGTGGCAAGGTTGCCAACAAGCGCGGCGTTGTCTGCCCGGTTCCCCTGTTTACCCTGGCGGATGGTTTTCTGGGTGGTGAAAATGGCGGGCGGGCTTGCGTGTTTGTCATCGGTCGCTTGAACGAACACGACAGACAGTGCGTCTGCTCCCAGTCGCCCGACACCTGCGAAAAATGCAATTTTTATAAAAAGCTGAAAAAAAAGTATAAAAATGCGTTTGCCGAGCCCGTTTTCAGCAAGTTTATCAGCAACGCGGATTCGCGCTGCTGACACCCCCCCGGGCAAAACCTGTCCCGGTTACGCTGCGGCTTGACCGGGAGTAGAGTCAGACGGCTGCCCTGTTGAGCCGTTGCCGTTCGTCGTCGGCGATTTTCCCCGAGGGAGTCGCTGCCACTTCAAGACTTGCGGACATGCCGCAGCAGCAGTGCCTGCAGATCGCTTTTGGCGACCGGTTTGGTCAAAAAGTCGTCCATGCCGGCCTCCAGGCAGCGTTCCCGCTCCCCCAACATGGCATTGGCAGTGACGGCGATGATGGGCGTACGGGGTTTGCGGGCCTCCTGCTCGTACTGCCTGAAGGCACGACAGGCCGATATGCCATCCATCTCCGGCATATGACAATCCATGAGAACCAGATCGTAGGCCTCTTTCTGCAACAGTTCCAGTGCGACATGACCGTTTTCGGCTGTGGTGACCTGCATGTCAAAACTTTTCAACATGATCTGAAACAGCTTTTGATTGACCACGTTATCTTCGGCAACCAACACCTTGACGCGACGCAACAGGTTGACCCACGCTGATTTTACGCCCTCGGGCGCACTCTCTTTGGCTGCGACCGATTTTTTCAGGGGCACCCTGAAGGTAAACAGGGAGCCTTTGCCGATTGTGCTGCTGAGTGTCACCTGGCCGTGCATCCGTTCCGCCAACTGTCGGCAAATGGCCAGTCCCAACCCGCTGCCCCCATATTTGCGGGTGGTGGAGGCGTCGCCCTGGGTAAAGGGCTGGAACAGCCGCTCGGCAACCTCCGGGGTGATGCCAATCCCCGAATCCTCCACCTGGCACTCAATCCAGGCAATTTGTGGATCGGCGGGATCGGTGCTGCTGGTCAACCGCAGCATCACCTCGCCCTTTTCAGTAAATTTGAGGGCGTTGCTGAGCAGGTTGACCAGTATCTGCCGGATGCGATGGACATCCCCCAACACCAGGGGCGGAACATCGGTGCTGATGCGGGTACGCAGCTGCAACCCTTTTTTGTGGGCCAACTCACCAAAAAGATCCCGCAACTCATCCCGCATTTCACGCAGCGAAAATATTTTTTCTTCCAGTTCCAGATGACCCGACTCGATCTTGGAGAGGTCGAGCACATCATTGATAATATTCAACAGGTTTTCCCCTGATTTGCGAATCATCTCGACGTAAAAGAGCTTCTTGCTGGAGAGCCGTTTTTCCATCAGCAGGGCAGCCATCCCCATGATGCCGTTGAGAGGGGTACGCACCTCATGGCTGATGGTGGCCAAAAATTCGCTTTTGTAACGGCTGGCCGTTTCAGCGGCCTCTTTGGCCTGGTGCAGACGCTGCTCCCCCTCTTTTCTGGCGATCACACCGGCCAAGGTGTTGGCGATGGTGGTGAGAAATTTTTCCTCCTCTGGAATACTGCTGTGGTTGGGCGGCACATAGGCCATGATCACCCCCAGCAGTTGCTCATTGAACAGAATGGGGATGCTGTAGTGACCATGGTTTTCCTGGAGAATCTTGTCACAACTGTTCTCTTGCGTATTCACCTGATCGACAAAGGTCACCTGCCGCGTCAGGGCTGCCTCGCCGCAGAGACAGTGGCCCAGGGGTACCACTGCACAGCTGGTACAAATCCCCTCGGGTAAATTTTGTTGGGCGGTCAGAATCAGACGTTCCTGTTGCTCGTCCAGCAAAAAAATGGCCCCGCGCGACTCCAAAGACAACCAGGGGATGGAAAGAATGGTGGTGAGAGACTCCTGCAACAGTTCGGGCAGCGCAAGCGGACGGATGGCAATCTGCAACAGGGTGCTGATGGCAACTTGAGACTGGTAAATTTTTTCGTTCCGCTCCTCCATGGCGATGCGTTCGGAAATGTCGCGGATGATGGCAGAAAAAAAATAGTTCCCCTCTTCCTGCCAGCTGGCCAAAGTGGCCTCCATGGGGATCTCCCTGCCATCCCGATGTCTGCCATAGAGCTCCACGGTTTTGCCGGCGTAACGGGTAACACCGGAAGCTTTGATGCGGTCCAGGGCATCCAGGTGGCGTTGTTGATAGCGTTCCGGCATGAATTGGGTGAGAGATTGACCCAGGCACTCCTCCTTCTGGTAGCCGAAGAGGGTTGCAGCCCCTTCGTTCCACAACAAGAGACGGCTGTCGGCATCAATGACGATGATGGCATCTTTGGTGGCCTCTGCCACCTTCAGGAGAAGGTTGCCCATGGGTTCAACCGAGAGGCAGGGAGATATGGAGGGTGGTACCGGCCTCCTCGGAGGTATCCATGGTGATTGTTCCCTGCTGGACCTTGGCGATCAGCAGGGCGGAATAGGTGCCCAAACCGGTACCACCCGATTTGCCCGCTGTGGCATATTTATCAAAAAAGCGGTCCACCACCTCTGCCGGAACGGCACCCATGTTGTGGATGGAGATCCGGGCAGTCGTGTCCACTCTCTCCCATTGAATCGTCAGGGTACTCTGACGTGGGGCTGCCTCGATGGCATTCTTGATCAGATTGGCCAGGAGGGAGTAGCAGAGCAACTCCTCTCCCATCACCAGGAGGGGCTCCTCTTGACCGCTGTTTTCCGTGGTCGATTCGACGGTTCTGGTCACGATGAGCAGTTTTTTTCTGCTGATACGATCCTGGAACGCCTGTTCAATTTTGCCTATTATAGCAACAATATCAACTGGCTTTGGATTCAGAACGTAGGTACCGCGCTCCATTTTGTACAGGTCGAGGGAGCTGTTGATCATCTCCAGCAACCGATAGCCCGATTCCCGAATAATGCTGATCATTTGAATATGATCCGTATCGCAGGCCGGACATTTTTTATTGTTCAGCAGCAGGTCGGAAAAGCCGATGATGGCGTTCAGTGGGGTCTTGAGGTCGTGCCGCAAGATGCGGTTGACCTCCTCCCTGAGGCTGTTGGCCTCAATCAATGCCTTGTTTTGTTTCTCTATTTTTTCTCTGGCTTTTTTGAGTCCCAGGTGTGTTTTGGTGCGGGCGTGGACGATGGCCACGCTGAATGGTTTGGTAATATAGTCCACCGCACCCAGTTCGAGCCCTGTCATCTCGTCGGACTCGTCATCCTTGGCGGTGATAAAAATTACTGGAATGTCTCTGGTCTGTTCGTCTGCTTTCAAGTGCCTGCAGACTTCGTAGCCATCCATATCCGGCATGATAATGTCGAGGAGGATCAGGTCCGGTTGTTGACTTTTGGCAAGTTGCAGTGCCTGTTGACCATTGGTGGCGATGGAAACATCGAAGTCCGGTTGGAGTGTAGGCAGCAACACCTTGATGTTGGCCGGTACGTCGTCAACGATCAAAACTCTGGGGGTGGTAGGTTCGGGATTCATCCCTTATCCTTTTTGTATCAATGGCACCGGGCAAGCCGGCGGAGAAAGCAGCCCAGTGGATTGTCTCTCATTGATCAAAATAAATCAACCCGGCTAATAAAGGGGCGACCTGCTTCCCTCTCTTTCTCTTGTCGATGCCATTTTGTAAAAACAAAAACGCGCAGTTTGCTCTTTTGAACGCTTGCAAGAGAAGGTATGGTCATCCTGCTGGCGCACATGGGGCAATCCTACCCACAGAAAAAAATTGGGGGAGGCGCGTAACGCCTCCCCCAACCAACACGCGCACGCACTAGGCGACGCCTGGCGCGTCTATCAGGTGCTGCTCCTGCGGAACGGAAAAGCCAAACAGAGTCCCAGAGCAGTCAACCCGACAGGTTCTACCAACCCCAACCGGGACCACCCCAACCGGGACCCCAACCGTTGTTGCCCCAGCCGTTGTTGCCCCAGCCGTTGTTCCAACCGTTGTTGTTGTTCCAGTTGTTGTTCCAGTCGTTGTTGCCATAGCCGTTGCCGGAACCCGCAACATCACCACCCATGCTGAAGCCAAAGTTGCCATTGGCGCGGCCATTGCCGCTGCCGTTGCCCAACCAGTTGTTGTTGTTGTTCCAGCCGTTGTTGTTGTTCCAGCCGTTGTTGTTGTTCCAACCATTATTGCCCCAACCCGGGCCCCAACCCCAAGCCGACGCATCGCCAGCCGAGAGCATGACCGCGCCACCCAAAAGGGCTGCCAAAGCCAACACGTTAATAGCTTTCTTCACTGTTTTTTTCTCCTATGCGGATGATGAACGAACAAGTTGTTTTTTAGGAAAAGACCCCTTCCGTCACGGACCAGTCATCTAAAATCCAAAACACCTTCCTTTAAGCCTAGCATGAAAGGCGGTTATAGGCTACCGTTTTTCGGTGTCTTACGTCAATCGTGTAATGTGCAGGAGTCATTTTTTTTCCATGGAGCCATCCATTCCGACCTCTCCCCGTCATGCGGGAGCGGGTATGGTCACTCTGCAATTGGTGGTTGTCATTCCTTGCCATGATGAGCCTGATCTTCTTGTCACGCTGGACTCCTTGTGGCGTTGTCGGCCGGCAGCCTGTCTGGTGGAGGTGGTGGTGGTCATCAACGGCTCGGAGACGGACCCGGATGCGGTACGGCAACGCAACTGGCAGACATGGGTGGCGGCCCGGGATTGGATGGCGGCGCATCAGGGCGATGACCGCCAGTTTTATCTGCTCCATGAACCCTCCCTGCCGGCCCGGCAGGCGGGTGTGGGCACCGCGCGAAAAACAGGGATGGATTGGGCGGCGACCCGTTTTGCCGGGCGGTGGCGTACGGAGGGGGTGATTGTCTGCCTGGATGCGGATTGTGTGGTGGCAGACAACTATTTGGAGGCTTTGCAGACCCATTTTGCTGCCCACCCCGACAGTCCGGGTTGTGCCATCTATTTTGAGCACCCCTGGGAAACTTTATCCCCTGCGCATCGTCAAGCCATTATTCGGTATGAGCTTTATCTGCGCTATTATCTGCATGGATTGCGTTGGAGCGGTTTTCCCCATGCCTTTCATACGGTGGGTTCCAGCATGGCGGTACGGGCAGATCCCTATCGGCGGCAAGGGGGGATGAACCGACGCAAAGCCGGGGAGGATTTTTATTTTTTACAAAAAATTATCCCGTTGGGTCATTTCAGCGATCTGTGTACCACCACGGTATTTCCTTCGGCACGCCTGTCACACCGGGTACCGTTCGGAACCGGGCGGGCGATGAGCGACGGTTTGGCCGGCAGTCGGGATCTGGGGTTGGTGTTTGCGCCGGCTCTGTTTGCTGCCCTTGGTCTGTTGTTCAGTCGTCTGGAGCAGCTGCATGTGGAGACGGTGTTTGCGGGGTTGCCCCCCTCTTTGCATCGTTTTCTGACCATTCAGCAGTGGCCGGAGCGGTTGGCGGAGCTGCGGGCCAATACGGCCACGCTGTCGGCCTTTCGCAAGCGTTTTTTTCAAACCTTCAATGGATTCCAGATTTTAAAATATATCCATTTTGCCATGGATCAGGGGGAAAGGCAGATGGCTGTCGCTGAGGCGGCGGCCCTTCTGTTGGAGAGGATGGGTTTGCAGCATGATGGCGTGGAGGAGGAGCAGGTATTGCTCTATTATCGGCGGTTGGATCGGCAGGGGTACTGGTATGGTGAGGGTAAACCGGATGGCTGTGCTTTGTTTTGATCCTGCCGCTATTTTCACTGTCGAAACGGTATCTGTGTCAATAATGCGGGCCAATCCGCCACCCAGCAGCAGACATGGTCCGCCTGAGGCACCTTTTGCACCGTGAAGGAGTGCGGGGCAGGGAGGTGGTGGCCATAGGAGTGCAGGATTGATTCTGGCACCAGGCGATCCGCCTCACCCACAAAGTGCATCTGCGGCACGGCAGCCAGTGCCGCAGCAAAATCGACCGGATTCAACGATTGGGGCATGGGAGAGACCTGATGGTGCGCTGTCCAGGCTGCCACATCCAGATTGGCTGCCACCGTGACCAGCCAGGTCACATCCTGTCGCCTGGCTGCCAGCAATGCGCCAACCGTTCCGCCCCCCGAGTATCCCACCAGCCCCACCTGCTCTGCCTGCACCATCGCCTTCAGGGTGTCAATGGCTTCGCTCATGGCGGTCACCACCTCCGTTGCATAGCGGTGCGAGGACCAATACCGGCTGTCGCACCCCTCCACCGCCGCATCCAGGTATTGGCAAGGTCGTCCCAGGTAGGCCACGGCCGGGTAGGGATCCTGCAGCATCAACTTCACTACCAACGGATTTTTGGGGGTCGGGTCGGGAGAGAGGTGCCGACGATCCAGCCAGGCAAAGCCGTCCCCTTCCAGGTAGACCACCAGCAGCCGACCGGGTGAGGTGGGGGATTTAAGCAGGGCCAGCAGGGAAAAGCCGTGGGCCGTCAAAACGACAGGTTGCACTGCGTGGGTGCGGGCCATGGCCAGCACCTGTTCGGTACGGGAATAAAACAGTGGCAGGCAGGCGGACAGGGTGCATGACAGCACGACAACCCACAGCCGTCGCCACAAGAGGGCCGACCTATGTACCAACAAGGTAATGATACCCGCATTTTTTTCTGTTAAAGCGGTTGCAGGGGTCCGGGGAGCGTCACGCTCCCCGGTGGGGTGCAGGGGCAAAGCCCCATACGCACCAAGATGACGACCATACCCATATTTTTTTAATCTGTTAAAACGATTGCAGGGGTCCGGGGAGCGTCACGCTCCCCGGTGGGGTGCAGGGGCAAAGCCCCATACGCACCAAGATGACGACCATACCCATATTTTTTTAATCTGTTAAAACGATTGCAGGGGTCCGGGGAGCGTCACGCTCCCCGGTGGGGTGCAGGGGCAAAGCCCCTGCATGTACAGGCGCGCTTTCCCAGAAGCCCATTTGCGCAGCAAATGGGCGCAGCGCGCCCAAAACGCCCCGCAGGGGCACTGCTGGAGGGCGGCAGCCCGACTGAGAGCTGGCCAAATGTGAAAGGGGTTGGAAAAAAACACTCCTGGCCTTATGTCGGGCAAAAAGCCGAAAGTACTCGAAAGCCCGAAAGCCCGAAAGTTCTGGCTTCTTATCCAAACATTCTCAACAACATAACCGTGCGAGTCGGGCTGCCGCCCTCCCAAGGTCGCCCCTGCGGGGCGGTTTTGTGCGCGTTGCGCCCATTTTCTGCGAAAATGGGCTTTGGGAAAACGCGCATTTCATGCAGGGGCTCCGGTAGAGTAGAGTGCAGGCGCGGTGGCTTTCGCCCCGTTTCCAGTACCCCCTCATCGAACCGTGCGTACGGTTTTCCCGTACACGGCTCTCCGACCATCTTCTTTCGTCAGCATGCGCACA
>PEAG01000043.1 GCA_002753505.1 Magnetococcales bacterium HCHbin5 | reverse complement strand
TTAAATGATTGCAGGGGTCTGGGGACCGTCACGGTCCCCAGTGGGGTGCAGGGGCAAAGCCCCTGCATGAACGGCGCGTTTTCCCAAAGCCCATTTTCGCAGAAAATGGGCGCAACGCGCCCAAAACCGCCCCGCAGGGGCGACCTTGGGAGGGCGGCAGCCCGACTCGCACGGTTATGTTACGGAAAATGTTTGGATAAGAAAGCAGAAGGTCCGGATATTCAGTTTTTTTTCTGACACGAGGCCAGGAATGTTTTTTTTTCAAACCCTCCCAAACTTGGCCAGCGTTCAGTCGGGCTGCCGCCCTCCAGGAGTGCCCCTGCGGGGCGTTTTGGGCGCGCTGCGCAAATTTCCTGCGGAAATTTGCTTCGGTGAAAGCGCGCCCGTTACATGCAGGGGCTTTGCCCCTGCACCCCACCGGGGACCGTGACGGTCCCCGGACCCCTGCAATTGTCTGAAAAGATTAAAAAAGCATGGGCGTGGTCATCATGTTAGCGTATATGGGGCTTTGCCCCTGCACCCCACCGGGGACCGTGACGGTCCCCGGACCCCTGCAATTGTTTAAAAGATTAAAAAAATCAACGCAAATGCACCGCCATCTCCCGCGCCATCTCCTGACTCCATTGCAACAATAAACGACTCATCCCCACCGCAATGGCATCATAATCAGCCGCCTGAACCGGCTCACCCACCAGGTGCGACTGCCGTACAAGCAGCATCTTGCCCGTCTTGTTGTCCAACAGACGCCAGCGACTCCGCAACACAACCCTGCCATCCGCCCCCTGCTCAAATTGACTGATCTGGGTGGCAACACGGAACGCCGCCGACCCCTGGGAGAGACTCTTGGGAGAAAAAATTCGATTCGTCCCCAACAAGGCAGCCAGATTTTCCAACAAAACACGGGAAATGTTTTCCTGTAAAAAATCACCCCACTGCTCACTCTGCGCCAACTGAAGATGATTTTCACTGCTCCGCGTGACAATCTGCAACCGATTGAGATACGGGGGAATCTCCACCGGCTCCACCAGGATCGACGCCTTGTCCTGCCCGACCGCCGCCAGAGCAGCTTCCTGGGGTGCCATCGGCGTCAGCAAAAAATAGCGCACCGGCGGCGAACTCGCCAGACAACCCGCACACACAACAAGAGGCAACAGCAGCCCGACCCGACAGGAAAAAAATTTGAATACCCTCATGATACGCTATTTGTCCTTCCCAAAAAGCAATGATTCCGGTTTGGTCTGCAACTGCTCGATAAAAGAACGCATAACCCGGGCCGTGGCAGACAACTCCTGCGTCACCTCCATCATCTGATAGTGCAACGGCGCATTGGGGTTGAACATGGCCTCAATATCCGCCAAAGTTTTCTCGGTTTGCAACAAGGTTTTGTGGGCCGCCTCCCCAATGCCGGCAATCCGCTCACCCAACGGCACCGGCTGCTTGTTCATCTGCGCCAACAACCGGTTCAACTCGACAGCCGCCCCCCGAGTGGCGCGAATGGTCTCCAACAACTCGGGGGCATTGATGGTCTGATTGGCCCCCTTGAGTGCGCCGTGCAACTCCTCAGCCATTCCGGCAAGCGGCATGGATTGCAACGTCTTCAACAACATTGTGATGGACTCCGTGATCTCACCAATGTTGCCCGGCATGGTCGGCATCTCCGGGAATTTGCCCGGCAACCCACTCCGCCAGGGCGGTGCCTTTGGATGAATATCCAACTCGACAAACCGCTGCCCGGTCAGATAACTGCCGGTTTGCAATTGGGCCCGCAACCCCCGCTGTATCAACGCCTCCATCAGATCATAAGCCGCAGCATCCGCCTCCTGTCCCGCCTGCTCCATGCGCAACGCATCCATCCGCTCCGGCTCAATCTGAATCAAAACCGGAATCCGGAACGTGGTGTTTTGCGCATCATACTCCATGTTGATCTCCGTGACCTTGCCCACTTTGATGCCGCGAAACTCCACCGGCGCACCCACACTCAAACCGCGAACCGATTCGTTAAAATAGAGCGCGAACACAATGCGCCTCGTGTAGGCCTGCTCGGCAATCATGCGCTTGTCATCATAGAGCCAGAAGGTGTGGCCACTCTGAACCATGCCACTCTCCTTCAACGTGGGCGGGGTGTCAAAGGCAATGCCCCCCATCAACAGGGATTGCAACGACTCCGTTTTGACCTTGACCCCCTCCGCACTGAGGGAGAGATCTACACCACTCATGCGCCAAAACCGGGTGTTTTCCTGTACCAGTGTGTGATAGGGAGCCCGCACAAACAGATGCAGATAAACACTCTGTTTGTTGGGAGCCAGATTATAACCCAACACCTCCCCCGCCGGAATATCCCGATAGTAAAGCAACGACCCGGTATCCAACGAGCCCAGGGACTCCGTTTGCAAAATATATTTGCCGCCGGGCGCACTCATCTTCACCACCGGCGGGTTTTCCAACCCCAGGAACAGCCGTTGAGACTCTCCCGCTCCCGGCTCGATTTCAATGTGGGCACCGGATACCAGGGTATCCAGTCCCGAGACGCCCCGCAGACTCAAACGGGGCCGCACCACCCAGAACTTACTGTTTTCTCTAAGAAAAGGCTCCGACGCCCGCTGCATTCGCACGTGAACCTTTACCCCCGACAGATCTTCATTCAGATGGATCGCCTCCACCTCGCCCACCTCGACTGCCTTGTACTTGACCCGGGTTTTGCCAGCCACCAGCCCCTCCGCTGTCTTGAACTGGATGACAATATCCGGCCCTTTTTCCGCCTGGGTCTTGTAGGCCAGCCAGCCTCCGATCAGCAGAGCCAACAGGGGAACCAGCCAGATCAACTGAAAAGAGTAGGGGCTGGGGGAGTCCACAACCGCTGACAGGGGCTCCGCGCCGGACTCCGCCGCCTTCCGGGGCGGCGACGCCTCCGCTGCATCGCTCAACGTGGTTGTGCTGGAGTTGTCATCCGTTGGTCTGTTCATGGCTTTCCTCTGCTGCATCCCACATCAGGCGGGGATCAAAACTTTTGGTGGCCAGCATGGTCAACACCACGACAACACCAAAAAAAGTGGCACCAATGCCCGGCTCAATGGTACTCAGTGTGCCCAACTGCACCAGGGCTGTCAAAATGGAGAGTAAAAAAATATCCACCATGGACCAGTGGCCAAACAGTTCCAATACCCGATAGAGGGTGGTCCGATCCTTGAGCGAGCGGCGGCTCCGGTAATGGATGGAGAGCAACAGCAGGGAGAGAACGAGCAGTTTCATCAAAGGGACCAGGATGCTGGCAAAAAAAATCAGCAAAGCCAATATCCACAAGCCGCTTTCGAGCAGATGCCGGATGCCGCTCAGAATGGTATCCGGCTCCCCCTGTCCAAAACGGATGACGGTCATGATGGGCAGCAGATTGGCCGGGATATAAAACAGCGCGGCCGCCACAATAAGTGCCCAGGTGCGGCTCAGACTGGCCGGTTTGCGGGGATGCAACGGGCCGCCACAGTGGGGGCAGCTGGCAACCGTTCGTTGCCGCACCAACCGGTTGCAGAGGTGGCAGAGCATATAGCCGGCCCGCAACGCGGTGGCGTGGGCGGGTCGCTCGGAACAGGTCAGAGTCAGCGGAGGAGCCCCACGGTTTTGTGACGGTTGGACCGATCCGACCGCCAGCATGCGTTGACAGAGCTGCGCATCCAGGCTGATCTGGGTGGCGACGGAGACCAGCAACAGACCCAAAAAGGCGTACAGGGCGATCCCGGGTGCCACATGGGCCATGTCCCGCAATTTGACAATGGCAATCATGAGGCCAAGCAGATAGATGCCGGCCATGCTCCAGGGGTTGAGGCGGGTGAGCAGCCGAAAGACGGCACGGGCATGCCGCCAGGGGGGACGCCGCAACCGCAACGGCAACAGCAGATAAACAACCGCCGCCAGGGTCAGGGCAGGAAACAGCAGGCTGGTGCAAAAGACCAAAGGTGCCAGCAGCCATACGCCCCTACCCAACAGGGCCGTCACCCCTGTCCAGAGGCTGTTCTCCTGCACGCGCCCCCCCAGCTCCAGAATCAACAGCGGATAGCCGTTGGCAATCACAAACAGAACCAGGCCGGTCAACGCCAACGCCAAAGGGAGATCCAACCCGGTAAACTGACTGCGATAGAGAGGGGTGCCGCACCGACGACAGAGGGCAGCATGGCCGGATGGCAACGGGTCCAGGTGGTGCAAGGCATCGCAATGGGGGCAGGCCGACAGGTTGAAGGGCAGAGGCATGGCTCGAATGGCGATCACCGGAAAAATGTCGGACAACAGAATCCATATACCCTGCCCATGGCAGGAAGAGTGGGGTATAATGATGCCAATAACGCAGCCTTTCAAGTGATTCATTGCAATCGGACCCGTAACGGGTGGAATATCCAGCAAGCGGAGGTCTATACAGGATGAGTGTTCAGTCGCGTCAGAAATCTGCCAATGGTGATCCGTCGATTCTCCATCGCCGCGCCTTTGTGGCGGCCTGGTGGCGGTGGGGAGTGGCGATGCTCTGTTTTGTGGCGTTGGGATGGTGGTCCGGGGCCGCTCTGGCCGACCCCAGCCCGGGGATGGAGCGGGTCTTGCAAACGGTGGACGGCAAAACATTGCGCCTCTCCGATCTGCGGGGCAAAGTGGTGCTGGTCAATTTCTGGGCGACCTGGTGCCCGCCCTGCCTGGAGGAGATACCCGAATTTGTCCGTTTTTACCAGAAATATGCCGATAAAGGTGTGGTGGTGCTGGGTGTCAACTTCATGGATCATGCCAGCCCCGAACAGTTGACCCAGTTTATCGCCAAACACCAGATCAACTACCCCATTATCCACGGCGATCCGGCCCATCTGACCGCGGTGGCCCAGGCTCTGGGCGGGGTTTTTGGTCTGCCCGTCACCAAGCTGTTGGACCAGCAGGGCCGTCTGGTCGCCTCCCACATGGGAGGGGTGAACGAAAAAGAGATGCAACATTGGGTGGAACCGCTGCTGACAACCGCATCGGCGGTCAAGTAGAAGCGGTGACAATGGACATGATCCTGCTCTGGACCACCGTACCGGAAAAGTCGGTGGCAACCACCTTATCCGAAACCCTGGTGGAAGAGGGGTTGGCCGCCTGTGTGCATGTGCTGCCCGCAGGGGAGTCCTGCTATCGCTGGCAGGGAGAGATCCAACGCCAGACCGAATGGACCCTGTTGATCAAGAGCCGACAATCCCTTTACCCCTTGCTGGAGGCCCGTCTGTTGGCACTGCACCCCTATGAGGTACCTGAACTGGTGGCAACCCCGGTCAGCCAGACTCTGCCCGCCTACTGGGCTTGGCTGGTTGCCTCCACCCGTGAGCCTTCCGTCGGGGAGGCGTAGGATGGAAAACATCACCGCAGCGACGGCGATACTGGCAGGATTGCTCTCTTTTGTCTCTCCCTGCGTCCTGCCGTTGGTACCGGCATACATCAGCTTCATGACGGGCGTCTCCGTTACCGGTCTGCGCACGGCAGCTCCGGGGGCGGTGCGCTGGCAGGTTGCCCTGCACAGCCTCTTTTTCGTGTTGGGCTTTTCCACCGTGTTTATCGCGCTGGGTGCCTCCGCCACCTACCTCAGCAGCCTGTTGCGGCAACATATGCAGCTCCTGGCCCAGGTGGGGGGTGGGCTGATTGTGCTGTTCGGCTTGCACTACATGGGGCTGTTTCGCGTCGCGCTGTTCAATCAGGAGGCCCGTTTCAACCTCCAGCAAAAGCCCCCCGGCCTGCTGGGAGCCTATCTGATCGGCCTGGCCTTTGCGTTCGGTTGGACCCCGTGTATCGGCCCCATTCTGGCCGGTATCCTGGCCATTGCCGGTACCCAGGAGAGCGTGCAACAGGGGATTGTGCTGTTGGCGTTCTACTCCCTGGGGTTGGGGCTGCCGTTTTTGTTGGCCGGGGTGGCGATCAACCATTTTTTCCAGTTTTTTACCCGGATGCGCCAGCATATGCACCGGGTGGAGATCTTCTCCGGTGCCCTGCTGGTGCTGGTGGGGACGATGATCATGATGGGCAGTTTCAACCAGTTGTCCATCTGGTTGATACAATGGTTTCCGTGGTTGGCGCGGCTGGGATAGATCAAGGGGAGAGGGCGGATGGAGGCTTTTGCAGATCGGTTGATTGAGAAGGCAAAACGGGTCCAATCCCGGGTCATCGTGGGGTTGGACCCGGTTGTGACCTGTTTTCCCGCCTATCTCCAGGAACAGTTGCGACACAATCCCACCGAAAGCCAGTTGGAGGAGATCCTGGTGGACTTCAACCGGGTGGTGGTGGAGGCAACGGCGGCGGTGGCGGTTGCCTACAAGCCCCAGGCCGCCTTCTACGAGCAGTATGGCCTGGCCGGTCTGCAGGCCCTGCTGCGCACCATCGCCTTGCTGCGGGAGCGGGAACAGTTGGTGATTCTGGATGGCAAACGCAACGATGTCGCCCATACGGCGGGCGCGTACGCCACAGCCTGGCTTGCACCGCGCCACCCCCTGTTCGATACCCCCAACCCCTGGCAGGTGGATGGGGTGACCCTCAACGGCTATCTGGGCAGTGACGGCATTTTACCGTTCATGGCCGCCAACACGGCCGCCGGTCTCTTTGTGCTGACCAAGACCTCCAACCCCTCATCCGGGGAGCTGCAGGATCGCCCGCTGTGGGATGGCGTGGGCGGAGCAGGGGTGACGGTGGCGGAAAAAATGGCCGAGCTGGTGCATCAGTGGGGGCAGTCAAGTCTGGGTCGGCACGGTTTTTCCAA
This sequence comes from Magnetococcales bacterium HCHbin5, assembly GCA_002753505.1. Taxonomy (GTDB): domain Bacteria; phylum Pseudomonadota; class Magnetococcia; order Magnetococcales; family Magnetaquicoccaceae; genus Magnetaquicoccus. The sequence goes on along the minus strand of PEAG01000043.1, from coordinate 24,422 downwards.
TGTGGGCATGGTGGTGGGCGCGACCTATCCGGCCATTGCCAGCCGGTTGCGGGATATTGCCCCCCAGGCCCTCTTTTTGATGCCGGGTATCGGGGCCCAGGGAGGGTCGCTGGGGGCCATTGTCGCCGGTTCCGGGGCGGCGGGCGTCGGCGCGTACGCCGCTTCGTCCCGGGGCCTGCTCTACCCGTTCCAGCCTGCTGAGCTGCCGGGTGCCGACTGGCCGGAGCAGGCCGGCAACCGGATTGAAGCAGCGGCCCGCAACCTGCAACAGACCATTCAGGCCCGGTTGCAGGCCGCCGGGTTTGCCTGACCCCAGGGGAGGTGCGGGCGCGAATATTCCGCGCACAACTCTGAAAAATTAATTGCATTTTTTGCTGGGAATTGTCATTCTGGCGAGCGATATGTGTGTATGCGCCCCGATGACAGCTTGGGAAGCGGGGCGTTTTGGATTTTTCTTGTTGACTTTTTTGTCTTTTTTGTCTTTTCTTGCCTGACAAACCAGGAGAATCGGGATGGCGGAGTTGGGATTGCTGGGTGCGGCTGGGGCCTTCAAGGCCAACCTGTTGGATCTGCGTCAGCAGCGTCAGGAAGTTATCGCCTCCAACGTGGCCAATGCGGATACCCCTGGTTACAAGGCGCGGCGGCTTGAGTTCGAGGATGTCTTGAAGGAGTCGTTGCCACCGCGGGATGCGTTGCCGATGGCCCGTACCGCCCCCGGCCATTTCCCGGTCGGTTACACCGGTCCGGTGGAGGGGGAGTTGCAGGAGGTGGAGACCCCTATTCCCAAGGGGGATGGCAACAGTGTCGATATGGAACAGGAGATGGCGCGCCAGTCGGCCAATCAGCTTTTGTACAACTATGCGGCTCAGTCGCTGAGTGGCCAGATTGGCACCATGCGCATGCTGATCGATGGCAACGCACGGTAATACTATCAGACAACGCTGGGGATTGTGATGGATTTTTTGACCTCTTTTCGTGTGACGGCTTCTGCCTTGACAGCACAGCGGTTGCGGTTGAACATTACGGCTGAAAATGTTGCCAATGCCCAGACCACCCGGACGGTGGAGGGGGGGCCGTACAAGCGTCGGGATCCGGTGTTTGCGGCGCAGCCCTTTGACGAAATGTTGAGTCGGGAGCAGATTGCCGGTTCCACCGGTGTTTCGGTGGAGCGGGTCCATGTGGATGAGAGACCTCCGCGGCGGCAGTATGATCCCAACCATCCCGATGCCAAGGCGGATGGCTATGTGGAGATGCCCAATGTGGATACGGTGGCGGAGATGGTCAACATGATGGCGGCCACCCATGCCTACGAGTCCAATGTTTCAGTATTGAACGCTTCCAAGGCCATGGCCCTGAAGGCGTTGGAAATCGGTCGATAAGGGGGAATGAAGGATGTCTATTCATGGGGTATCTGGTGTACCGCTGCCCAGCATGCTGCCGGACCTGACCACCAATGTACTCAATGTGGGCAAGGGTGGGGCCTGGGAGACCTTTTCCACCATGCTGGCCCAACAGGTCAAAGAGACGGATCGCCTGCAAAAAGAGTCGAAAGATTTGACGGAGCGCGCCTTGTTGGGTAATGCGGGGGTGAGTTTGCACGAGGCACAAATCGCCAGCTCCGAGGCGGAGCTGCATTTGCGCCTTTTACTCCAGGTGCGCAACAAGGCACTGGAAGTCTACCATGAAGTGATGACAATGCCGACCGCTTAACCCTGGAGTGTTGGGTTGTGGGGGGGCTTTCACTGGCGTGAGTGTTGTACATCCTGGAATGTCGTGATGTGGAAATAGGATACCATGGCTGAATCTCCAACTGTCGCTACGCAGCAATCCACCAGCATCGTGGATACTGCGGCCCGATTTATGGCGCAATTGCCTTTAGGTGGACGCAACGGTCTTTTGCTGGCCATTGCGGCCACCATTCTGGCTCTTTCTGTCATGATATGGTTTGCCACCCGGCCGGCTTACAAGGTGCTGTTCTCTGGGTTGCCCCAGGAGGAGACGGGTCGGATCATTGAACAGCTGAACAAACTGAAGGTTCCCTACCAGATCGGGCCGGGTGGGACGTCGGTGGATGTGCCGGCAGATCGGGTTTATGATTTGCGTCTGGAGTTGGCCACCCAGGGGTTGCCCAAACAGGGGACCGGGGTGGGGTTCGAGCTGTTTGACAAGGGCAATCTGGTCGGCATGACAGATTTTATGCAGCGCATGAACTATCAGCGTGCCCTGCAGGGTGAGCTGGCCCGCACCATCGAAAGCATTGCCTCCGTTCATACCGCGCGTGTACATCTGGTTTTGCCCAAGCCCTCCCTGTTTGTGACCGAATCCCGCCCTGCGACCGCCTCCGTGATCATGGAGTTGGCCCATCCCCTGCAGCCGGCCCAGGTGGAGGGCATTGTCCATCTGGTGACGACAGCGGTGGAGGGACTGGAGGAGGGCAATGTAACCCTGCTGGATGGCAAGGGCAATCTGGTTGCGGGTCGTCGTGGGGCTCCCAAGGATGGCCGGATGGGGCCGGATGAGACCCTGACCCTGCAGCAACAGGTGGAAAAGGGGCTGGAGGACCGTGCCCAGGCCATGTTGGACAAGGTGGTCGGGGTCAGTGCCAGTGGTGTCAGCAAGAGCATTGTACGGATTACCGCCGAGTTGGATTTGGCCCGCACGGAGCGTCAGGAGGAGATTTTTGACCCGGCCGGTCAGGGGGGGATACCCCGCAGCGAGCAGGCGGTCAACGAGAGCAGCCGGGGTGATTTTGGTGTTGGTGGTACGCCGGGTGTCCGTCCCAACGATGCCAACGATACCACCAAAAACGCCGGCAGTGGCTCCAGCCAGATGCGCAACATTGAGCGGGAGACCACCAACTTTGAAATTTCCAAGACGGTCAACAAGACCTTGCTGCCGGTCGGTACCATCAAGCGTCTTTCGGTGGCTGTTCTGGTGGATACCCCGGTGGAGAGCCCGAACGGCGACAAGACAGGCAACAAAAAGCGTGCGCCAGAAGAGATCACCGGGCTGCAAAAAATTGTGGAACGGGCGGTGGGATTTGATGCAAAGCGCGGTGATACCATCGAGATGGCCGAGGTTCCGTTCGAGCGGATGCCCAGCTCTGATGACATGGCACCACGTTTCTGGGAGTCGGCTGAGTTCTGGCTGCAGATTGCTCTGATTCTGGCCATTCTTGCTCTGTTGGTTCTGGTGTTGAAACCGATGGTGATCGAGTTCCTGACGGGTGAACGGGTGGCGGACAGCACGGGTATTCCGGCGGCGGTGGCCGAGTTGGATCAACAACTGGTGGCAGAGGGGGTGGGGACGGTGCCTTCCGAGCAGCCCATTCGGATGCGGATGCCCGATCGCAGCATCAAGATGACCCAGCAGATGATCATGGACAATCCGGAAGAGGCGCGGGAAATTCTTCGCAACTGGATGGCGCAGGACTGAGCCGCGCCTGTTTCCGGGGGCAGGATGTTCGGATTTTTTGGCGGGAGGGGCCCCGTGGAACTCAGAGGGGATCGGTTCCCCTCTGAGGTTTTTGTATCGACAGTGCGTAGTGGCTGTATAAGGGGTTGGGTATGGTAGAAACGACGCAGCATGGATGGGATGGTGGAGGTAACGATTCCGTTGTCCGGCGTGGCGCGACCGGGGGGCCTGCGGTCTCCGGCGGGCGTGTGCGGCTGAGTGGCAAGGAGAAGGCGGGGGTGTTTCTGCTCTCTTTGCCGGACGACGATGCCAAAAAATTGATGGAGGGGATGCAGGAGGGGGAGTTGCGGGAGATCTCCCGTGTCATCTCCCGCATGGGTATCATGCCACCGGAGGTGGTGCAGGCGGTACGCCAGGAGTTTCTGGACAAGTTTGAGTTGAAAATGTATGACGTTCGCGGCGGTCAGACCCGGGTGCGGGATCTGCTGACCAAGGCGTTGGGCAAGGAGCGGGCCCGGCAGTTGTTGAAGGAGTTGCAGTCGGGGCCCAAGAACACCCCGTGGGAAATTCTCAACGCCATGGAGCCGACCCTGGTTGCCACCTTTTTGGCCAATGAGCATCCCCAGAGCGTGGCCCTGATCGTCTCCCAGTTGCAGCAGGAGCATGCGGCGTTGGTGGTTGATCACCTGGGGACGGAGTTGCAGCAGCAGACCGTTTACCGGATGGCGCGGATGAATACCTTGCCGCCGGGGGCGTTGGAGGATATTGAAGCCTCTTTGCTGACCGAGCTGGATGCGCTGGGGGTTGCGCGCAGTGGTCGTCAGCAGGAGGGTGGTGGTACCAAGAAGGTGGCGGAACTGCTCAACCTGATGAGTCGGGAGGTTTCGGACAAGTTGTTGTCCTATCTGGATGAAGAGGACAACCCGTTGGCGGAGAGTGTACGCAAGGAGATGTTCCTGTTCGAGGATCTCCTGCTGATGGATGATCGCAGCTTCCAGACCTTGTTGCGTGAGGTTTCCAACGATGAGTTGTTGACCGCCCTGAAGGGGGCGGATGATCGGCTGCGGGAGAAATTTTTCCAGAACATGTCCGAGCGGGCCGCAGAGATGTTGCGGGAGGATTTGGAGCTGCTTGGGCCGGTCAAGGTGGTGGATGTGGAGCAGGCCCAGCAGGCGATTCTCAAGTCGGCGCGGCGTTTGGAGGCAGAGGGTTCCATCGTGATCATGGGCAAGGGTTCCGACGACGTGGTGATGTAATCCATTCAGGCAGGTTGGCAGGGGGAAGGTGGTCATGGCGGCACTCTTGGACGGGATCATCAAGCAAGAGGATCTGGATGTTGCGCCGCAACGGGTTCCTTTTGAGCTGCTGGTCGGGGAGGAGCATCGGCGTCGGGGCGAGGAGTTTGTCCGATTTTTGCCGGGTGGTCGTTTGCCGGAACAGCCCAAGCCCAACAAGGATCCGGAGATTTCGCCGGAGGAGTTGCACCGGCGGCGGCTGGAGGTGATTGAGCGGGAGACCTACCAGAAGGCGTTTGCGGCGGGTGAAGAGGCGGGGTTGGCTCTGGGCGAGCAGACGATGGAGCGGGAGATTGCGCGTCTGTTGCCGCAGTTTGAATCGGTGTTGCGCCAGTTGGACAACCTGCCCAAGCGTATTTTTGCCAGTGCTGAGCGGCTTCTGGTCGAGACGGCCATCATGATGGCGCGGCAGTTGTTGGGGCACGAGCTGTCGATTGACCCGACTGAGGTCAGCCATCGGGTGCAGCGCGGGCTGGAGCAGATGGCTGAGCGTCGGGATGTGGTCATCTATCTTGCACCCGACACGGCGGCACTGTTGCAGAATATGGTGGCGTTTGAAAAGCTTCGGATCGAGGCGGACCCGACCGTCGAGCCTGGATCGGTGCGGCTGGAGAGTGATTTTGGCGGCATCGAGGATAATCTGGACCAGCAGTTGGCGGAGATGGAGGCGGGGTTGCGCCGTTATCTGCAGGATCGTCTGCAAGTCGGTGGTTGTGAGGACATTGCGGCGGCGGCGAGTCGAACAGCCGAGCAGGCTGCACTCCACAAACCGGCCATCGCCTCCCTTATCCAGCCGCTGCCATCCCGGTCACCTGTTCCCCCTGCATCCCTGTCTTCACAGCCTGCGGTCAACCATGTTCCGGTCAACCTTGATGCCCCTTCGCTGGGGGTAGGCGAGATCGCCTCTGCCCTGGCGGAGGCGCAGGATCCGGAGCTGGCGTGGCCGGAGGAGGATCGAGCGGAAGATGGGGTGTTCTCTTCCCGGGAGGGGGAGGAGGTTTTGCCGGATGGGGGGGATGAGTCCGTGCCGGATGAGGAGGATTATTCCATGGAGGAGACGGTGGTTTCGGTAGCCACTTCACGGTTTGGCAATAACGCTCGTTGGGGTGCGACCGGTTTTGGCGTGTCTGCGGAGGAGTCGGGGGATCCGGCTGCCTCGGAACCGGTGTCGGGCGACGATGAAGAGTCTTGAGATTCCCTGGGCAGAGTATCAGGCGTCGGCGCGTCTGGGGTTGGGGTTGTTGCGGACGGGGAGAGTTTCCCAGGTGGTGGGGCTGTTGGTGGAGGGGGATGGGCCTGCCACCTCGATTGGGGACATGTGTGAGATCTGGCCGGAAAACGGCGACCAACCGATCAAGGCAGAGGTGGTGGGATTTCGCAACAAGTCGTTGTTGTTGATGCCTTTGGGGGCGTTGCGGGGGATTCATCCGGGCAGTCGGATTGTCTCCAATGGTCGTCCAGAGGATGTGGCGGTGGGTGAGGCCCTGTTGGGGCGGGTGATTGATCCGATGGGGGCTCCCCTGGATGGGGGACCGCTTTTGGTTTTGCCGGAGCGGGTACCGTTGTATGCGGAGCCGGTCAACCCGATGGTTCGGCGTCGGATTGACACGGTGTTGGACCTGGGGGTACGGGCCATCAACGGGCTGTTGACGGTGGGTCAGGGTCAGCGCATCGGTATTTTTTCCGGCTCCGGGGTGGGGAAGAGTACCTTGTTGGGCATGATGGCCCGGTATACCTCGGCGGACATCAACGTGATTGCGCTGGTGGGGGAGCGTGGTCGTGAGGTGGTGGAGTTTATCGAGAAGGATCTGGGGCCGGAGGGGATGGCCCGTTCGGTGGTGGTGGTGGCCACCTCTGATCAGCCGCCTCTGTTGCGGTTGCGGGCGGCCTTTTTGGCGACGTCGATTGCCGAATATTTTCGGGCCCGGCAGCAGCATGTTTTGTTGTTGATGGACTCTGTCACCCGTTTTGCCATGGCGCAGCGGGAGGTGGGTTTGACCCGTGGTGAGCCGCCCACCAGTCGAGGTTATCCTCCTTCCACGTTCATGTTGTTGCCCCGGTTGTTGGAGCGGGCCGGGCGTGATCAGGGGGATGGCAGTATTACCGGTTTGTATACCATTTTGATGGAGGCGGATGATCTGCAGGATCCCATAGCGGATGCGGTACGGGGTATTCTGGATGGTCATATCGTGTTATCCCGCGGGTTGGCGGCGGCCAACCATTATCCGGCCATTGATCTGCTGGAATCGCTCTCCCGTTTGATGGAGTCGTTGGCGGAGCCCAAGCAGAAGCGGTGGGCGGGTCGGTTGCGGGAGGCGTTATCCACCTACAGTCGGGCGGAGGATATGATCAACATTGGTGCCTATGCAGCGGGCAGCAATCCGCAGATTGACAATGCCTTGAAGTTGATTACGCCCATTCGCAACTATTTGCGGCAGCCGGTGGAGCAGGGGTGTACGGTAGAGGAGAGCATTCGTCAATTGGGGGCCATTTTCCCGGGTTCGGCGGCGTAGAAACGAGCAGGTGCGGGGAGCGTCACGCTGGGGGCGGAGCCCCATATGCGCTAACAGGGTTGCGCTGCTCTTCCTTTAAACGATTGCAGGGGTCCGGGGAGCGTCACGCTCCCCGGTGGGGTGCAGGGGCAAAGCCCCTGCATGAACTGCGCGTTTTCCCAAAGCAAATTTTCGCAGAAAATTTGCGCAACGCGCACAAAACCTGCCCCGCAGGGGCAGACTCCTGGAGGGCGGCAGCCCGACGCGCACGGTTATGTCATGGACAATGCCTGGACAAGAAAGCAGAAGGTTCGGATATTCAGTTTTTTTTCTGACACAAGGCCAGGAATGTTTTTTCTCTAAACCCTCCCAAACTTGGCCAGCGTTCAGTCGGGCTGCCGCCCTCCAGGAGTGCCCCTGCGGGGCGTTTTGGGCGCGCTGCGCCCATTTGCTGCGCAAATGGGCTTACGAGAAAGCGCGCCCGTTACATGCAGGGGCTTTGCCCCTGCACCCCACCGGGGACCGTGACGGTCCCCGGACCCCTGCAATAGTTTGAAAAGATTATAAAAAGCATGGGCTTTGCCCCTGCACCCCACCGGGGACCGTGACGGTCCCCGGACCCCTGCAATAGTTTGAAAAGATTATAAAAAGCATGGGCGTGGTCATCATGTTGGCGCATATGGGGCGACCTTGGAAAGGCGGCCGCCCGACACTGTTTTCGCTGAGCCGGTACATGAAGAGATTCAATGAAAATTCTTTTTATCAACGTAGGCCCCCACTCTCCCCATTTTGAAACCCAACTGGAGTTGATGTTGGAGCATGCCGCCAAGGGGGATGAGCTGATCTATCTCGCTTGCGATCGTGCCCTGCCTTTTTGTGATGCCAACGCCAACAACGATCCGGTTTTTTGCATGGCTTGCGAGATCAAACGCCGTCGAGGGTTGGCGATGATCGGTTTTCAGGGCAGGCGCGTCGCGCTCTCCTCGCTCTATCATGCACAGTGCAGTCCCGACAGTGCCCCGTTACATATTCTGAATGGTATTGATAATTTTGAGGATCTGAAGCCGCTGACATACGACTCTTACGATGTGGGTGAGACGTTGATGGGCTGTGTTTTCAGCACCTTCGGCACCTGCTATCCCGTATTTGAAGAGACAACCGATCTGATGCGACGGGCGGCGGTGTCAACCTTGACGCTCTACGCCGCCACCCGTACTTTTCTGCGGGAAAACAGACCGGATCTGACCTATTTTTTTAATGGGCGTGGTGCCACCTCACGCTGCTTTGTACGAGCCTGCCAGATAGAAGGGTTTTCTTTCTATTCGCATGAACGGGGTTCGAGGATTGAGAGTTATTCCCTGTGGCCCAACACCATTCCGCACGACATGCAATTTCGTGCGACAGATGTGGTTCGGGTCTGGAATGAAAACCCCAATGAGGCGGAGAAGCGTGCCATCTCTGCGACCTATTTTAACAATATGCGCAAGGGCAACAACCCTCATACGCTGAAAAATTATCTGTCCCGTCAAAAAGCAAAGGTTTTGCCCGCTGGCTGGCTGGAGGCACAACGGCGCATTGTCCTCTTTACCTCGACTGAAACCGAATTTGGCGCAGTGGCCAATATGGGGTTTTGGCGGCTCTACCCCAATACGGCGACCGCCATGAACCATATGGTTGAGGGGTTGAAAAAACAGGGCTATGCCGGCAAGCTGCTGGTGCGGATGCATCCCAACAGTGCGGATGAAGCCCCCAATATTTTAACAAGGTTTTTGTATGCAGATGATCCCATGGTGATTCTGGTTCCGCCGGAAGATGCGGTGGATTCGTATGAGTTGGCGCGTACGGCAGAAAAGGTGATTGTCTTCAATTCCACCATCGGTATCGAATCGGTGCGCATGGGTCGACCGGTGATCACGCTGAACAGTTGCCCCTATTGCGATTTGGGCGTGACCCATACCCCCAAAACCTATGAAGAGGCCATCCAGCTGATCCTGGCTGATCTGCCCGTACCGGATGCTGCCATGACCGATTATTTGGGCTATTACATGTCCTGTTTTGGGCATTCGTTCAAATATGTGACCTTCAAGGGCCAGGGGCAGGAGAGCGGCCGTTCATCGAGCAAATGTATGGTCTTGGGCAAAAAATTGCGTTCTCCCTGGTGGCTGGATCAACTGATGCGACTCAAGAAAAAATACCCGTGGCTGGAGGCCATGTTGCAACGCCATCTCTACCCGAGGGTGGCCAGTCGTTTTTCCATACATCATCGGGTATCCCAGAACCCAGCCGGGGATCGTGTATCACACTGACCCGACCGGTCTGGCAGGAAGCAAAGCCTGTTTGCTGCCAGACCACAAACAGGGTTGGCAACCCCTGCCGCCATGGCGGCTGTTCCTGCCTGCCATTGCCGGTTTTCAACGTTGACCCGTAGCGTCCGAACTGGCCAGCAATAGAGTTGTAGCTGTATGCCACCAAAGACCTCATCGCATGATGGACATCCCAACCTTTTAAAAAAAACCTCAAATTCCTGCAGCCCTTGCGAGCATTTTGGCTGCGATCCGTGACTTGCATGCTGCGTTTACACGCCTATGCCGATGGTGTTCAGGTTGGTTGTCTTCAATGTGGCACACACGGCCTTGATCACCGTTTTGCAGAAGCTCAAGCGGGTGGGGTGGTGTCGACAGTCGACAAGGATGAGAATCATGATTGCATCAATTTTATAGTTAAAGCATAAAAAATTTATAAAAATGGTTGATTGAACCGACTGTTTGCCGGTATGTGACGGAAAAAAATCAGACTGTTCAGTTTGATTTTTTGTTGTCGACAGATGCGGTGTAACTGGCCTTATCGCTATTGTCATTTTTATGATCTTTCAAACAATTGCAGATGTCTTTCGTGGCGTGACACAATTATCTGCAGTTTTGAAAGGAGGCCGCCCGACGCTGTTTTCGCTGAGCCGGTACACAGGGAGCTTCAATGAAAATTATTTTTATCAACGCCGGTCCCCACTCTCCCCATTTTGAAACCCAGTTGGAGTTGATGTTGGAGCATGCTGCCAAGGGGGATGAGCTGATCTATCTTGCCTGCGATCGTGCCCTGCCTTTTTGTGATGCCAACGCCAACAACGATCCGATTTTTTGCATGGCTTGCGAGATCAAACGTCGTCGAGGGTTGGCGATGATCGGTTTTCGGGGCAGGCGTGTCGCGCTCTCCTCGCTCTATCATGCACAGTGCAGCCCTGACAGTGCCCCATTAGATATTTTGGATGGCATCGATAGCATCGAGGAGTTGAGGCGATTGCAATATGACTCTTACGACGTGGGAGAGACGTTGGTCGGATGTGTTTTCAATAATTTCAGAACATGTTATCCGGTATTTGAAGAGACGACCTGTTTCATGCGACGGGCGGCGGTGGCCTCCTTGACGCTCTATAGGGTTGTTCGTGCTTTCTTGCGGGAGAACAAGCCGGATGTGGCCTATTTTTTTAATGGGCGTGGTGCCACCTCACGCTGTCTTGTGCGGGCCTGCCAGGCGGAGGGGATCTCGTTCTATACGCATGAACGGGGTTCGAGGATTGAAAGTTATTCCCTGTGGCCCAATACTGTCCCCCACGACTACGGATTCCGCGCCCAGGATGTGATGCAGGTGTGGGAAAAAAATCCCAACGAAGCGGAAAAACGGGCCATTGCTGAAGTGTTTTTCAGCAATTTGCGGCGAGGAAAGTATCCGTCCAATTATAACAACTATTTGGTCAAGCAGCGGTCCGGCACCCTGCCCGACGACTGGATGGATGTCCGCCGTCGCATTGTGCTGTTTACCTCCAGTGAAATCGAGCATGGTGCCATTGCCAATTTGGGATTCCGGCAACTGTATGCCAACTTTGCAACCGCAATGAACAGGATTGTCGAAGGTTTGCAAGAACAAAATTATGATGGTAAACTGTTCATCCGGATGCATCCCAACAGTGCCGGCGAGGCTACGAGCATTCTGAAACAGTTTCATTATGCGGACAGTCCCATGGTCAAGCTGATTCTCCCCGGGGAGGCGGTGGATTCCTACGAACTGGTGTTGACGGCGGAAAAGGTGATCGTCTTTAATTCGACCATTGGTATTGAAGCGGCGCGAATGGGACGGCCGGTGATCACGCTGAACAGTTGCGTCTATGATGCCCTTGGCGTCACCCATTCACCCAGAACCCATGCAGAGGCCATCCAGTTGATCCTGGCTGATCTGCCCGTACCGGATGCTGCCATGACCGATTATTTGGGCTATTACATGTCCTGTTTTGGGCATTCGTTCAAATATGTGACCTTCAAGGGCCAGGGGCAGGAGAGGGGCCGTTCATCGAGCAAATGTATGGTCTTGGGCAAAAAACTGCGTTCGCCCTGGTGGTTGGATCAACTGATGCGACTCAAGAAAAAATACCCGTGGCTGGAGGCCATGTTGCGACGCCATCTCTACCCGAGGGTGGCCAGTCGTTTTTCCATATATCATCTGCATCCCGATGCCCCAACCGGGCTGGCAGGGGGATAAGGCCATGGTTCTGCACGCATTGGATGATTTTATATCCGAGGAAGAGTACTTGAAGGGTGAGCTTGAAAGTGAAATAAAGCACGAATACATCGATGGTAAAATTTATGCAATGGGGGGTGTGAGCAGGAGTCACAGCATTTTAACATCCACCATGAGCAGAGAATTTGGCATCCACTTAAAAGGCAAGTCATGTAACACGCATCAATCTGACTTTAAGGTGAGGGTGGAGACAAAATATTTTTACCCCGATATCGTGGTGGAATGTGATGAAAAAGGAGACGATTATTATACTGAATCACCTGTATTGATTGTTGAAGTGTTATCGCCGTCAACCAGGGTGCGAGATGAAATCACCAAGCTCAGGGCTTATCAGACCATACCATCATTGATTGAATATGTTCTGGTGAGTCAGGATGTTGTTCGAGTGATGGTATTCAAGAGGATAGGTGATATATGGGAAAATAGAATATATGCTCTCGGTGACACCATCCTTTTTGAATCGATCGGATTGACCCTTACGGTGGAGGAGATCTATGACCGGGTTGATAATGAGGATATGCAAGAATATATGAGAAAGAGAGGGGAGGGGCAATAAACGGGGTAGCATCCGTTTGGTGGTTTGGGTATTCAGTCACTGGTTTGGCAGAGCCAGGATCCGTTTTTTTTCAAACTCTTTTCTGTTTGGCCAACTCCCGGTCGGGCTGCCGCCCTCCAATAGTGTCCCTGCGGGGCGGTTTGGGCGCGCTGCGCCTGTTTGTTGCGCAAAAGGGTTTCCGGGAAGTCGCGACCGTTACATGCAGGGGCTTTGCCCCTGCACCCCACTGGGGACCGTGACGGTCCCCAGCCCCCTGCAATTGTTTTAAAAGAATGGAAAATGCACGGGATTCAGGCCCCAGTGGATCACTTTGGGAGAGGGCGTCATGCGCACATTGGAACGGGTGTTGTTGGTTTCCAACGGTCCGGGATTGGGTATTGAGGAGGGGTTGATTGCCGAATTTTCACGGCACGGGATAGCGGTGGAGGTGATTTACCGCTCGGATTCCAGGACATTTTTTGATAAATACATCATTCGCACCACCAACAAGTTGCTTCACAATTTAAGAATACAGCCAAAATCGGAACGCAAATTTGAACAACACCCGCTCTCCTACAGGAATTATTCCGAGAGCAACCTGATCAAAAAGGTTGCAGACTATGCGCCCGACCTGATTGTGTTGCTGCGGGGTCACAGGCGCACCATTCAGACCCTGCTCACCATAAAGGAGCGTGCCAAATTGTATGGCTGGTGGCTGGAGGGGGAGGAGGATTGTATGGAGCAGGTACCGGCTGAGATGGCCTATTTTGACTGGTATTTTTTTCTGAGCCAACGCTGCGTTGAGGTGATGCAGGAGCAGGGGCACCCGCACACCAGTTATCAGCACCATGTGGTCAATTTTGACATGTTTCGACCGCCCTCCCCGGCGGCATTGGCTGTCGGCAAGCGTTATGATCTCTGCTTTGTTGGCAAATGGTCCGAAAAAAGGCAGCAATACCTGGAAGCTGCCCTCAAAGTGACCAGCAATATTGCCGTGTATGGTCCCAAGTGGCGGGCAAAAAATTTGACCAACTGGTCGGTATTGTCCTGCATCAAGGGGAACAGCATTTTCGGAGAGGCCCTGGTTGCCCTGTATCGGCAGAGTGCCATTGTGATCAATATTACAGGTTGGGAGGGTGGGCAGGCGCAAAAGCGGTCCGGCATGAATATGCGGGTGCTGGAGGTGCCGGTCTGTGGTGCTTTTTTGTTGACGGACACCTCGATTGAGACGGAAAAAATTTTAACGCCCGGTTTGCATGTGGGCAGTTATGAGGATCTGGCAGATTTTCAGGCAAAGCTGGTTTACTATCTGGCCCATCCAGAGGTTTGTGCCCGGATTGCCCAGGCGGGCATGGCGCACATTCGGGAAAAAAATATCAGTTACGCGCCGTTTGTTGACCGGATCATGCAAATTTACCAGTCGGAAGAGACTCTGCATCCGGGGTGTGTCCGCGATCCGTTGGAAAACATGTGCATGGGGTAGGGCTGCGATTGGGATAAGATGATGAAAAAAACGATGGCAAAAGCGGTGGTTGATTGGGTTGCCTCCCGGGTGCGGAGAGACTTTGTTAACGCCCGGGTTCCCCGTTGGTTTGGGCAGACTGCGCATCCCAACGAAGAGCCCGTATGGCTGGCTTCGTTTGACAGTGGGGCCGCTTTTGACCAGATTCAGGCGGAGGGCAAGGCTTGGCTGGCCCAGGGGCGCACGGAGTTGGCCATGGAGGCCATTCGGAAGCTGATGGTGTTGGACAACAAGCGCATGAAGGCCTACAACCTGTTGAGCGCAGCCCGTCTGTCGGAGACGAGCCATTTGGCTGTACTCGGCCATTTGCACCGTACGTTGGCTCCGAAAAATTATCTGGAGATTGGTGTCAACCGGGGGGCTTCCATTGTGCTGGCCCAACCCGGTACCCAGGCGATAGGCATCGATCCGGTGATGCGGAAGGATTGTCGCCGTTTGCCTGGCCACATTCAGCTCTACACCATGACCAGTGATGATTTTTTTACCCGGATGGATCTGGGTTCCATTTTGGCCGGCAATCCTTTGGAGATGGCCTTTATTGATGGCATGCATCTGTTTGAATTTGCCTTGCGGGATTTTATCCGGGTGGAACGTTACAGCCATCCCAGGGGGAAGATACTTTTGCATGACACCTATCCGGTCGATCCCATTGCCGCCTCCCGGCACCAGTTGACCGATTTCTGGACCGGGGATGTTTGGAAAATCATACCCTGTCTGCAAAAATATCGGCCGGACTTGCGGATTCACACCATTGCCGCCGCGCCCAGTGGTTTGACTCTGGTGCAAAATCTGGATCCGGCCAGTCGGGTGTTGGAAAACCATTTGCAGGAGATATACGAGGAGTTTATCTATCTGGATTTCACGGAATTTCAACGAGAGATGGACAGGACGGTGCGGCTGTTTCCGGCGGATTTGGCTCGCATCAGCAGCGAGTTGTTGGTTTGAGTTCTTTCTGTGCAGGGGCGGAGCCCTATATGCGATGCGCTAACAGGGTTGCGCTCTTCCTTTAAACGATTGCAGGGGTCCGGGGACCGTCACGGTCCCCGGTGGGGTGCAGGGGCAAAGCCCCTGCTGAACTGCGCGTTTTCCCAAAGCCCATTTTCGCAGAAAATGGGCGCAACGCGCACAAAACCGCCCCGCAGGGGCGACCTTGGGAGGGCGGCAGCCCGACTCGCACGGTTATGTTATGGAAAATGCTTGGATAAGAAAGCAGAACGTTCGGATAACATGCTTTAATCGTATTACGCTTTATTGTATTACGCTTTATTGTATTACGCTTTATTGTATTACGCTTTATTGTATTACGCTTTTTGTTTGATACAAGGCCAGGATCGGTTTTTTTTCCAAGCCATGCCCGGTTTGGCCCGCTCTCGGTCGGGCTGCCGCCCTCCAGGAGTGCCCCTGCGGGGCGTTTTGGGCGCGCTGCGCCCATTTGCTGCGCAAATGGGCTTTTGGGAAAGCGCGCCCGTTACATGCAGGGGCTTTGCCCCTGCACCCCACCGGGGACCGTGACGGTCCCCGGACCCCTGCAATCGTTTTAAAAGATTAAGAAAAGCATGGGTATCGTCATCATGTTAGCGCATATGGGGCTTTGCCCCTGCACCCCACCGGGGACCGTGACGGTCCCCGGACCCCTGCAATCGTTTGAAAAGATTGAAAAGGAGAAAGAATACGGGTCTTCTTCAGCCCGTTGGGCCGGGATCGCCTGCTGCCACCATACCCTCATAGAGCTTTTCCAAATGGGCCGTGTACCCCACCGCATCACACAACCCTGAAGCCTGCATCTGAGGACGCAAACAGGCCCGAATCTCTGCCAACCGCATGAGATCCGCCGCCAACTCGACAGCAATCCGCACATAGTCATCCCCATCGGCCGCAATCCACTCGGGACGCCCCAACGTGGTGAGCAAACTGGTGCCCATACGCCCCATGAAACTCTCCCCCGCCAACGTCACCAACGGCACCCCCATCCAACAGGTGTCACAACTGGTGGTGCCCCCATTGAAAGGAATCGGGTCCAACGCAATGTCCACCATGCCAAACGCCGCCAAATACTGCTCAGGCGGCGAACCCGGCATCAACAAAAGACGACTGGCCCCAATACCACGCGCCTCCATCTGCCGCCGAAACAGGGCACAAGTCCCCTCATCCCCCAAACTGGAGGCCTTCAAGGCCAACCGGGACTGAGGCACCGCACGCAACACCCGCGCCCAAAGATCCAAACAGGCCGCCGATACCTTGGGCAGATTGTTATAACTGCCAAAGGTGACAAAACCATTGCGCAAAGCGGGCAAGGGCGCAACAGCAGGCGCATCCTGACGTTGATAACAGAGAAAACTTTCCGGCAACCGCACCACCCGCTCGGTATAGAGATGCTCTTGTTGCGGCGGAATCAAATGCGGATCTGCCAAAAGATAATCCATGGTGGCCAATCCCGTGCTGTACGGATAGCCCAAAAAAATCACCTGAACGGGAGCCGGCCGACAGGCCATCAGATCCATCCGACCACCGGCAGTATACCCCGCCAAATCAACCAGAATATCAATCTCATCCTGCTGAATCCGGGCCGCCATGCGCTCCAGACTCCACCCCTCGAACTCCCGCCATTGATGGGCATAAGAGCGCAGACGCTGAGTGGTCTCATCCGGCGCGTGCGGCAAGGCATAACAGGTGACATGAAAACGGTCAGCCCGATGATGCCGCAAAACCGGCTCAATGAACAAACCCACCGGATGGGTCCGAAAATCAGGCGAAATATAACCAATCCGCCGCCGCACACGGGAAGAAAGAGCTGTGCGCCGGGGGGGCAACGGCTTGACCAGACGGCTTACCTGGGCCGCCAACTCCCGATGCAACCGACTCTGAGCCATACCATCCCAACCATCCCGGTACAGAGAAGAGAACAACGTGTTGCCAATGGCAACAAAACTGTCCGGCTTCAGCTGGCGCGCCTTGGCAAGCAACGCTTGCGCCTCCTCAATACGCGCCTGCTGGACCAAAGCAAACGCCTTCATGCCCAGCAGATCCACATGGTCGGGCTGCCCGGCCAGGACCGGCTCAATGATCTGCAACGCCTCAGTGATGGAACCCACATCAATCAGGGTGCAGGCCAGACTGGCCACCCCATCCCCATCGTCAGGCTGCAACGAAACCGCCAAACGCAACGCCGCCAACGCCTCCCCATGACGCTTCTTGAGACGGTACAAAGTGCCCAAATTGGTCAACGCCACCACATGATGGGGATCAATGCGCAAACAGCGTTGCCAGGCCTGCTCCGCCGCCTCCGTTTGCCCCAAAGCCCGATAGGCCACCCCCATGGCATTGGCCGTCTGGGCCAGTCCCGGTTGCAGGGATTCAATGCGCTGATAAACAACCAAAGCCGCCGTCGCATCCTCCTGCTGATACAGGCGGTCCCCCTGCAGACGCAACAGTTCACAATGGTCTGGAAATTGGCGCAACGCCTCCGCCAGCAGTGCGTCCGCCGCCTCCGGGCGGTTCTGGCTGTTGTAGAAGCGAATCAGGTTGAGATGGCTGTCAACTTCGCCCGGAGCCTGTCGCAGGACCGCCTGGTAGCACGCCTCTGCAGCGGCTGTCTCTCCCTCCCGTTGCCGCAAATTGCCCAGGTTTTGCAGCGCAGCCACCATATTGGGAGCCAACGCCAAGGCAGCCTGATAATGGTAACCGGCTGCCGCGCTCTGCTGATCGTCCGCCAGGCTGTTGGCCAGATTATAGTGACCTTCTGCCCGCTGCTGCTCCGTCTGCCCCGCCAGGTTCAGGGCCAGTTGATGCTGCTCAATCGCCTGCGCGTGTTGTCCCAACTGGCGGAACAGATTGCCCAGATTGCGATAGGCCATCAGGAAAGAGGGATGCAGACGAATGGCCGTCTGATAGTGGAGGATGGCTTGCGCGGTTTCGCCCCGGTCCCGCAGCAGATTGGCCAAGTTGTAATGGGCGGGATGGAGATTCGGTCGGGAACGCAACGCAGACCGGAAACTGGTAACGGCCTCGTCCAACATTCCCATTTTTTGCTGCAGGTTGCCATAGTTGAACCAGAGTTCCGGCGCAACCTCCCCGACTTGCAAAGCCTTTTGGTAACAGGCCAGTGCCGCCGGATAGTCTGCCTGGCGGCTGTACAGGGAGGCCAGGTTGGTCAAAGCGGCTTGATGGCGGGGCTGGCGGCTCAACACCTGCTGGTAACACTGTACCGCCTCCTGCCACCGCCCCTGCTGGTGAGCCAGCAACGCCTGCTCCAACCCGGTGGCAATGGATGGCGCAGGCGATGACCGCTTTCTGGGTGCGTTTTTTTTAATGGCCTTCACCACCAGCCCCCGGGCTCTGTTCGCCTCTTACTGCTCGCTTCGGTTGACGGAATTGCTCAACGTAACCAGCAAGTTGTCAATGCTCTCCCGATCATCCTTTCGCAACAGTTGCTTGAACTGAGCGCGATAATTGGCCACAACACTCACTCCCTCGATGATGACATCGACAACCTTCCACGCCTCTCCGGCCTGCAGCAACTGGTAGGAGACCTTGAACTCCGTCCCCTTGCTCACGACGACGCTGTCGACACGGGCTGCTGTGGCGGATTGAATCAACTCCTTGGTAAAACGCACCTCTTCGCTTTTGTAGCGTTCGATGGTGTTCATGTAGGTGTTTTCGAGCAGCCGCTCGAAGAGAACAATAAATTGGGCCTTCTGCTCATCGGAAAATTTGCGCCACTTGGGCCCGACCGCCCCCTGGGACATGGCGTTAAAATCAAAACTCGCATAGACCGCTTCACGCAACTTGCCCCGGCGTTCCACCTGGCGTTCCGGGGTATCCAGCGAGGCATCCTGCAAAATGACCAGGGCCTTTTGCACCGCATTTTCCATGTACGACATCGGGCCGGCCTGGAGGGGGGCGGCACTACCCAACAACCAAACGCCCAGCAGGAGTGCCAACAGGGTGCGGCGGGAAAGATTAAAACGGAGTGTGTCCATGAACAACTTCCTTGTACCTGACTATTTAATGGAACCGTGTACAA
This sequence comes from Magnetococcales bacterium HCHbin5, assembly GCA_002753505.1. Taxonomy (GTDB): domain Bacteria; phylum Pseudomonadota; class Magnetococcia; order Magnetococcales; family Magnetaquicoccaceae; genus Magnetaquicoccus. The sequence continues at coordinate 5,572 of PEAG01000043.1, read as the reverse complement.
ACTGACTGATCAACTCTTCAAAATTGATGGCCGGCTCGGTATGGATGAGGGTTTCACCGGCCTTCAACAGATTCGGAGATCCCCCGGGGCTGATGATGATATAACGATCGCCGATCAAACCCTTGGTGCGCACAGAGGCAATCGCATCGTCCTGAATGGGAACATCCGGCCGGAGCTTCATCCGAACCCGTGCCTCAAATTCGGTGGTGTTCAAGGTGATGGTGTCAACCCGTCCCACCTCCACGCCGGCAATCTCCACCGGAGCCCCGGTTTTGAGGCCCGAAATCGAGGAAAAATTGGCAAATATAGGTATATGGTCACCGCCGACCAACTCCATTCGGGCCAGTTTGATGGACAGCCATGCCAACGCCAGCAGACCGGCCAGGACAAACAGGCCCACCATAAGTTCCAATTTGACGCTTTTCATCTCCACTCCTCGCAGCGACCTGCTAAATGACCTGGATGGGACCATCCAGGTCACCGCTGATAAATTGTTTGATTGTGGGATCCGACGAGTTGCGGATCTCCAGAGAGGGACCGGAGGCCAACACGCGACCGCGATGGAGCACCACAACATGATGGCACCAGTCAAAAATGGCCGGTACCGCATGGCTGATGAAGACGGTAGTGTAACGGGTGCGCATGAAGGTATCACAAATCAGGTAATGAATCGAATTTTCAATAATGGGATCCAGACCGGCCGTGGGTTCATCCAGCAAAATAATTTCCGGCTGGGTCACCAATGCCCGGGCCAGGGCCGCCCGCTTGCGCATGCCACCGCTCAACTCATCTGGATATTTGTTGCCCATGCCCACCAGATTGACCTCTTGCAAGCAGAGTTCCACCCGGCGCAAAATCTCCTCTTCGTGCAGGCGGGTGGTCTCGCGCAAGGGAAAGGCCACATTGTCGGTGACGTTCAGGGAGTCAAACAGGGCCCCTTCCTGAAAGAGCATGCTGAACCGGCGGCGTACATGGTTGAGTTTGCGGGTGGAGAGGCGGCCCAGAGGTTGATCTCCCACCCACACCTCCCCCTTGTCGGGTTTCATCAGGCCGACCATGTGTTTCAGTGTCACACTTTTCCCACCGCCGCTGATGCCAATGATGGCTGTGATTTTATTGGCAGGAATTTCCAGATTCAAGTTGTCCAGTACCTTGCGACCGTCCAGACTCTTTTCCACATTTTCAAAACGGATGATGGTTTGGGCCTGACGGTCCAGGTGATAGGCCACCCGCTCCCGGGTCAACTGATGGAAAAGGCAGTTGAGCAGGGCGGGATGGGTGATATATCCCAGTTCGATCAGGGTTTTGCCGATCAAAGTCTCCTTGTGCCCCTCCTTGGATTGGGCTTCCAGGGCCTGTTCCAACTGGGCGGGGCTGACACAGCCGTTGCGCACCAATCGCTCCCCGAGGGGTAACGGTATGGCATCCTGTTTGGCCTGGCTGATATCCTGGAAGCTTGTTTGGGACATGTCGTCACTCACAGCAGTATGGATGTAATAAAGTAATCACAAATCAAGATAAAAACAGAGCTGAGAACCACCGCCGAGGTGGTGGCCTGACTGACCCCTTCGGCCCCCCGTTTGGCATAATACCCCTTGTAGGTGCAGACCCAGGTGATAATCAGGCCAAAACCGACCGATTTGATCAGACCGGTCACAATGTCACGCATGACCACAGCAGACTCAATGCCGGAAAAATAGACCCCGCTGCTCATCTCCAGCAGTTGAACCGCAATCAGATAACCGCCCAGGATACCGATCACATCAAAGATTACCGTAAGTATGGGCAGGGCGATCAAACCCGCAATGATGCGCGGTGCGATCAAAAACTGCAAGGGAGCAATTCCCATCACCTCCAAGGCGTCGATCTGTTCGCGAATGCGCATGATGCCCAATTCGGCGGCCAGGGCCGAACCGGCCCGGCCCGTCACCATGAGACCGGAGAGAACCGGGCCCAGTTCCCGGATGATGGAGAGGGCGACGGCTGGACCCAGCAACCCTTCGGCACCGAAGCGGGTGAGGGTGTAGTAGCCCTGGAGGGCCAACACCATGCCTGCAAAGATGGCTGTCAAAATAATGACAAACAGCGAGCGAATACCGATAAAATGGATCTGATTGAGCAGATTTTTTGGCCGGTAGGGGGGGCGAACGCTGTTGGCAAGCACGGAAATGAGAAACAGGCACATGTGGCCTGTTTCTGAAACAAATTCAATTGCTTGCTGACCAAGACGTCGGATAAGGAGAATCATGGGAGCCGGTTAGCTGCAGTGCAAGGGTGAAGGGGGTCTGTTCGGACGTGTTGAATCCTATGGTTGCAAATTAGCAAATTATCGCGCATTATTTATCCGGTTAGCAAGGTGCGGAGAGCAAGGATTCCCTTTTTTTGTATTGGTTAAGGTGAGTTGGAAATGAAAAAAATCTCTTTTATTATGGTGTTAGTGTTGTTTTCTGTCATGCCTGTGGCGGGGGCGTTGGCGGTGGTGCCGGCAGACGGCTCTGATCCTGTGGTGCAATCCGAGGATATTGGCAACGAGGGGGCGGGGGACATGGCCTTTGCGGTGGAGGATGTCTCCGATCCTTTGGAACCGGTCAACCGTGTTTTGTTTGAATTTAATGATATTTTTTATTCTGTGTTGTTGCGACCGGTCTCCACCGTCTACTCCCAGATTATTCCCGAACCGGCCCGGGTTGGGGTGCGTAATTTTTTCCAGAACCTGGCAACGCCCACCCACTTTGTCAGTGCCCTGTTGCAGGGCAAGGTGGAGCAGTCTGGTGTTGAGTTGAGCCGTTTTGGCATCAATACTGTATTCGGACTGTTGGGCTTTCTGGATGTGGCGGAGCATGTGGGCCTGAAGGGGGCGGAGGAGGATCTGGGGCAGACGTTGGGTCGTTATGGTGCCGGGGACACCCTTTATCTGGTGTGGCCGATCCTGGGGCCATCCAATCTGCGGGACAGCGTCGGGTTGGTGGGTGACACCTTGCTGAATCCCTTGACCTATTTCCCGGGTGATGTAGGGTATCGGGCGGGTCTGGTTGCTCATCGGACGGTGAACGAGACCTCTCTGCATCTGGGTGAGTATGAGGATCTGAAAAAATCGGCCATGGATCCCTACATCTCGTTGCGCGATGCCTATTTGCAGCGGCGTCACACCCAGATACGCGAGTGACCTTTTCCCGTTTGTGCTGACCAGGGGTGGTGAAGGGGGCAAAATGGTTTGACTCTCCCGTCACCGCTTGCGTTATCTGAAGCAAAAAGCGACAATATTTGTTGATGTCTGCGGGTGATGGGTTGTCCCGTCCGGCGACATACCGTTTTTACTCTTGCAATTTGGTACGACTCTTATGAAACGACTGCGCTTTTACCTGTTCTTGTTTGTTCTGGCCACCGCTTTGAGTGTGGCTGGCCGTGCTCCGGCGGGGGAACTGGACGAGATCTACCGTTTGACGGATGAGAAAAAGTTGGATCAGGCCATGAAAAAGTTGGAGGCTTTTCTGCAGGAACATCCTCGGGATGCGGAGGCACGTTTTTTACAGGGTTTGATCTTTACCGGCAAGAGTCAGAGTGATGATGCCATCCGTGTGTTCAAGGAGTTGGGCAAGGATTTTCCGGACTTGCCGGAGCCGTTCAATAATTTGGCGGTGCTGTATGCGGAGCGGGGTGATTACGAAAATGCGCGTCAGGCTCTGGTCAATGCGGTGCGCATTTTGCCGGACTATGCCACGGCCCACGAAAATTTGGGGGATGTTTATGCCAAGCTGGCTTCCCAGTCTTATGCCCAGGCGTTGCGGATCAACAATGCCAACGGCATGGTCTCTGCCAAGTTGGATGTGCTGAAAAAGGTGTTCGGGATGCCGACTGCGCCGGCGGGTGAGTCGGCTTCTCCGGTGATTGCGGCCAAGCCGCCGGTCAAGCAGGCGGCTGTTGCGGCGGCTGCAAAGGAGCCGGTTGTGCAAAATGTGGCTGACACGGCGGTGCGGGCTGAAGTGGACCCGGCGGCCCAGGGGGCGGTTGCCGATGAGGTCAGTGCAGAGCCGGCAGCAGCAGCACCGGCTGGTGGTTCGATGCAGGCTGAGGTCGAGGCGACAGCCCATGCCTGGGCCAAGGCCTGGGCCTCCCGGCAGGTGGAGGATTATCTCTCGTTCTATTCCGATACCGCTTTCACGCCGGACAAGTTTCCCGATCGGGAGGCCTGGAAGCAGCAGCGGCGGTTGGCCATCGGTGCGGCGGGTAACATCCGGGTGACCCTTTCCGGTTTGAAAGTGGCGGCGGCGGAGGGTAATCGGGTGCAAGTGACCTTTACCCAGAGCTATTGGTCAAAGCGGTACCAGGACAAGGTGAACAAGACCCTGGTCATGCAAAAAGAGGGATCGGCCTGGAAAATTGTGCGGGAGTATTGATGAGGGTGGCTGCGTGGGCGGCGACTTTCGGGTTGTGTGCGGAGGTGTTTTCACTGGCTGGCGAGGCAGGGGGTGGGGATGCGGGTTAAGGCAACGGTTTCTGCCCATGTCCTGTTGGTGGAGTGTGTTGCTGGTGGGGCTGAGCGGGTTTTGATGGTGCGTTTGGCCTACAAGGATCACCGTTGGCGCAAGTGGTCTTTCCCGGGTGGTTTTGTTGACGAAGGGGAGGGGTTGGAGGCTGCTTTGCTGCGGGAGGTTTCCGAAGAGATTGGCGTTGGTTTGCAAACGTGGGAGCAGGTGGCTGTGATCCCGTCGTTGGGGCAGGAGCAGCCGCATGTCAGTTTTGTTTTTTTGTGTCGGGAGTGGCTTGGAGAGGTGGAGTGTCGCAGCCATGAGTTGTTGGAGGCGGCCTGGGTGGATCGTTCCATGTTTGCGCGGTTTGTTCAAGAGGGGGCCCTGGCCTATCCTGTCATGTACCAGCAGATGCGCTGTCTGGGTTGGGGGGTAGGGGAATCGGAGGAGGAATTGCCGGCATGAGATTTGTGGGCACTGTGTCTGTTTTTTTGTTGGTTTCGGCACTCTTTTTTCCTGGTGCGGCTGGTTGTGGCGATTCACTTCCGCCCGAGGGTGAGCCGCAGGATCAGGTGGGGGATGCGTTGTCCCGGGCGCGGGATTCGTTGCGTGAGGCCATGGATGCCCTGACAGAGGCGGGTCGGCTGACCCTGGATCATCAGTTGCCCAAGCTGAAGGAGCAGACCGATAAAACCTTGAAAAGCACCCAGAATTTGCTGAATCAGTGGGAAGAGCAGCTCAGGCAGGAGTTGAACAACCACAAGGAGAAGAAGGATTCAGATCTGTCTCCGCTGGTACCGGATGAGGAGCAGGGTCGGCGGGAGGTGATGCCCAGCATTTAACCGTGGCAGTCGGCAGGGAGGGTTTGCCCCGCGAGGGGCGTCGGTGCTGTTTGAATAATTACCTATATCATTAAAGCGTGCTGTTTTTTGTCTTTTGCCAAAGTGATTGCAGGGGTCCGGGGAGCGTCACGCTCCCCGGCGGGGTGCAGGGGGTGTGTCCGAGATGTTTTTGCATCCATATTGACCGAGAAGTGTCAATCCGGGGAATTGTCCGTTCGCCCGGTAGCCTGATCCCCTTGTTGAAGGGCGACCTGACTACAA
>PEAG01000175.1 GCA_002753505.1 Magnetococcales bacterium HCHbin5 | reverse complement strand
CATCTACCGTATGCGCCAATTTCTCCACGTCAAGCAGCGGCCTTGACTTGCTGTTGTTTTTCCTTGTGCAAATTCCAGGGCAGGAGAGCCTCGAAATCTTCCAGTGTTTGCGCCGTCGAAATCCGCTCGAAGACTTGGTACAGGTAGGCATACAGATCCACCCCGTTGGCCTTGGCCGTCTCGATCAGGCTATAAAGATTGGCTGACGCCTTGGCCCCACGAACTGTGTCCGAAAACAACCAATTCTTCCGCCCCACCACAAAGGGGCGGATGGCATTTTCCGCGCCATTGTTGTCGATCTCCAAACGCCCGTCCTCAATGTATCGAACCAGACGATCCCATTGGCCGTGCATGTAGCCCAGCGCCTTTCCGGTCAGCGATGAGGGCAGCACAAGAGGGGACAGTTCATCCATCCATTCACGAATCTCTTTGAGAATCGGTGGTACCTCTCGTTGTCGCACCTCGAATCGTTCCTGTGATGTTCGACCACGGATCCGTTTTTCAATGGCGTACAGTTTGGCGATCCAATTGACTCCTTGCTGGGCTTTGGAATGCTTACCGCCTTTTCCGGCTCCCGTCACCGCCTCCACGAACTTACGGCGCACATGAGCCCAGCATCCGAGATGCTCCACGTCAGGCTGGGCGCCGATGGCCAGGTAGCCATCATAGCCATCGGTCTGCAACCATCCTTTATAATCAGCCAACAACTCCTTGGGCACCTGACCGCCGCGGCTGGCATCGTAGTTGAACAAAATCACCCGTTCAGTCAGCACGCCACCTACTCGCACCCACATATAGGACTTGCTGGTGGCTGTCTTGCCCGGCTCATCAAGCACCTGGAGCGTGGTTTCGTCCATCCGGATGTAACCATGGTCCAGCATTCGATCCTGCATCAGGTTGATCAGCGGTTGCACCAGATGGCCGGACAGGATCATCCAGTTGGCCAACGTCGTCCGACTCACATCCAACCCGTACCGTTTGAAAATGCCCTCTTGTCGATACAAAGGCAAGGCGTCAGCATATTTGGAAACCGCAATGTAGGCCAGCATGCTCGCAGACGCCATAGCTTTGGGCAGAGGGCGTCGTGGCGGAGGCGCAATTCTTACACCCTGGCGGCAATGCGGACATCCGTATTTGATCCGAATGTGCTGGAGCACCTTCACCTGGGCAGGAACGATTTCCAACTGTTCGCTGATCTCGCGACCAATTTCCACCAATTCATGACCATCCAGGCCGCAGATCTTTTGATCTGCTGGCAGGTCATGGATTACCTCTTCCCGGGGTAGATCAGGCGACAACGGTTTGCGTCCCTTGGGACTCCGGGTATGACCAGATACCGTGATGACAGCCGCTTCGGCTTCCTGACCGATTTTCGAGTCGTCGCTGGCGATGTCCGTTGCATCATCCTCTTTGCCATCCGCCTCCTGCTCGGCCTCGTTGAACAGGCTGGGATGCTCGAACGGTGCTTTCTTCTCGCTGGATCGACCAAACATTTTGGCGCGCAACAGGCGCAACTGCTCTGTCAACAATTCCGTCCGTTGCAGCAGTGCAACTCTTTCCTCCCGCCATTTGTTTTTCTCCGACAGCAGAGATAGAACCGTCTCCCGCAGCATCTCAGGATCGTCGGAAAGTGGCAGAAAGGCTTGGTTTGAAGTGGTATCCATGGACGGGAATTATACCAGAAAACAGACCTAACCGCTAGGAAATGATTGAATATTTCAACTCTTTGTGAGGCTTCATCCGGGCGATGTCATAGCCGTCCAGCAGCCAGTTGAGTTGTTGTCCACCAATGCTTGCCACGGACTGATCTTCCCCAGTGCGAAGCCAGTGAAACCGCTCCTTCTCCAATCTCTTCTGCCACAAACAAAACCCGTTGCGCTCCCAGTACAGGATGCGTACCCGGTTCCGATGGCGGTTGGTGAAGACGAACAACCGCGTCTCGAAGGGATTCAATCCCAACTCCTTCTCCACCAGAGCGGCCAGCGACATCATCCCCTTGCGAAAGTCCACCGGCTGAACGCACAGATAGACCTCGGCCAGGTCATTGGCCGGACGCATCATCGTCCGACCCTTTCCGCCATCAACGGCATCGCGCCGACGACTTGCAGCCAATGTCCGATCAATCCGGTCGATAACGGACCCTTTACCTCCAGCGCCGCTCCGTTGGGCAAACGGATGTGGCAACTACTCACCTCCAGCACCGCATCAGGCGCCCGGACACTCCCGGCAGCCAGCACTGCAGACGATGGCAACACCTCCAGCCGTTGGAACATCGGTGCCTCTGGCTGAACCGGTAAATCTCTACTCAACATCAGCCTCTTCCGCCAGCGGTAAAAGCTCTGCTCACTGAGCCCGTGTTCTCGCAGGTACGCCAGAACCCCGCTGCCAGACTGCTCACACGCCACAATGTGGTTCAACCAAAATGCCTGCCCGTGGCGCGTCCTCTTTGCTTTCTCGTCCATCTTTCATGCCCTCCAGGAAAAAGTGCAGTGGAGGGCAATGGTGCATCATTCAGCCAAAGCAGGGAACCCTGGGGAGGAATTGGCGCTTACAGTCAAAACATATGAAAACAACGAACGCGTCTCAAGAAAATCAAGCGGTGAGATGGGACTGCGTTGCAATACCAGGAATTTATCATCATCCTTCTTCAATTTTCTGGCCACATCATACAACAATGTTGTCTTTCCGGTGCCACGATCTCCAAGAATAGAAATGGCCCCTTGATGATTGGGCAACCACCGCCAGGTCGCATCATCCTGATCCTGCTGCTGCTGCTCCTGCTCATCAACACGGAGACTCAACTCCTCCAGCAATCTTTGGACACTGTCGATATGATTCTTATGCATCGTCTCAAAGCTGTTCATCGGTTCACCCTTCACAAATAAGGTTTATCGGAAAATTCCTATGATTCTTTGCTTTCACAATGATGCGAACAATAGATAATCTGTTACCTAATCAGATTTTTTTAGTTTTTTTTTAGATTAATTTGCTGTGAAACAGGAAAAATCTTCTGCACATACAAATCCACCATAATCTTGAGCCAAGTATCAGACAC
>PEAG01000174.1 GCA_002753505.1 Magnetococcales bacterium HCHbin5 | reverse complement strand
CATAACCGTGCGAGTCGGGCTGCCGCCCTCCCAAGGTCGCCCCTGCGGGGCGGTTTTGTGCGCGTTGCGCAAATTTTCTGCGAAAATTTGCTTTGGGAAAACGCGCAGTTCATGCAGGGGCTTTGCCCCTGCACCCCACCGGGGACCGTGACGGTCCCCGGACCCCTGCAATCGTTTAAAGAAAGACCGCCGGGGAGCGTGACGCTCCCCAGCGGAGTGCGACCGTTAAAAAGAGCTGGTCGGCACTACCCGGCAACCGCCCCCAACGACTCCCATTTGTTGCTCATCTGTATCATGCGGGGATCGGAGACAATCAGATGCCAGATGACCCCCTGAAACCCCTCGGAATGGGGGGTGATGGTGGCCGGATTGACGGTAGGCACAATCAGACAGGCATCCGCCACCTGGGCGGTATAACCACCATCCCGACCAACAATACCCAGAATGGTGGCCTTCTGCTGCACCGCATACTCCAAAGCGTGGACAATGTTGGCACTGACATTTTTTTCCTTGTTGCCCCCCCCGACCGAAAGCACAAAGACACCATCTTTTTCATTCAAACGACTGCCCCGCAACCACTCGACAAATACCGTCGGCCACCCCTCGTCGTTGGTGCGTGCGGTCAACTCCGCCACATTATCCACCGGACTGTACACCTCCATCCCGGCCAGCTTGCGAAAATCATTGACCGCATGGGTGCAATTGGCCGCACTGCCACCCACACCCAGAAAAAACAACCGGCCACCTCGCGAACGAATCTCCACCATTTTCAGAATGATCGCCTCAATCTGACTGCGATCCATCTGCTGCAGAATGGCAATGGACTCCCCAATATATTGATCGACGTAAGACATGCTGTTATCACTCCCGAAATATGCTGTGCGTATAAAAATTGATGCCCTCAACCGGCTCCCTGTCGGCCAAGCCACTGCGCGATCTGCTCTTGCTGCCTGGCAATCATCGCCGGGGTCTGCGGCGACCACTCCGCATATTCCGTTCCCATGAAGGTGCCAATCAACAACTCCTGATAGACAACCTGCGGCGTCAACGGAAATACCGTGTGCCAAAGACCACTGTCAAACCGGACGATGAACGGCTTGTCCAACGCCGAAGAGTGCCCCATCTCAAAAACATGCGAAACATCGCCGCTCTCCGTGAAAAGCACAACCTGCATCTCCCCCTCAATCAACGTGTAGGATTTGTCCCGACCTACCTGACGGTGCGGCGGCAGATAGAGATCCCGCCCCATGGCCAATACCATCTGCTGCAAGGTATCGCTGGGCCCCGCATGCAGACAGTAGCGAAAGCGGTTGTTGCCCGATTCGTTGGCCAGATCTTTCAGGGTCTGAATATCGCGCCGGCTCAGTGCCTTGAACGAATCAGGCAAAAAAATTGCGCCAGATTTTGTGTGGGCGGGCAAAGCAGGATACTCCGTATTAGCCATTATACTCTCCGAAAAAACAGCAGAACACCGCCTGCCATCAATAAAGGGGGCCCTGTCGCTGCCCGATCTGCTCATCAACCAATCGACCCAATATGGCCTCAATCGTCATTGGATTGAAACCAAAACGCTCCTCAGCCAGAGAGGAGTCCACCCAGAATGCGTGTTTTTCCTCCTTCTGAATGACAATTCTGGAGCGTGAAGCGGTCCGTTGAATCATGAATTCAACAACCTGTCTGACGGTAAGGGCGGTTGAGGCACCCAATGGCATGGCGTAGAACCCTTGCCACTCTTTGTCCAGCAAACGGGCAAAAAAGTTCACCAGATCGGCAACATGAATCGCATTATTGAAGGAAGCGTCCGGACTGTAGATGGGAATCTCTTCGTTGCTCAATACGCTGGACAAGACACGCATCAGCCAAAGTCTGGGTGGTGCCCCCAAACCGATCACACCCGGCAACCGCAACGCCACAGCCGGCAGTTGCAGGGCATGCTCCGCCAGAACCCGTTCGCCGGTATATTTGGTGACGCCATACGAACAGGGATCCTGTATCGGTGTGTGCGCATCCACCCGTTCGGTCAAGACGGTACCGTGAACCGACAAAGTGGAGGTATAGACAAACCGCTTGACACCCGCGTCCACGGCGTAGCGGGTCAAATGGCAGGTGGCCAGTACATTGTCATGCACCAGCAGGTCGTAGCGATTTTCGGAGGGAGCGTGTCGGGTGGCGCAATGGATCACGGCATCCATCGAACGGGGCAACAGGGAGTAGAGGGCCGCGTCGCCCAGGTCGCCCGCAACCCAGCGCACCCGTTCCCTTACCGTCTCCTGCTGCGGTACTGCGGGCGGGGAGCGCACAACAGCCGTCACTGAGTGACCTGCATCCAGCAGGCATGGCAGCACCGAACGCCCCAGAAATCCGTTCCCCCCCGTCAACAGTACATTCATTGTTCAAACATTCCGCCCACTCTGGTGGCTCAACCGTCCTCATTGGACGGACAAACGATTATGGGATCCGAGATTTTCTCTCCGGCTGGAGTGCAGGGCACAGCAGCAACGGTACCCGCGCTTTCTTAAATCTTTTAAAACTATTGCAGGGGCCTGGGGACCGTCACGGTCCCCAGTGGGGTGCAGGGGCAAAGCCCCTGCATGCAAGGGCGCGCCTTCCCAAAAGCCCATTTGCGCAGCAAATGGGCGCAGCGCGCCCAAAACGCCCCGCAGGGGCACTCCTGGAGGGCGGCAGCCCGACCGAAAGCGGGCAAAATATTGAATGGTTTGGAAAAAAACCGCTCCTGGCCTTACATTATACAATAAAGCGTCATACAATAAAGCGTCATATCCGAACGGTTTGCTTTCTTATCCAAACATTTTCCGTAACCTAACCGTGCGAGTCGGGCTGCCGCCCTCCCAAGGTCGCCCCTGCGGGGCGGTTTTGGGCGCGTTGCGCCCATTTTCTGCGAAAATGGGCTTTGGGAAAACGCGCCTGTTACATGCAGGGGCTCCGGTAGAGTAGAGTGCAGGCGCGGTGGCTTTCGCCCCGTTTCCAGTACCCCCTCATCGAACCGTGCGTACGGTTTTCCCGTACACGGCTCTCCGACCATCTTCTTTCGTCAGCATGCGCACA
>PEAG01000173.1 GCA_002753505.1 Magnetococcales bacterium HCHbin5 | reverse complement strand
TCCGGAGGAGTTGGTCGTCTGCGTGCAACGCAAGGATGTGGCTCGTTTGTCGGAGATGGCAGGGGTCGAGCACGGTCGTGCCGGAACGGTACTCGATAAATTGATCACGTCGCAGGCGGTCGTCACCCTGGAGACCGTCGAAATGGAGGATTTGCCGCGTATCGAACTACTGGATGGCAAGGACTATAAGGACGCAGGCTCTCTCTCCACTGGGCAACGCTGCACGACCATCCTGCCTATCCTGCTGCTGGAGAGGGAACATCCTCTACTTATCGACCAGCCAGAGGACAATCTGGACAATGCCTTCATTTTCGAGACCATCGTCAAAAGCATCAAGGAGGCCAAGGCCCACCGACAGCTCATCTTCGTGACCCATAATCCCAACATTCCCGTATTGGGTGATGCCGACAGGGTGTTTGTGCTGACATCGGACGGACGCCGGGGAACCATCACCCAACAGGGCACGGTGGATGACGTCAAGGAGCGGATCGAAACCCTGCTGGAGGGAGGCCGCGAAGCCTTTCTGCAACGCAAGATGCGGTATGGACACTGACCGTGGGGATCAGGTCAGAAACATGGAATATGGGTTTTCTGGAAGCACTCGACTCCGGGCAATGGGACGTAGTGCGTGGGGGCGTGGAACAGGCTGACGCCATGTTGCGTCAGGGAGGATTGGATGCCGCTACGCACGCCCGGATTGGCCGACATCTTGTCAAACTGGCCAACCACCCGAAGTGGGAGGTGAGAAAGAGTCTGGCCCATGCTGTCCTTTACCTGCGGCATGAAACATTTGACCAAGTCATGGCCGTGTTGGACAAGGATGTTCATGCCTTGGTGCGCAATGCCGCCCGACGCACCTTGTCACGGCGATCTGATTTGTCCAGGACTGATCTGCTCAAGGATCAGCATGGGGATCTCATGTTGCAGTGGCTGGAAGAATTGGAGGTCAGGCACGGTGTCATGGCCCGCAAAGCGGCACGCCGGGTGGCTGAGAGACTGCAGGCCCAGTTCGTGAAGGAACTGAACCATGAACTGATCAAGGTCATCTCTCCCCTGGATGCCTCGTTGGGCAATTTGGAGGTCATCGTACTGGGAAACCAAGTCAATCAGGAAGAGCAGCTTCGCCACCTCCAAAGGGCCAGGGAACGGGTGCGATTTTTAAGTGCCGTGCTGGACTCCCTGCGCATGTTGACGCAAAAGGTGGACATGGAATTCCAGGCAGAGAGCCTGATATCGGTGGTGGAAGAGGCTGTTCACTTGGTTCGCGACCGCAAGGAAGGGAACGCGTCCCTGGTGGTGGATCTCCAGATTGACCCGGACATGACCGTGGAGGTCAATCGATATTTTTTGCTGCAAGCGTTGACCAACATTATCCAGAACAGTATGGATGCCTATGCCGACTCTGGATGCCAGCCGTTGGTGACGGTGACTGCGTCAACCTGTAACGACACCCGTGTCCAGATGATGCTCGTGGACCATGGGTGTGGCATGTCTGAGGAGGCTGTGAGGGATGCCTTCCAGTTGTTTGCCACCAGCAAGCCGCATGGTACCGGTTTTGGATTGAGCATCGCAAAAAAGATCATCGAATCCGATCATAACGGCACGGTCTATCTGAAGAGCACCAAGGGCAAGGGGACTACGGTGACCATCATGCTGCCAAAGGAACAGGAGGGGTTGGAATGGTGAAAGAGGCCAAAGGCAATCATGTCGCTCTGGTGGTAGAGGACGATCCAGAGATGGCTGAGGAGGTAAAGGATCTGCTTCGATCCCTGGGGCACGACGCCGTTTCCGTGCCATCCCAGGAGGAGGCCATGAGTCTGCTGGACGCCGGGAAATTTTGTTTTGTTCTCTTGGATCTTCAGATCAAGACCGCACCTGATTCCATCAAGGCCAGGGTAGAGGCCGGCAAGACCCTGTTGCGGATGATCCGGGAGCACTTTCCCAATCGGAACCGGGAGGATCATCATCATCTGCAAATCCTGGTCATGAGTGGCTATGCGATGGAAAGGCACGATGTAATCCAATGCCTCCAGGACGGGGCAGACGATTTCATCATCAAACCATTGGACAATAACACTCCCAGGATGCCCGTCAAGATTGATGAATGCTTGAGAAAGAGCAGCAGAAAAAGCCACAAGGATTGTGCCGTGGTGATGAATGCGGCGCGAAAAGCGAGTCAGGTCAGCAATGCGCTGACCCAGGATCAATCCCTGGGTGCGACCCTTTCCATTACGGGAGAGTTGCAAGGAAAACGCATGGGGGTTGTCGTGGACAGCAAGCCCCTGTTTTTGCCCCATGCCCAGTTTCTGTTGTTGATGAAGCTGGTAACCAACCGAGTGCAGAACGGCCATGGTTGGATTCACAAGACAGGGCTCGGCTCCAGGGATGGGGAGGGTTTTAAAGGGCTGTCAAACCTTAACGCGACCATTCAGCCATTCCTTCCAGGAGGAATCTCCTTCTACGAAAATGATATGCATGGCCGGTATCGCATGCACACAGGAATTGCTGTCGGCAAGATCGACCATGATTGCCTGGCAGGGCATTGGTGCAAGGATCTCCAGATGCTCTCTTCTGAAATCCAGAGGTTGCAAAAGTTGTAGTACAGGCGAGTAATGGGGGGCCGGTCTGCCGAACACGGCCTCCCAGAATTTCGCACATGGGGTGATTGATTTGGCAAGAACGAATTTGGTCTTGCTGGGAGGAAACCAAGAACGAATTTGGTCTTGCCGGAAGGAAACCAAGACCGCATGTGGTCTTGCCAAGACAAAAAATGCTCTTGGTTTCGTCGTGCCTCCACCGAAGGCAAGAACGAAATCCAGATTGTACTCTTGGACGCAGATTCAGCGTTCAGGAGGCAAGTATGGCCAATTCCAACTCAGTCATTGTCGGCAGCAGCAAGATCATCCGGGCCACCCTGGCCAGGGCCGAAAAGGTGGCCCGAACCCAGTTGCCCGTGTTGATCACGGGGGAGAGCGGCACGGGCAAGGAGTTGTTCGCCCGGCATGTTCACGATCACAGCTCGCGGGCCGGGCGTCCGTATGTGGCGATCAACTGCGCATCTGTTCCGAGTGA
>PEAG01000042.1 GCA_002753505.1 Magnetococcales bacterium HCHbin5 | reverse complement strand
AGGAACTGGAGAGACTGGCAATCGAGCGCGACCAATTTCATGGGGAGTGGAACTATCGGTTGATGCCAAGAGAACGCCCACCCGAATCATGAAATGTTCAACTTATTTTGGCTAGGATCCTTACCTTTGGCTTGAGTGGGGACGCTTTGAATCTTTGCAAAGAAATTTAGGCAGTGTTGAGGAGGCGTATAGTGCCCGCTGGTTGTTCAAGAGGGCGACCGATGCTGATTCCCGCCATGCTCCCTCGTGGCAAGCCTGGGCTGTGATGGAGAAGGAGGCCGGGAATCGAGGCAGTGTTGAGGAGGCGTATAGTGCCCGCTGGTTGTTCAAGAGGGCGACCGATACTCGTATCAGGTAGCGTCGGCTGAGTTGTCACCGGACTTGGCGGAGCGGTTTGCCATCTTCGACGACAATCTTAATCCAGGACCGGTGCCGATCCGACATCAATCGGGAACCCTCTCAAACTGGATCAGGTTCCTTCGCAGCAGTTCTTATGCCAGATGACAATAGATGATCCTTGTGCCGCAAAATCCACTTGTTGCGTCACCCGCATGGTGAACCAGGGTTGACTCGAAGATTGAGTCCATAAAATGCTGTAAAAATGATGCGTGTCGGAGATTCGCGACGATGGCAAGTATGATCTTTCCATCAACCGTTACAAGGAGACGGTTTGCCAGGAGGAAAAATTTGATCCCCCCGGCGAGATTTTGGAGCGTGTGATGGACATGGAAAAAGAAATCATGCAGGATTTACAGGAACTCAAACAGATGATCGGGTAAAAAGGGCCGTCCATGAATACCGCTGAACGTATTTATGCCGAAATCAAGCGGATGCCGGAGCAACAAGCCCATCAGGTGCTGGAATTTATCGAAGCCGTCAAGAAACAGGGTGGCATTCCTGGGAGAACCCTGCGGGAGCGGATTTGTTGCATGTCCCCAGAAGAGTTGAAGAAAAAAGCACTGGCGGCACAGGCGGGCTTTCCAAGGGTGGACCAGGAACAGTTGGCGAAAGAGTTTGCCGACATGCGAGACGAGTGGGATCGGACGCCATGAACGTGCCTTGTCTCATGGACACCAACGTCTTGATCGACTTTTTGAACGGCCATTCGGACGCCCAGTTCAGGGAGATGGCCCTGGCTGCATTTTCCCAGGGATCCGCCGTGTCGGTGGTAACGGTTATTGAGTTGTTGGGCTGGCGCAAGCATACCGAACAGAGCCGACGGAGCGCAACGGAACTGCTGGAATGCCTGGATGAACTTCCCCTGGAACGACGTGTGATGACCACAACCAAATCGGCCTGCAGCTTCGGCATTGACGCAACGACATGACATAAAGAATAAATAACGCGAGTGCAGGGAGAAATGCCGGTGACCATCACTGAAACCGAACTGGCCACCATGAGTGCCCGCATTGCCGAGGCTTTCCACCCGGAGCGGATCATTCTGTTCGGCTCTCACGCTCGTGGTGAGGCGCAAGCTGATTCGGATATCGACCTGCTGATCATCACCCGTGAGACTTACGGTCCCCACAACAGCCGCCGACAAGCCATGGCCAGGGTGTGGCGGTTGTTGGCTGATATGCCTGTGGCCAAGGATATCGTCCTGTTCAGCGACGCCGAGGTGGAACAGTGGCGCACGGCCAAAAATCACCTGATCGCCAGGGCCTTGCATGAGGGGAGAGTGCTTTATGAAAGGCATTGATTACGCCCGGGAACTGTTGCGCTTGGCGCGTGCGGATCATCGCGCCATGACTGGCATGCGGGATCAGGAGGTGTTCACCGACGCCATTTTCGGTTTCCATGCCCAACAGGCGGTGGAAAAGGGACTCAAGGCGTGGCTGTCGGCCTTGGAAATCTTGTTCCCTCTGACCCATGACATCAGCCGCTTGTTGCCGTTGCTGGAGCAACAAGGTGTGGAGATGATGGATCTATGGGAGTGGGTGGAGCTCACCCCGTTCGCTGTGGAACACCGCTATGCCTGGGGTGATGACGCCGAAGCACCACTGGATCGTATCAACCTGATCACCCGGATCCATGGACTGCTCGAACATATTGATGACCAGATCAGACGTGTCTACCCATGACGATCGTTTCAGCGGAACAGCTTAAGCCAACTCGACTTTTTGGGGGCGGCCGGCACGGCACAGGCTGCCGTATCCCACTCCGCTACCGCTTCTGGCTTGAGGCGCGACAAAACCCACCAGGGCAAAATGCCCCCCTGTCCCCCACAACCGCAACCGGCACGGCGAGGATGAAATACCTTGATGATCCAAGGATCTTCCTGGCTTTGCACATATACCATCGTACTCCAGACTCCCCGCTCCTCACGCAAAATTTCCTGCAACAACCCCTCCAGATGGTGGCGGGCCGTCTGACCGTCTACCGGTTGATCGGGTTGACTCCCCTGGGGCTCCAATAGATACCAGCCATCCAACAGGGCCACGGTCTCCGCCAATCGCCTGGCATCCTCCTGGCGAATCATGCCATCAAAACGACCCGTCAACCGTTCGGCAAATGCATTTTGTTCTGTCGCCATCATGACGCTGCCACACTCCGATAGAGAAAAACTCACCACACCGCAACTGGAACATTATAACCCTCTTTTTTCTTGACAGCCAGATCTGACGACAGCGCGCGGCGACGGCAGAGGGGATATGCGCACACCAGCAACATAAGGTGGGTTTCCTCAGACGACAGTTTCCCTTATCATGCCCCTGCGGCCGGACTCTGCCCCCACCGTGGCGGCAAAACCGGCCTATCTGGCCACCCCAATGAGAAAACGACCATGGCTGTTTCACACGCACCTTTCCCCGCCATCCCCGCCGTAGCGGGCTTTCGGCTGGCAACCACCGCCTGTGGCCTCAAACAGAACGGCGCACCCGACCTTTTGCTGGTGGAGATGAGCGACCCCTGCAGCGTGGCCGGCGTGTTTACCCGCAACCAGGTGGTGGCCGCCCCCGTGACCCTCTGCCGGGAGCGACTGCCAACCGGTACCGCCCAGGCCCTGTTGGTCAACGCGGGCAACGCCAACGCCGCCAACGGAGCGCAAGGCATGCAGAGAGCCCTGACCCTCTCCCGCTGCGTGGCAGACAACCTGCAAGTGCCGGAATCCCACGTCTTTGTCGCTTCAACCGGCGTCATCGGGGTGCCGCTGCCCCTGGAAGGCCCGCTGCAGGCCATCCCGCAGTTGTCGGCCCGACTGCGCCCCGGCGACTGGGAAGCAGCCGCCCAGGCCATCATGACCACCGATACCTTTGCCAAAGGGGCAGTGCGTCGCTTTGAACAGGCTGGCCATCCTGCACTGCTGGCGGGCATCTGCAAGGGCTCCGGCATGATCCATCCGGACATGGCGACCATGTTGGGCTTTCTGTTCACCGATGCAGCCGTGCAACCCCCGGTATTGCAAACATTGCTGCAACGGGCCATGGCAACCAGCTTTAACAGCATCACCGTGGATGGGGATACCTCCACCAACGACACCGTGTTGCTGTTCGCCTCCGGTCGCTGCGGTGCCCCGCTGCTGGATGACCCCGACGCAGCCGAGGCCGAGCCATTGGCCACCGCGTTGAACAGCCTCTGTCAATCGTTGGCACACGAGATTGTCCGGGACGGGGAGGGGGCAACCAAGTTTATCCATGTCTGCGTGTCGGGAGCCCGTACTCAGGCCGAGGCCAGACAGGTGGCCTTCGCCGTTGCCAAAAGTCCGTTGGTCAAAACAGCCTGCGCCGGCAGCGATCCCAACTGGGGCCGCATATTGGCCGCCGTCGGTTATGCGGGCGTGCCCATCGAGGCGGAACGACTCTCCCTGACCCTGGGCGATGTGCCGGTGGTGGCGCAAGGGGGACGGCTGCCCCAATACCACAAAACCCAGGGCGAAGCGGTGATGCAGCAGGAGGAGATCATCATCCAGATCGGTCTGGGCTTGGGAGAGGCCTCCCATACCGTCTGGAGCTGCGACTTGACCCACGACTATATCACCATCAACGCGGAATATCATACGTGACCAATCACCCGATATGAACCAGCCTCCCCCACTCCCCTGGTCCCATATCCAGACCGTGTTGCTGGATATGGACGGTACCCTGCTGGATCTCCACTTTGACAACACCTTTTTCCGGGAGACCGTACCAAAAGCCCTGGCAAAACAACGGCACTGCTCCCTGGCCAGCGCAATGGAGTTTTTGCAGCAGAGCTACCGGCAGGTGGAAGGTACCCTGGATTGGTATGACCTGGACTACTGGTCCCGCACCCTGGCGATGGACATTCCCCTGCTCAAGGAGGAGGTGGCCCACCTGATCCGGCTCCACCCCCAAACCCTGGATTTTTTACAAAAGCTGCAACAGCACAACCAAGCCATCCATCTGGTCACCAACGCCCACGCATTCTCTCTGGCATTAAAATTGCGTCGCACTCCCATCGGTCCCTACCTGACCTCCGTCACCTCCAGCCATCTCCTGGGACGCCCCAAGGAGGATGTGGCCTTCTGGCCGCTGCTGCAAAACCGGCTCGGCTTTGACCCGACCACAACCCTGCTGGTGGATGACTCCGAACCGGTTTTGTTGGCTGCGGAACAGTTTGGTTTGGGCTTTTTGCGCCATATCGCCGCCCCCAGCTCAACCCAGGCCCCCAAACGGTCGGAGCGGTTTGAATCGGTACGGGATCTGGGGGTGCTGCTGACCGGGTTGGAAAAATTTTGACATTTTGTGAGTCCTGTTTTACCCTCATAGGCCACGGCAAGATTCACCAACATAAGGAAATCGGTCGCGTGAAGCCCTTCAAGCGTTTAGTGCTGGTTGCCCTGCTGGCCACCCTTTTCTCCTGCTCGCCGCCGGATCAATCGGTGCTGGAGCGGTTTATCACGATTGGCACAGGCAGTATGACCGGCATCTACTATCCGACCGGTGCGGCCATCTGCCGCATCATCAACAAGGACTACCTCAAACATGGCGTGCGCTGCAGTGTGGAGTCCACCGGTGGCTCCATCTACAACGCCAATGCCCTGTCCAACGGCGATTTGAGCATGGGTATCGCCCAGGCGGATGTGACCTACAAAGCTGCGCATGGCCAGAAACCGTTCTCAAAACCGCTGACCAATCTCCGCGCCCTCTTCGCCCTTCACCCGGAGTCGGTCACCCTGGTGGCCATGCAAGAGGCCAAGATCAAACAGCTGAATGACCTGCGCGGCAAGCGGGTCAATATCGGCGATCCGGGTTCCGGCAACGCCCGCACCGCAACCGAACTGTTGGCTGCCTGCGGCATACCACTGTCGGAGCTGGCCTTGGAGGGACGCATGAAGGCCGTGGAGATGCCAGATGCCTTGCGTGACCACAAACTGGATGCCTATTTCTATGTGGTGGGCCACCCCACCGCCAATATCAAGGATATCTCGACCGGTACCCCCATCAACCTCGTCCCCCTGACCGATCCTTGCGTCGATCGTCTGTTGGCCAAAAACAGTTTTTTTGTCAAGACCACCATCCCGGGCGGCATGTACGAGGGGATCAACGATTCCGTGGATACTTACGGCGTCAAAGCCTCCCTGATCACCTCTGCCGAGTTGTCAGAAGAGTCCGCCTACCGGGTGGTCAAGGCAGTGTTTGATAACCTGGATGGTTTCAAGGCACTGCATCCCGCCTTTCAATTGCTCACAGCAAAAAACATGCGGGAGGGTCTCTCCCTTCCCTTCCACCCCGGCGCATTACGTTATTTTCGAGAACAGGGTTGGATATGAGATAGAGGTTATCCTGTATTTCCTGTTTTTTATCCGGCGTCACAAATATCTCTTTGGTTAAACAATTTTTTTTTATGTATCGAGCCCGTTATCGATTGACAGCGGGGGGGAGTGGCGATACCATCGCTGGCAACCGTTTGTTATTAATCCATCATTTGGCCGTTCCCCCCCCCTCGTGCGGTGGTGCGGTCGAGTGTGTTTGTTCCATTGGTTTGACTATTCACCTTCAGCTTGGGAGAACAGGGCATGGCAGCACCGACAGTGACAGGGGCCGCGGCAGGCACGGAAGCGATCAAACAACAGATGATTCTCAGGGAGGCCGAGTGGACGTTGCCTAAGGCGGCCAAGGGTGTGGCGGCCAAGGGGACCGCTGCCAAGGGTGTGGCGGTCAAGGGGGTTGCCGTCAAGGGGGCGGCGGCTACTGGAGCGGCAGCCAATACGGCGGCTGTGCAAAACATGGTGCAGGCCAAGGTGGGTACCATCCCCCCTGGTTTGGAGTGGGAGCTGCCCGAAGCGGCCAAGGCGGGGGTTGCCAAGGGGACGGTGGTGAAGGGGGCGGTTGTCAAAGGGGGGGTTGCCAAAGGGACGGTCAAGGGGGCTGGTGTTGCTCTCCAGGGTGGAGCGGCCAATGGAGCCGTTGTCGCGGCGGCGGGAGCTGCTCCAGCCAATGCGGTGGCGACCACTGCGGGTGCAACGGCGGCGGCGCAAACGGGGGGTGGTACCATCTGGACCGGCACCGGTATGAAGCTGGGTTGGGGTTTGGGATTGGGGGCCTGGGGCCCGGTCATTCTGGCAGGTGTGGTTACGGCGGTCGGGGTGGGGGTCTACAGTTATCTGAAAAATCGTACCGGCAGCAGTGAGTTGGAAGAGGCCACCTCGTAGGGGGCGGGCTTTTTTGACACGTGTTGATCCTGGGTTCGGACCCGTTTTGCCTCTGCGCTCGTCGTGCGGTACGCTCGTCTGGTGCAGGGGTTGCCGTGCGGTGTCGTTTGTCAAGCAACCGACTTGGCTGTTGCCGGGTTGATCATGGTGATTTTTATGTGGGAGGAGAGCGGCATGAGTGCAGTGGAGCGTGAAAACCCGGCAGCTCAGGAGGGTTTTGTCGGGGAGCCACCGATTGCATCGGAGTATGGGGTCGGGTCGGACGACTCTCCTGTGGTGACTGAGGTCGCTTTGACTGCCGTCAGTGGCGATCCTGCCACGGCTTTGGTTGCTGTTGTCACCGAGGAGGGGAGTGAGGGGGCGGAATCGCACCAGACGGCGGAGGCGGTTTCGGCTCCGGTGATGGGTGCGGCGGCCGGGGTTCAGAGGGTGGATGTTCCGGTAGAGTTGTTGGGGGCTGGGGTTGCCAACCTGTTGGCGGAAGCGGTGGAGCAGGTGGTCAAGGTGGCGCAAGGGGTGGTTTCCGGGGGGAGCAAACCCGGGCAGGGTGGATCGACGCCGCCGCCGTCCCGGGCGAGCAAGCCGGTTCCCGGTGCCATGGCCGGGGTTGAGGCCATCTTTCAGCGGGGGGCCGACATTTTGTCCGGGTTGGCCGGTTGTTTGCAGGAGAGTGTGCGTTGCATGGGCAAGGTGATTCGGAACCCCTCCCGCAAGCCATGCAGCAAGTCGGCGGCTGCGGTTCAAAAGGTTACGCAGACAACTTAGGCGGTCGCCGATTGCGATGCACCGTGAAACGATTGCAGGGGTTTGGAGACTGTCACGCTCCGGACCCCTGCAATCGTTTCAAGATCAAGGGAACTCCATTTTGGCGATTCCACTGCCGATCTCCTTTCTTTTTGCGGGTTTTTATGAGACTATCTGGACCGACTGGGAATGTTGGGAGACCAGGAGTTGGGTACGGCCTCTCCATATGCTGCGTTGCGGCCAACTTTTAAACGAATATAGACGAGGGCATCATGACGACCGGGAATCCTCACAATGCACTGTTGTTGGGTATAGATTTTGGCACCTCTCGCACGGCGGTGATGAGCAATCGCAAGTTCAAGGAGTTGATCCATTCGGTTGTGGGATATCCAAGGGATATTATTGGCGTCAAAATCCTTAACAGAACCCAGGTGATTGGTGCGGAAGCACTGGACAAGCGGTCCCTGCTGGAGTTGCATTTTCCGTTGGAAAATGGTGTGTTGCGGGAGGGCAGTGAAAAGGAGTTGGAGGCGGCGCATGAGTTGTTGCGTCACACCATTGAGCTGGCGGAGCCGCGGGCGGGGGAAAAGATTTGTGGGGTCATCGGGGTGCCGGCCCGGGCTTCGGTTGCCAACAAGGAGCAACTGCTTAAGCTGACGGAGGGGTTGATGGATATTGCCATGGTGGTATCCGAGCCTTTCATGGTGGCCTATGGTCTTTCCAAGTTGACCAATGCCTTTATTGTGGATATTGGGGCGGGTACCACGGATATTTGTGCCATGAAGGGGACGGTGCCATCGGTGGAAAACCAGGCCACCATTTTGAAGGGGGGGGATTATGTGGATGAGCTGCTGGTGGCGGCCATTCGCGATGCCTATCCCACGGCGCAGTTGGACCGGCATGTGGCGCGGCGCATCAAGGAGCACTCCTCTTTTGTCGGGGAGCCGGGTGATCCGATCATTCAGATTTTGCGTCTGAACGGTCGGCCCACGGAGGTGGACCTGACGGATGCGGTGCGGGCGACCTGTGAGACGATTGTGCCGGATATTGTGGAACATTTAAAGCGGTTGTTGTTGGTGTTTGATGCCGATCATCAGGCGGAGGCGTTGTCCAACATTATTCTGGCGGGTGGGGGTTCCCGTATTCGCGGGTTGGGGGCGATGATTGGCCATCATTTGCGGGAGTATGGGGATGTGCGGGTGACCATGGTGGCGGACCCGGATTTCAGTGGGGCGCAAGGGGCTTTGAAGCTTGCCATGGAGTTGCCGCCGGAGTATTGGAATCAGATTGGTGATGTCATCGGCACGGTGGGATAGTCGAACGGGTATGTCGCCGACCATCAGTTCCCACTCTGCCGCTGTGCCCTTATCGACTGTGGCGGCGGCGGTTGCAGGGCAGTCCGCCGCCGTAGCGGATGAGGAGGCGTTGCCGCCGTTTTGGCTGGAGCCGGGTCGGACGGTTCGCCAGGAGTGTCAGGGGTGTCGCATTCGTGTGGTTTGGTGGGATCTGTTTGTGTCGTTGGGGGATGCCTGTTTCATGGCCCTGATGGGTTGGGTGACGGGCAGCATGGCCTTGCATGCGCAGGGGTTGCAGTCGTTGGGGGATTTTTTTAACAAGGGTGTCACCTTGTTCAGCATCAAGACGGCGGCCAAGCCTCCCAGCCGCCGTTTTCCTTATGGGTTTGGCAAGATTCAATTTTTGTCGGCGGCCTTTGTGGGTTCTTCGTTGTTTCTCGGTTCTTTGGCTTTTATCTACAGTAACATGCAGCACATCAATCAGGGGATGGTGACGCCGCCCAGTGTTTTGGCGTTGTTGCCGCCGCTTTTGAGTATTGTTGCCAGTTTTATCATGTATCGTTATCTCACCTGTGTCAGTGAAAAAAACAATAATCTGGCCTTGATCGCTTCGGCTTTGGACAATCGGCAGGACATGTATGCCACCATTGCGTTGTTGGCGGGCATTCTGTTTTCCATTCTGGGTTTTCCGGTTGCGGATCATGCGGCGGCCATTCTGGTCTCCCTGTTCACGGTTCAGATCGGTTTTTCCATTGCCAATCGGGCCATTCATGGTTTGTTGGATGGCAGTATTCCGGCGTCGGTGTTGCGGCAGATTCGGGCGGTCACGTTGCAGGTGCCGGGGGTGTTGGGTATTACCCGGTTGCGGGGGCGCATGTTGGGGGAGTCCTGGGAGGTGGATTTGCAAATTCTGGTCGATGGTGCGTTGCCGACGACGGAGACGCATCAGACGGCCATTGCTGTGCGGCGGGCCATCATTGATCAGGTTCAGTATACGGAGTCTGTTCATATCAGCGTGTTGCCCCAGTAGATTGGCGCGCAACTCACCGTTTTTTCCCTTGTTTTTTCCTTGATCTTTTAAAACAATTGCAGGGGTCCGGGGACCGTCACGGTCCCCGGTGGGGTGCAGGGGCAAAGCCCCATATGCGCTAACACGATGACGATACTCATGCTTTTCTTAATCTTTTAAAACAATTGCAGGGGTCCGGGGACCGTCACGGTCCCCGGTGGGGTGCAGGGGCAAAGCCCCTGCATGAACTGCGCGTTTTCCCAAAGCAAATTTTCGCAGAAAATTTGCGCAACGCGCCCAAAACCTGCCCCGCAGGGGCAGACTCCTGGAGGGCGGCAGCCCGACTCGCACGGTTATGTTATGGACAATGCCTGGATAAGAAAGCAGAAGGTTCGGATATTCAGTTTTTGACACAAGGCCAGGAATGTTTTTTTTCCCAAACCCTCCCAAACTTGGTCCGCTCTCGGTCGGGCTGCCGCCCTCCAGGAGTGCCCCTGCGGGGCGTTTTGGGCGCGCTGCGCCCATTTGCTGCGCAAATGGGCTTCTGTGAAAGCGCGCCCGTTACATGCAGGGGCTTTGCCCCTGCACCCCACCGGGGACCGTGACGGTCCCCGGACCCCTGCAATCGTTTAAAAGCTTAACAGATGCAATCGTTCAAAAGCTTAACAGATGCAATCGTTTAAAAGCTTAACACCTGTCATTTCTGTTCCGTTGTCTGTCTGGCGCAGAGCTGTCTGGCTTCGGTAATCAGGGTCTCTACCGCCTCTACCAGATGGGGCCACATGGCCTCCCGCGTCGCACTGTGCTGGGCGTTTGTGTAGGCAAACAACCAATCCTCGGCCGCTTGCGAGGCAAACAAGGCATGCTGTTCTGCTGTGGACGGGAGATGGATGCGTGACATAAAGCCCGGGCCTCCTTGAAAGACTTGAATACAGTACGGTTGCTTTTTCGATAGGAGAAACATAATCAGAAAATAGAAAAATTTTTCCCGCAAGTCAACATTTTTTTGTTTGTTTGGTGAGCATTTTTTTGTTATTTTGTTTTTGTATGGATTATCGAGAGGATCACGATGGGCCGTTGGCCAGCAGCAAATGGGAGGAAGATGCCGTGGAACAGATAGGGACGCGCCTCATGCAGCGGCGCAAGGCACTGGGCCTTTCTCAAGCGGAGTTGGCCAAACAGGCCGGGTACGGTGGTCAGTCAAGCATCCGTGAGATCGAGTCGGGCAAGGTAAAAAACCCAAGCAAACTGCTGGCGTTGGCGACGGCTTTGGGGGTGCGGCCTCTTTGGTTGTCAACGGGTCAGGGTGAGATGTTGAAGGAAGATGTCGTTGTGGCAGGGGTGCAACGGCGGGTGGTGGAGAGTGGCAACCGGCATGTGTATGAGGATGCAGAGGAGGTGTGCCAGGAGACCGATTTTGCCGCTCTTTTTACCCTGGTGCCCCGCTATGCGGTGCATGCGAGTGCGGGTCCGGGGTTGGAGGTGCAATCCGAGCAGATTGTCGATCATTTGGCGTTCAAGACGGAGTGGTTACGGGCGGCCATGGGGTTGGAGCCGGACAAATTGGCCTTGATCACGGCGCGTGGTGACAGCATGGAACCTGCCATTGGGGATGGGGATCTGTTGTTGTTGGACATGCGGGAGTTGCGCACGTTGGACCCCTCCATTTACGTGGTGCGCATGGATCAATCCCTGGTGGCCAAGCGGTTGCAGCGGTTGACAGACGGCCGGATTCGCATTCAGTCGGACAATCCCCTTTACAGCTCAGAAAATGTGTATCCCAGTGAAATTCAGATCCTGGGTCGTATCGTCTGGATTGGCAGAAAGGTATAGCTCCGATCCTTTCCTTTAAACGATTGCCGGGCTCCACCCACGCAATCGTTGTGCGCATATGACAACTGAGCTATGCTTGGGAAGGTAGGGTAGCTGCGCCACTTCTGGAGAAGTGCATGAAACTGCATACGTTGACCTTGGCAAATTTTCGCCGCTTTGAACAACTGGAGATCCCCTTCGAGGGAGCTTCCCAGATGGTTATCATCGGTGACAATGGTGCCGGCAAGACCGCCATTCTGGAAGCCATCGCCAAGGGGTTGAGTTGGTTGGTGGCCCGCATCAACCGAAAGGGAGGCGCAGGTGTTCTCATCAACGACTCTGAAATCCTGAATGGCAAAGCCGGAGCCAGCCTGTCGCTGACCGTGCAGCATCAGGGTGAACCCTATCGATGGAGCTTGGCCAAAATCCGTAAAGGTCGCAAGGAAGAGGATCGAGCCAGTCACCTGGAGCCGGTCACCCGGCTGGCGGACCATTTTCGCACCGCCTTGACCAACGACCCGGCCGCCACCTCCCTGCCCCTCATTGCCTACTACCCTGTGGAAAGAGGGGTGTTGGATATTCCCCTGAAAATTAAAAGCCATCACTCTTTCGGTCAGTTGGACGGATTTGACAACGCCATGCAAAACGGGGTCGATTTCAGGCGTTTTTTTGAATGGTTTCGAGAGATGGAAGATGTTGAAAACGAAAATTTTGTAAATTTTGTAAAATATTTCAATGAATTTGCCAAACAGAGCGACAGCGGCCAGGATCACAACGTACCTGCGATAACGGTTCCTCTCCCCAGTCGGGCAAGAGAGGAGCCGCTCTCCTCTGTGCGTCAGGCCATCCATGCCTTTACCGGTTTTACCGGTCTTCGCATTCACCGCCGCCCCCGTCTGCAAATGATGATAAACAAGGGCAAACAAT
This sequence comes from Magnetococcales bacterium HCHbin5, assembly GCA_002753505.1. Lineage (GTDB taxonomy): Bacteria > Pseudomonadota > Magnetococcia > Magnetococcales > Magnetaquicoccaceae > Magnetaquicoccus. The sequence continues at coordinate 19,133 of PEAG01000042.1, read as the reverse complement.
CCCTGGAGGTCGGGCAACTTTCCCAGGGGGAAAAGGCTCTCATGGCTTTGGTGGGAGATATTGCCCGGCGTCTGGTGATGATGAACCCGGCCTTGCACGACCCCCTGCAAGGAGAGGGGATTGTGCTGATCGATGAGGTGGATTTGCATCTCCATCCCCGTTGGCAGCAGACCATCCTGGGGCAACTGGCCAAAACCTTTCCCAATCTTCAGTTTATCCTCACCACCCACTCCCCCATTGTCATCAGCCAGGAGCCTGGATTGCGTGGTTTTGTCTTGTCGGATGGCGCGCTGGAACCCATGGGTGAGACCTACGGTCTGGATGTCAACCTTGTATTGCTCCAGGAGATGGGGGCCGAAGCCATTCGCAATCCTGTGGTGCAAAGTCAGTTGGATGCTTTGCTGGATGCTATTCAGGATGGCAAGGCAGAGTCGGCGCGTCAGCAACTGCAGGCATTGCGACAAACCCTGCCCGCCGACCATCTGGAGCTTGCCAAGGCCGCATTGTTGTTGCGTCGTTTGGAGCTGCAGCAGCGTGCTGGCACGTACCCTGTTGAGAAATGAGACCCGCATGCGAAAAATTGCAAAGGGTCCGCCCCCCCTGGAGTTGACTGCCTGGAGACGCAAACATCCCCGTGGACGTTATGCCGACCTGGATGAGAGTGAGGCGGGCAAGAGTGTACGCAGTGCCATTCGTCAGGCGGCCTTGGTCGAACAATATTGCCTGTGCGCGTACTGTTGTGCCAAAATCACGCCGAGTAGCAGCCACAACGAGCATGTTGTGCCGCAATCCCGTGATCCGGGCCGTACGGTCGATTTTGACAATATTGTCGTTTCGTGCAATACCAAAAATCAATGCGGGAGTGCCCGTGGCAATCAGCCATTGCCGTTAACCCCGTTGGATCCAGCTTGCGAAACGGAGTTAATGTTCAAGTTGTCCGGCGTGGTGGAGGGAGCTAGCGAACGGGCGACAAAGAGCATCGAAATCCTTAAGCTGAATAATCGCGCACTGTGTTACAAAAGAAAGGGGGTGGTTGATGTGCTGCTATATGGTCGAGAGCTAGCGGATTTGCGACTGCTGAAGGAAGATGAATGGGAACAGATGCGGGAAGTGAGCGTGCGGACTGATCCCGATACGGGATGCCTGCCGGCCTATGCTCCAGTTTTGTTGAATATAATCAACTGTATTTGACCTGTCATCTTCTGCGCACACAACGATTGCCGGGGTCCGGGGAGCGTCACGCTCCCCGGCGGGGTGCAGGGGCAGAGCCCCTGCTGTAACGGGGCGCGTTTTCCCAAAGCAAATTTTCGCAGAAAATTTGCGCAACGCGCCCAAAACCGCCCCGCAGGGGCGACCTTGGGAGGGCGGCAGCCCGACCCGCACGGTTATGTCGTGAAAAATGCTTGGACAAGAGAGTAGAAGGTTCGGATATTACGCTTTATTGTATTACGCTTTCCGTTTGATACAAGGCCAGGATCGGTTTTTTTTCCAGGCCATGCCCGATTTTGCCCGCTCTCGGTCGGGCTGCCGCCCTCCAGCAGTGCCCCTGCGGGGCGTTTTGGGCGCGCTGCGCCCATTTGCTGCGCAAATGGGCTTCGGTGAAAGCGCGCCCGTTACATGCAGGGGCTTTGCCCCTGCACCCCACCGGGGACCGTGACGGTCCCCGGACCCCTGCAATCGTTTGAAAAGATTATAAAAAACATGGACGTGGTCATCATGTTAGCGCATATGGGGCTTTGCCCCTGCACCCCACCGGGGACCGTGACGGTCCCCGGACCCCTGCAATCGTTTAAAAAGATTTAAAAAAATAATGGTATGGTCATCATGCCACACTGCCCCTGCGCAACCGCTGATTGAGAGCCTGCCGCGAAATGCCCAGCAAAGCCGCCGCAATCCCCTGATTGCCACGAGAACGCCGCATCGCCTCCGCAATCAAATGCTGCTCCGTCACCTTCAACGAGGGAAATTTACCCGGCAAACGACGCAACAACAGACCAATCTCCTCTACCGACACCGCAGACTCCTCCCCACCCCCCAGCAAAGCCGCCGCGCCGGACTCCACCAAAGGACGAAACGTGTCCAACGACAACATGCCCCCACGATGCCGCGCCACCGCATCATAGATGAGTGCCCGCAACTGACGGATATTGCCGGGAAAATGATAGGATTCCAACAGGGTGAACAACTCAGGCGGCGGGGTCGGCGTCTTTTTGCCAAACGAGCGCGCCGCCTCATCCAGAAACGCAGTGGCCAATAACGCCACATCCTCCAACCGCTCCCGCAACGGCGGGACCTCTATATGATGTACCCGCAACCGATAATACAGATCCGAACGAAAATGACCCTGCACCATGCGCTGCTGCAAATCCTGATTGGTGGCACAGACAATACGCGCACTGGCCTTGACCGGTACATCCGCCCCCAACGGGAAATAACTGCGCTCCTGCAGCAACCGCAACAACTTGACCTGTACGGAAGCCCCCAAATCCCCCATCTCATCCAAAAACAGGGTGCCCGCCCCGGCCTCGCTCACCAAACCACGACGACTCTCCTCCGCACCAGTATAGGCCCCCTTGCGATGCCCAAACAGCGTGTCGGATACCATGACATCATCCAAACCCGCCACATTGACCGCCACCATCGACCCCTCCCGGTTGCCAATCCGGTGCAGAGCCATCGCAATCAACTCCTTGCCAACCCCCGTCTCGCCCGTGATCAACACCGGCTCCTCGGAATGGGCAATGGACTCCATGTATTGAAAAATCGCCCGCATCTTGCGACTGTTGGTCAGAATGGCACCAAACGCATCCACCTGCTCCAAATGGTCAGAAAGCAACGACCGCTTCAACGAACCCACCTGGTTGCGCAATATGCAAACCTCCAATACCCTGCGCATACTGGTGAGAAAACGGTTCTCCTCCACCGGCTTGACCAGAAAGTCAGCCGCCCCGGCCTGCATGCACAAAACAGCTGTCCGAACATCATCGGTCGCCGTCATGACCAGAACCGGTATCTCAGGAAATTGCTGCCCAATCTCCGGCAACAACTGCATCCCATCCAGGTGGGGCATGGTCAGATCCAAAATCACCGCCGCCACCCCACGCCCCTCACGCCCGAACGATTCCCAACTCGTGGACAAGCGCGCCAACAACGCCAACAGCTCCCGCCCATCCCCCAGCGTCTCCACCCACTCTATCCCCGCTCCCCGCAACAGAGTGGCAACAGAAAACAGTACCGAAGGATCATCATCCACCAGCACGACCGGCAGATGGGTGTGCAACGGCAACATGTTCAGTTTTTCCAACGATGGGATGAGACCGGCTCCACCCCGGCCGCATGGACCGGAGGCCACTCATTCCCTTGATGCAACGACTGCTGATCACGCCACAGCTCTTTGAATATTTTTTCCTTGGTGACGCTCTCAAATTGATGGCCGTTTGAAAAAAGCCGCAACGTCACATCATTCCCCGACACCTCCACCACCTCACAAGGAAATTGATGAACCCCGACATCAGAAACCAATCGCAACCGCCCGGCATCCTGCGCGTGCAACGACGCCAGATCAATGCCATCCACCGAACCATTCAGACTCACATCCTGCGCCAAACCACGAAAATGGACCCCGCTCTTGGTCTGAAACTCCAAAGTCGTGGGAGAGATCAATGCACGCCCCGCCGCAGAAGAGGGGGCCAAAGCGGTGCTGCGGGCCGATTCGCCCTGGGCAGCCGCCTGGGGCTTCGCCCCGCGACTCCGGGGCGGCGGAGCCGCCGGCACCAGAGCCGGTCCAGCCGCCGCCTTGGCCACCCCTGCCGCCGGGGATCGCAACGGGTTGGCGACCGCAACCCCCTCCCCCTTCACTCCGGGCACCAACCTCTCCCCGACCTTGCCAGATGTCGCTGTCGGCAAAACCGCCACCACCCCGGAAAAAAAGCCCTCAGCCTCTTCCCGGGCGGTTGCCGCCAAATCCAACAGCATCGGCGGCCTGTTGCGCGTGCGCGATGGTTGGGCGGCTCTGGCAACCTGTGGCAGGGTCGAAGCCTCACTCGCCTGCTGCTGGCTGAACTCCGCCACCACAATCAGCGCATTGTTCTCCTCTTCCACAATCCTGCTGGCAAAATCATCCCGTCCCTGCCACGCTTGAATCCCCTCCTGCGGATCGACCTCCTCCTCCTCCCGGGCCGGCACACTCCGCTCCCCCGCGCCACCCTCATGCAACAGCCGTGTCGATAAGGCCAACTCCTCCCCGTAACTCTCCAGCTCCGATTCTGCCGCCACTGTTTGCCACGGCATATGAGCGGGATGGCTCGACCGATGGTCGACGGCAGAAGAGTGTCCTTGTTCCCGCTCCTCCCGCTCCTGCCTCTGCTCCTGCTCCCATTCCGCCGCCGCTATTCCCTCTCCTGGCCAAGCCTCACCCTTCGCCTGCACCGCAGCTTCGGCTGCAACCGCCTTGCGCGCTGTCCCGGGTACCGCTTCCTGCCGTGCCGGAGCGGAGACGGGAACGCTCTCCGCCGCCGCCTCAACCGCCGGGGCCGGCGGCAACAGGGTGGTCTTGACCAGCTCCGCAGTCGTCGCATCCGGCAACACCTCTCCCAGCTGCGCCGACGACTCCACCCCCTGAATCTCCACCAGAATGTGCATCAGGTGGTCAAACAGATTCCGCTCTTCTCCATACAGCTTTTTCAGCACCTCCAGGGAGGCCTCGGTGTAACGGGAACCCTCCGTATCCTTGCTGTAAAATATCTGCTCAACCGTTTTGAGAATTGTTTCCGACTGCTGGGGTGCGTGATCCAGTACATCCTTGTACTGGCGCAGCAGACGCAACATGTCCCGCAACGGCAGGGGAGAGATTCTGGATGCGGCACTGCTCATGTTTATTTTTAACAAAAGCTGCTTGACACTCTCGTGCAGTCGCTTCACATCCTTCAAAATTTGCGTCATCTCCTGCACGACTGCCTGTTCCACACCATGGGCCCGTGCCAACATGTCGGCTGCATGGCGAACCAACGCCGTCACCTTCTCCTGAAATCCGCTCGGATCCCCCCCCACATGGTCCAACACCACCCGGGAAACGCCCTCCAACTCCAACGCAATGCTGTTGACCGGCGCATAAAGCCGGGCCTGATTACCCATGGCCGGCGACAGTCCCAACACCTGCAACGACTCCTTTTCCAGATCTTCCAGCTGCGCGATCAGATCCGCGACCGTGGCCACCTCGCTCTTCTGGCACCGGTTGGGGAATCGGCGTTGTATCTCTGCCAATGGCCCTTCCACATCGGCCCGAATCCCGGGAATCGTCACCAGCAGGGTCTCTTTCAGGTCGGGCATAAAGTCATACAGACCATCCATATCTTCCAATGAATGGCCATCCTGGCGCGCCACCTCTTGCAACCAGCGACGCCGGGTGTGGGCAAAGGGTGCGAGGGCCGCCACAAAGGCCGCCTCCCAAAAGTGTTGCCACCTCCGATACGCCTGGCTCCCCGGTTGGAAAAAGAGCCGCAACAGGGGACCGGGCATCCCCTCCGGTCGCACACGGGCCCGCAACAACTTGACCGGAATGGGAACAACAGCCGGTGTCGGGCTCTCCTCCTGCTTGGGCGGCGGCGGTGTACCGGCCTTGTTCCGCCTCTCTCCCCGCAATTTGCCAATGCTCTTGCGCTTCTGCTCCAATGCCACCCGGGCTCCCACCGTATCCGACGACAGATCCCCCGGCCGCCCACCCAGAGCAGCTCCATCCCCAACACCCCGAGCCGTCAACCGACCCGATACCGCCTCCAACTCCCAGGCAAACAGCTCCCGGTGCTGTTCCTGACCCAGCTCCGTCTTTTTAACCACCACCAGGAACGGGTCACGTCCTTCGCTCTGCTCAAAACGGATACCGGGCAGCAAATATTCCAGCAACTGTTGCAAATATCGCTCCCGCCCGGCCACGAACCGACCCAAGGCCAATGACCGTTGATTGTAGCTGCGCATATCCCCGGTACGGGTGAGGCGGAACAGTCCCTTGAACCAGTTGCCCTGCCGCTGGGCAAAACTCTGATCCCGCGGATCCTTGACCAGGGGATCCAACCCTTCCAACAGCAGATAGAAGGCATTGCGAATGCCGGTCCGGTTGGGCAAAGCCAGGCCACTCAAGAGGTGCTGCACATCCCGGCGATAAAAAAACTGGTGGCAACCCACCACGAAATCGTTTTCCCACTCCCGCATATAGCCCATCAGTTCCGGGAACATGGCGCGATCCTGCCGTCCGATGATGCCGGTCCAGCGGCTGTAAATCAGCGGGTCCAACAGATCCATACAGACGGAGACAAACAGAATCGCCAGCAACAGACTGTTGGCCAGGGCAACCCCATACTCCCCCGCCAGAAACTCTTTCAACTCGGCAAAACTTTTGTGCTTTGCTTTGGGAATCTGGGTGTTTTTCAACTCCTTGATGGCGTCCAGATCGGGAATGGCCAGCTTGCCCTCGATGTGATACTCCCGGCGGGAGGCCGCTCCCGATTTATCCACCTGCTGCAGTACCGCCACATAGGCGTCTGTCAACCGGTTGAGTTCCAGCGCGACCCGCTCATACTCGTTTTTGTTCTCTTCCAGGGCGTTGGCCATCGAGAGGACCAGATCATTGATCTGGTAGTGCTCCAGGGCAAACACCCGCTTGATCTCCTCCAGGGAGTAGCCCCGCATCTCCATCAAGCCATGCAACCGGTCCAACCCCTCTTCGACCTGGGCTTTCGTCTTTTGCAGGTGGTCGTCATAGCGTTTGCGGAGGGCTTTGATCTTGTCGGCTGCCGAAGTGCGCAGATCCAGACCGGACTCCCGCAACATATCGTCAATACGCCCCGAAAAGCCGGCGGTCAGGCTCTGGGTCGAGTGGGCAACATCCCGCACGCCCGGTTCATAGCCACCGTTGACGATAAAATATTTACCCCAATAGCGCGGCCCCTTGCGAGGGTCACCACTGGAGGCCACACCGGACACCTCATCTTCCGGTACCTGATTAAATTTTTCGATGGAGTCGTTGGTGGCATTGCGCAACAGACCCTGCACATCATGCAGATCGTCCGGTTCCACCGCGTTGACAAAAAACTGGCTGCCGAGGGCCCGTTTCACCCGGGCGCGAATCTGCTCCGATTGCTGGGCCAGGTCAGCCTTCTTGGAGATCAGTGAGACAATGCCATCATAGTTGGTGCGGATGGAAAAGCCGGTGAGAATCGTAGCCAGAATCATCCAGCGAGGATAGCGCAAGATGGCCGTCCGTATGCCCCGCAACACCCCCCCTTCCTCGGCAATGGAGGAAAAAATACGGTCTTTGTAGTCCAAAATGGCCGAAGAGAGCAGCAAACCGACCAGAACGGCCAACCCGTAGCGTAACAGCTCTGCCTCGCGTCCATCAAACAGGCCGCCAAACAGTTCAGAGGCCTCCTGGCTCTGCAACAGATCGTTAATGCCCTGACCGGTGGTAAAGGAGGAGCCAAAAAAGAGTATGATGGCAACAATCACCTTGCCCAACCCCATCCAGGTATCGATCTGGTCGGACAGTTTTTTGGCCAACCCCATCATCCTGACCTTTTGCGGGGGGGTCGTCAGGCCGGCACCCCCATGGGCCTGGGCCGCCTGGATGGCAGGAGCCTGGCGGTCAAACCAAATTTCACGGAACGAACGCAGCAGCGGAACCGGCTCCGGGGGAGAGGCCATCAGATCGGCATGGCTGGCCTCAAACAGCCTTTTTGCCCCCGCCAGGTTTTGCTGAAAAACCAGTTTTGTCAATTCGTAGAAGGGATTGCCAACCAGCGAGGTTTCGTCGCCGGTCTGGATGGCGGCCTGGAAGGCAACAAAATGGGCCTGCACCCGCTCCGCTTCTGCGGCCGATACCGGAGAGGGGGTGGAGCTGTTTGCCTCGCCGCCCCGGCGGCGCACAGCCTCGTCACGCCCGCGGGCACTGTTGCGGGCCTGGAGCAGTGCCCCGCGCAGATGGTCCACCAACCCCTGAACCATGCTGACCCCGTGGGTGGGGATCATCGATTCCAGTGGGGTGTTTTTCAGGGTGGGCGAAGACGAGCGACGCTCCGCGCCCCTGCCCGATGGCAAGGCGCGCACGGTCCGCGGCGGTTCCTCAGTCGGCGGAAAAAGCGAAATGGGGGTACCCACCCCTGTTTCAGGCGCGAAAAACCGCTCAACAACCTCCGCGTAGCTCTTGAACAATAAATTACTCATGATCTCCTGCACAACGTTGCCATGATACTTTACCGATCATCCTGCCTGCTCCATCATTCAGCGGTCAAATCGGGATGGCTGCGTTACTGGAATCCATCTCGCCCGACAGCGATGCGCTCTCTTTTGGTTGTTCCGGCGACTCCAGCGGCAGTCGAATGGTTACGGTGGTGCCTCGTCCGACAACCGATTCAAAGTGGAGGCTTCCCCGATGCCGACGCACGATCAGGTTGGAGATTGACAGTCCCAGGCCGGTTCCTCCCACCCCAAGACGGGTGGTAAAAAAGGGCTCTGTCAGGTGAGAGATCTGCTCTTCGGCCACGCCCACCCCCTGATCTTCCACCACCACCTGCGCCGTATCCGCCAGTAACGCGGTCCGTACCCGAACCCCGTGCGCCCGGCTCGGCAGCGATTGCAGCGCATTGAGCAGCACGTTGATAAAAAGCTGTTCCAGTTGCGGCGCATTGCCCGGTACGACAATCTGCTGCCGGCTGGGCGAAAATTCAAAATTGTCGGTATGACAGTGAATTTTATGGTTCAAAATCATGATGCTGGCCTCCAGGGTGGCATGGAGATCCACGCTGCTTGCCATGGGCACAGCGGGCCAGCTGGGCTGCTGCATGCCGTCGGGCATCTGCTCCTGATGTTTGGCCAAACTTTTAAGATTTTCAATAATCTGTTCCACCCGCCGACTGTTATGGACCATCTCGTCGAACAGGAGAGGCACCGTCGAGCGTGCTGCGGAAAAGGGCATGCCGCCCAGCAAAAAATCGCCATTTTCCCGGAAATAGCCCTCCAGCAGCCGTTGGCAGTCCGCCCAGACACGACCGGTCATGCCGGCATTGAAGGCGATGGCACTGTTGGGGTTGTTCACCTCGTGGGCGATACTGGCAGCCAGCACACCGATGGTTGCCAGGCGGGCGTGACGAATGGCCTGGGCCTGATAGACACGTTTTTCCGTAATATTGCTGCACAATACCATGGCTTCCACCACCTGTCGTCCCCGTTGAATGGGCAGCAGCCGCACATCCCACCAGACCGACTGGTCGGTGGAGTATTGGAAGTTGTCCACCGCAGACTCCTGGAACAGGCGTCCCATGCTGCGCCGGTACCAGGCGCGAAATCCTTTCGGGAACAGCAGGGCGGAGTCGCGTCCGACCATGCGGGCAGGTGGCGAGCCATCCATGGCCCGATTCATGAACAGGATCCGCTGTTGTCGATCGACCGTCAGTATGATGTCAGGCAGATAACTGAACAGTCGGCGCGGTGCTTTTTCCTTTAACGATAGAATTTTCTTGATTTTTTTGGGCTGTCCCACGGCCAATCAATCCTCCTGATCCGGTACGATCAGCACCAGTGTGCCGGTTTGAACCAGGGCGAACAGCTCCAGTATATGGCGGTTATCCATACGGATACAGCCGGCAGAGACCGGTTGGCCCAACAGCGTGGCATAGGGGGTGCCGTGAATATAGATATAGCGGGCTCGACTGTCGCACCCTTCTCCCCGGTTGATTCCGGCCTCCAGTCCTTCCAGCCACAGGATGCGGGTGGTGATAAAGTCCCCCCCCGGCTGGCACAGATCGCCTATCACTTCGCCTGTGGCCATTCGGCTTTTGAAGACCATGCCGCAGGGCTCTCCTGCGCCGATGCAGTCAGCGATCCGGTGGAGACCGACGGGGGTTTGACCGGAGTCTTGACGATTGCCAAAGCCGGCTGCTGCGGTGGAGACGGGCCAACTCCGGGTTGGGGTATCGGGATCGGACAGCGGGGCTGATGGGGAGGCAGCAGAGGGGCTGGCAACGGCCCTACCCAGCAGGTAGAGCCGTTGTTCTGCCCCGTTCACCAGCAGAGCGGGCTGGATACCGTCCCAGCCCGCAGTGCGCAACCGATGGTAAAATTCAATCTTCGCCACCCAGGATACCCAGCAGCCGCAGCAGGCTCAAGAACAGGTTGACCACATTCAGGTACATGGAGAGGGCGGCCACCGAGGGTGCCACGGCACCGGGGTTGGCTTTCAGTTGTTGGGTCTCAAACAGGATGTAGCCGGCAAAGATCACGCTGCCGCAGGCAGAGAGGGCAAAGGCCACGGCGGTGGAGTGAAAAAACAGGTTCAGCAGGCTGCCGACCAGCAACACGATGATGCCTGCAAACAGCATGCCTCCCATCATGGAGAGATCCCGCCGGGTGGTGAGGGCGTAGAAGCTCAGGCCGACAAAGACTGCGCCGGTCATGAAGACGGCTTGTCCCACCACGTGGGAGAGACCGGCCCCTACATAGACGGCGATGATGGGTCCGATGGAGAGGCCGGAGATGCCGGTGAAGAGAAACAGGGTTGCGGCATTTTGCACCTGGAAGGCCAGGAACATGGCACCCAGCATCATGACCATCAGCAGGATGGGGTGTTCGTGGGCAAAGGGCAGGGTCATGCCCACATAGCCGGCGGCGACGGCCACGATCATGCTGGCGGCCAGCATGGCATAGACCTGTTTCAAATAATCGACTGCCATGCCTTCCAGCATGGCCTGTTTGCGGGGTGCATCCGTGAATTCGGGGATGCCGTTGTTGGTGCGTTCCGTTCCCCAGACGGCGGTACGGATTTTGGTGGAAGGGTCGTCCATGGTCATTCTCCTCTTGTAACAGAGACAATTTTAACGGGTTGTGCGGCGCAGCAGGTGCTGTGACGCCGCGGGGATACAGTGTACTGTCGAGCACACAGCTCCACAGGCTGATTCTAACAAATTTATGCAGATAGTCGAAGGGCAATCTTTATGTAGGCATCATTTGTTTCATTTTCCAGTCTGGTGTGGTTTAAAACGGTGTGGAGTGCTGTATAGATATGTAAATTTTTAATGACATCCACAGTAAATGCATTTATGATACCACTCAGGAGGTGGAAGCAGCATGAACGATGGAAGAATAGCCGCGTCGCAAGAGGTTGTGGAGTGTGTGACCCCGGAAAATTTTAATCTGGTCTGGGCGGCCATTGATTGGGCCATTAATGCGGAGCGGTTTCGTTTGCCGCCGGAGTGTGTGGAGGAGTTTCGAGCTGTTCCCCGTGAGTTGAAGTCGGGGGGGGCTTCGTTGCATCTGTTGAATGATTGGATGGAGCGCACGTTGCGTCCGGAGACGCGGCGGCGTATTTTTGCCAACTTGCGGCGGGCGCAGTTTGAGGCGGCCAAGGGTGCGGTGCAGATTACCATTTCCGAGGAGACCCAGCGGTTGTTGCGGGAGCGCAAGCAGGCGTTGTTTGGTCTCAATCGGGGTTCCATGGAGGTGACGATCCGGCATCTGTTGGAGGTGGAGCAGTGTGCGTTGTCGCGGCAGGCTTTCCGGTTGCTGGAGGCTTTTCGGGTTCGGCACGCTCTTCCCAATTTGAGTGATGCGGTACGTATTTTGATTGATCATGCGGAGTTGGCTTATCAGGCGCATAGACCCACGGATCCGCCGCTGGTTGATGTGGAGGAGGCGTTGGTTACAACGCCGCAGCCGGAGGTTGTTCAGAGCGTCAAGTCGGCGGTTTCCACGCCGTCAGAGTCCACTGCCGGTTCGCTGCATTTTTCCTATCCGATAGAGCCGGTTTTGAGTGCCTTGATGCGGTGTTGGATACCGTGACATGTCCGTGTTTTTATGTGCTAACATAATGGCTATACCCATGCTTTCTCTAATCTTTTAAAACGATTGCAGGGGTCCGGGGACCGTCACGGTCCCCGGTGGGGTGCAGGGGCAAAGCCCCTGCATGTAACGGGCGCGCTTTCACAAAAGCCCATTTGCGCAGCAAATGGGCGCAGCGCGCCCAAAACGCCCCGCAGGGGCACTCCTGGAGGGCGGCAGCCCGACCGAGAGCTGGCAAAAGGGAATTTGGCTTGGAGAAAAAACCGTTCCTGGCCCCGGCAAACACAAACAGGGGAGGGTTTGAAAAAACCGTTCCTGGCCTTGTATCAAGCAAAAATCTGCATATCCGAAGCTTCTGGTTTCTCATCCAAGTATTTTCCATGACATAACCGTGCGAGTCGGGCTGCCGCCCTCCAGGAGTCTGCCCCTGCGGGGCAGGTTTTGTGCGCGTTGCGCAAATTTTCTGCGAAAATTTGCTTTGGGAAAACGCGCCGTTCAGCAGGGGCTCTGCCCCTGCCCCCCGCTGGGGACCGTGACGGTCCCCAGGCCCCTGCAATCATTTAAAAGAGGTGAGCGCGATCAAGAAACACTGCGGGACCGTGACGGTCCCCAGGCCCCTGTCGTTTAAAGGAACAGGAAAAACGAGCGTTATGGTGGTCCGTCCCCTACGCCTGAAACGCGCCATCCGCCAGCAACAACTGCCCGAAAGGCTCCAGAATTTCCAGAAACGCCGGCAAATGGGCCGGAAACCGCAGCTTGATAAACTCCGCCTGCCGCTCCAATACAAGACGGGCAATCAATAACGGAGAACACCCTGTACCCCCACGATCCAACGCACGAAAGGTGCGATCCAACGCCAAAGAGAGTTTGGATAACGCCTCCACCCGCTGCAACGGATCCGTCACCTCCTCCTTGATGGCCAACATCGCCTCCTGATGGGATTGCAAATACTCCCCCCACAACGCCTCCGCCAGCTGATCCCAGCCCCTGTTCCGCCCTTCCTCCTGCATCGCCACCCCCAAATCGGCCATGGGATTACACCGGCCGGGAGAGAATGGTATAAATCTGCCGGTCGGTCAGATTATACGCATGCGCCAACACACGCACCGACTCGCCGCGATCATAACGACGCACAATCTCCCGATTGCGCTTGCCCCGCATGGCATTGGCCATGCGGGGAATGGTCAAGCTCTCCCCCCCGAAATGGTTGCTTAAACGCCTGGCCTGCTCAATACCCAGCAAATCAGCCAGATGGTGCTGCACTTTGGCCTGCTTGGGAATAAAAAGGCGCGTACCACCATGGGACTTGACCAGTTGCAACGTGCTGCCAAGACCAAGAATTTCCACGATCTCCAACAGCGAGTCGGGCAGATCCAATAATGCTTCCTGATCGCCCTGCCGGGCGGCTTGATTGAGTGTCATGATCATACCTTTCCAATTGAGAGTGTTAAAATGGGTGCCTCACCGACCTGACTGCCTTTTGCCCCGCATCGACTTGTCACGAACCCGCCGACTGTTGTCCGGCTCCGTCTTGCCCTCCAACCTGGCCCGGAATGCCAACAAACCCTTGACCAACAACCGCATCCGCCGTCGCCGGGGAGCCAGAAACCGATTGGCCGCCCGACAAATCAAAAACATGCTCTGATAGGCATCCGCTTCAATGGCAATCGTGTGACGCCTGAGCTGGGCAACCTCCCGCAACCGCTCCTGCAACTGGGCCCGATCATTGATCGCTACCTCCTGCCGAAAAAGAGGCGGGCCAAGCGTGATCGGATCGGTTTTTCTGGTTCGTTTTTCTTTCATACGGCTCTTCTCCCACCAGGATCACCTTTTCCATTGAATGTGTGTGACCCTACAGGTTAAAGTGATACCATTATCGAATGGCAACAGTTCGGTTTTTTCTTGCAGGCAGATAATCTGTTTTTTTACGAACCGTGTCAACAATAAAAACGAACCAGATCGGTTTTATTTTTTTATCCACCACCGTTTTACAAATTAACGAACCAAAAAGGGGGCGCATATGGCCGACACCCAGGCAGAAAGTTCGGAAACATCAGTTGACAAGATCGGTTTCAGGGAGAGGTTGGCCAAAATGATCGGGGAGCAGGAGCCTTATCCTTGGGGGGAAAGTTTGGGAATCGAAAAGTCAACCTTTGCGGGATTTTGGAAAAACGGTGCCATGCCGCAGACCAAGACCCTGCTCAAGTTTGCGCAACATACGGATATCTCTTTGAATTGGCTGCTTACCGGGCGGGGGCCGGAGCGGTTGCCGGATTGTGAGGCAGGGGGGGGAGGGGAGGCTGTGGGTTATGTGGGGCCGGTGGAGCAGTGTGCAAATGGTGCGGGGGTGGCTGCGCCGGTGGAGGAGATGGGGGAGGTGTATCAGGTGCCGCGGGAGGAGTATTGTCTGGTGCCCCGGTATGGGGTGCGGATGGGTTCCGGGCAGTTGTTGCAGAGCGAGCATGTGGTGGATTATCTATCTTTCAAGATAAGTTGGGTGGAACAGACGATGGGGTTGGATGTGCGTGCATTGGCTTTGGTGCATGTGTGTGGTGACAGTATGGAGCCTACCCTGCATGAGGGGGATCTGTTGTTGTTGGATCGGCGCGGGTTTTCGCAGCCGGGGATGGGGCGGGGTGCGCCGAGCGATGCCATCTATGTTTTGTTGCGGGGGGATGCGTTGGTTGTCAAGCGGTTGCAGTTCGGTTTTGATGGTTCGGTTAGTATTCAGAGTGATAATCCGGTTTATGCGACGCAGAGTCTGTCGGCAGAGCAGTTGTCGTTGTTGCAGGTGATGGGTCGTGTGGTGTGGGTTGGGCGGAAAATTTAAGCTGTTAAACGATTGCAGGGGTCCGGGGACCGTCACGGTCCCCGGTGGGGTGCAGGGGCAAAGCCCCTGCTGAATGGCGCGTTTTCCCAAAGCAAATTTTCGCAGAAAATTTGCGCAACGCGCACAAAACCGCCCCGAAGGGGCGACCTTGGGAGGGCGGCAGCCCGACGCGCACGGTTATGTTGTGGAAAATGCTTGGATAAGAAAGCAGAAGGTTCGGATATTCAGATTTTTGTTTGATACAGATTTTTGTTTGATACAGATTTTTGTTTGATACAAGGCCAGGAACGGTTTCTTTTTCAAGCCATCCCCTATCTGGCCCGCTCTCAGTCGGGCTGCCGCCCTCCAGCAGTGCCCCTGCGGGGCGTTTTGGGCGCGCTGCGCCCATTTGCTGCGCAAATGGGCTTTGGTGAAAGCGCGCCCGTTACATGCAGGGGCTTTGCCCCTGCACCCCACTGGGGACCGTGACGCTCCCCAGGCCCCTGCAATTGTTTTAAAAGATTAAAAAAAGGCAGGCATGACCATCCCATGAGGCTTTGCCCCTGCACCCCACTGGGGAGCGTGACGCTCCCCAGGCCCCTGCAATTGTTTTAAAAGATTCAACGAATTGTTTCCCAAAAACGACGGACGCGAGCCCGTAGGCTCGCGTCCGTCAGCAACAGCAGGCACTCTATCGGCGGGTACTAGAACTCAACACGCACCCCGGCCATCAACTCATGGGTACCATACACATAGGTGGCAGAGGCCATCTCGATGTCCGAACTTTTCAAATAACGATAGCCCAAATCAGCGGAAGTGGTCTGACTGAGACTGTAGGAGAGCCCCAACCCGGCATGATAGAGGAAGGTGTTGTCATGCTTGTTGCCGGAGAGAGCCGACAAGGCACCGGCCGCGTTGGAAGCGGTCGAACTGATGTCATGCCGAGCCACACCCACACCCGCCGTCAGATAGGGCTGCACAGCCCCCACGGCAGGAAAATCATAGTAGGCGTTACCCATCAAAGCCCGGGTTTTGATGTCACCCCGCATGGAGTTGCCGGTACCCTTCAACTTGGCAATGTCAGAACTCCGGGTGGAAAGCTCCAACTCAAGACGCAAACGCTGGCGCAAGTTCATCCCCACCGCAGCAGAGACGGAAACACCCTTGTCCAACTCGGCATAGCCGTGAAACCCGGAAGCAGTGGCCGTCATATCCTTCGGCATGTTCCAACCCAACTTCAAACTGGCAAAATAGGGCTTGGCCATGCCCTCGACCGTTTGGGCAGTGCCCGCAACCCCCATCAACAACAGGGCACCCGACAAAACCAACAGTTTCCGCATCCTTCTCTCCTTATAGTTTTTCCGTATACAGTGCAAGAACGCCAAGTGTGCAGACTACGCCTCCTCAACGATCATGGCACATACCATACGGATGAGGGGAAACATCGCAGCCTATACTTTTACCACACAACCCGGACTTTTTGCAACTTTTTTTTTCTGAAAACCGGGAGTTGACGGCCTCTGCAAAGGGAATGGTTGCATCCGTGTGGATAATCGACATATCCTGACCGGATATGGATTGTCGGGGGCTGTTTCGACCTTGTGGCGGCCCGATCGACCTTCCGTTTGATCCCGTATGGTTATGGTGGCACCCCGGCAAACCGGGCAAAGGCGGACATTCACGATATGGACAATATGTTGGACCAATGGTGGCGTCGTTTGCACGACCCCCAGGTGGCCGGTTTGGTGCTGGCACTGATCGCCGGTGTACTGGTACTCTCTTTCTTTGGCCAAGCCCTGGCCCCCTATTTTACCGCCCTGGTACTGGCCTATCTGCTGGAAGGGGTTACCCGGGGCTTGCAACGGCTGCATTGCCCGCGCCTGTTGGCGGTGTTGTTGGTGTTCGGACTCTTTTTGCTGATACTCAACCTGCTGCTTTTTGTGCTGCTGCCCGCGCTGGTGGTGGAACTGGCACGCATCTCCGAAGAGATTCCCCGCATTACCGCCACCTTCAAGCAGTTGTCGCGCCAACTGACCGAATCCGCCAACGGCTTTCTGAATCCCGAACAGATTGAGAGCATGCTGCTCTACCTGCTGGACAACTCCCAGGAGTGGGTGGCCAAATCGGTGACCTTTCTGTTGCGGGGAGTGCCTGGCCTGATTTTTGTCACCCTCTACCTGCTGCTGGTCCCGTTTCTGGTCTTTTTTTTCATGAAAGACAAGGATCTGCTGTTGCAGGCCTTTTCCCGCTATCTGCCTGCCGAACGGGGGCTGCTGAATCGGGTGTTGCAGGAGGTGAACGCCGGCGTGGGGGGGTATGTGCGGGGTAAATTTTGGGAAATGATGTCGCTGGGGCTGGCCAGCTATGTCGCCTTTGCCATTATCGATTTCCAGTACGCCTTTATTGTCGGGGTGCTGACCGGCCTGTCGGTGTTGATCCCCTTTCTGGGATTGGCCGTGGTGACGGTGCCTGTCGTGGTGCTGGGCATTTTTCAGTGGGGCGTCAGTTGGGAGGCTGTCAATCCCCTCATCATCTACAGCATTTTGCAACTGGTGGATGGCAACGTGGTGGCTCCCCTGATTCTGGGGGAGACGGTCAAGGTGCATCCCACCACCATCATGTTGGCCGTGCTGCTGTTTGGCTCCATGTGGGGTGTGGTCGGGGTCTTTTTTGCGGTTCCGCTGGTGGTGTTGGTCAAGAGCGTGCTGGAGGCTCTGATTCCGCCCAAAACGGCCATGGCCCTGGGGCCCGACCGCTAGTGGGCGAATCGATCCTGCAGGAGGCGGGCCTGCTGTTGCAACGCATCCTGCCCGATGGTCAGCCAGGGCAGCCAGGGGCAGCGGCAGACCAGGTGCTGGAGCAGTTTTTTCGGGCCCACCATACCGGTTCCAGAGAGCGGGCCTATCTGGCCGAGTTGGTCTATCATGTGTTGCGTCACCGTCGTTCGTTGGCGGCCATGTTGCGGGAGTGGCTGCCTGCCGCCGCCGAGCCGGATGCCATGCAACTGGCGGTGGCCGCCGGGGTGGTGTTGCAGGCGGGTTCAACCGCCCAGTTGCAGACCCTGCTGGGGCTGGAGCAGGAAGGGGGGGGTGCTGCCGGGTCGGAGCCTGTGCGTGCGTGGGCCGCCCGTTGTCCGCAAACCGTTGCCGAACGGCTCTCCCTGCCGGATTGGCTCTGGTATCAATTGGTTGAACAGTGGGGGGAGGCGGAGGCGGAGTCGTTGGGACTCTGTTTGAATCAGGCCGCCCAGGTGGATCTGCGTGTCAACACCCTGCGGGCTACCCGGGAGGGGGTCATGCAGGCGTTGGTGGCGGCGCAGATTGTCGCCACGCCTACGCCGTACGCCCCAACCGGCCTGCGCCTGGCAGAGCGTCGGCCTTTGGGGGGGCTGGACAGTTTCAAGCAGGGTTGGTTTGAGCTCCAGGACGAGGGCAGCCAGTTGATCGCTCCACTGCTGGCGGTGCGACCCGGGGAGACCGTGGTGGATTTGTGTGCGGGGGGTGGGGGCAAAAGCCTGCATCTGGCCGCTCTGATGGGCAATCGGGGTCGCATCGTTGCCACTGACACCGATGAGCAGCGTCTCGCCCGTCTGGGGGGGCGGAGCAAGCGGGCGGGGGTGCGGATTGTTCGCACCATTCCCTTGCGGCATGAACGGGATCCCAAGCTGAAACCGCTGGAAGGGCGGGCTGATGCGGTGTTGGTGGATGCCCCGTGCAGTGGCATTGGCACCTTGCGCCGTCATCCCGAGCTTAAATGGCGGTTGCAAGCCAGTCAGGTGGAGGCGTACCATTATCGCCAGTGCGCTTTGTTGGAAGCGGGGGCCCGGTTGACCCGTCCGGGCGGGCGGTTGCTTTACGTCACCTGCTCCCTGTTGCAGCGGGAAAATCAGGCGGTGGTGGCTGCCTTTTTGGCAGACAACAAAAATTTTGCCCTGCGACCGTTGCCAATGGTGGCCTTGCTGCCCCAAAGTGGGCCATATTTCGTGTTGTTGCCGCATCAAACGGCAACCGATGGCTTTTTTGGTGCGCTTTTGCAGCGGCGTTCGTAAAACGCGACCCTTGCGATTGTACTCCTCCTTTAAACGATTGCAGGGGTCCGGGGAGCGTGACGCTCCCCGCCCCATATGCACCAACATGATTGCGGTCTTCCTTTAAACGATTGCAGGGGTCCGGGGAGCGTCACGCTCCCCGGCGGGGTGCAGGGGCAGAGCCCCTGCTGAAATGCGCGTTTTCCCAAAGCAAATTTTCGCAGAAAATTTGCGCAACGCGCACAAAACCTGCCCCGCAGGGGCAGACTCCTGGAGGGCGGCAGCCCGACTCGCACGGTTATGTTAGGGAAAATGTTTGGATAAGAGAACAGAAGGTCCGGATATTCAGTTTTTTGTCTGACACAAGGCCATCGGATATTCAGTTGGATATTCAGTTTTTTGTCTGACACAAGGCCATCGGATATTCAGTTGGATATTCAGTTTTTTGTCTGACACAAGGCCATCGGATATTCA
>PEAG01000172.1 GCA_002753505.1 Magnetococcales bacterium HCHbin5 | reverse complement strand
CGCACCAGTTTCCATATGTTGTCCAAGCAAACTATCGAACGAGGAGTCGATACATGACCACTTCACCTGACGGAGTATATCGTCGCTGTCGGATGATTGTTGGGGGGGCACTGCTGTTGCTGCTGCCGTGGTACGCTGCAGCCAGTGAAATGCCTCCGCTTTCCACGGGGCAGGCGGTTTATGTGCCGGTCTACTCATCCGTACTGTACGGAAACATCAATTCGGATGGTAAACCCTCGGAAATGCTGCTCTCCGCCATGTTGAGTGTACGCAATACGGACCCAAAACATGCCATAACCCTCACCTCGGTCAAATATTATGACACGGAAGGGCGCATGTTGCGGGAGCACATCGCGGCACCTGCCCAACTGCCGCCCATGGGAACCAGGGATTTTTTTGTGGAATACCGGGAACGTTCCGGCGGGACAGGAGCCAATTTCATGGTGACCTGGAAGTCTGAACATCGTGTCAACCAGCCCATCATGGAGACCCTGCAGGTTTATCATGCAGGCGCGCAGTCACAATCCTTTATCAGCCGGGGACAGGTGATCGATCCCCATGGCACTCCGTAGAAAAAAATATTGCGGGTCCAGGGGGGTCACCCCCCTGGACTCGCATTAATTTTTTTTCAGGAACGCGTCGATCAGCGCGACAGCCTCCTGGTCTCCCTCTGGGGGTAGCCAGTGCAGATCCGCTTCTTTGCGCAACCAGGTCATCTGCCGCTTGGCATACCGCCGACTCTCCCGCTTGGCCAACTCTACCGCCTCCGCCAACGAAACCTGCCCCCGCAGATACAAGAAAAGCTGCCGATACCCCACCGCCTTCATGACCGGCAACTCTGGATCATACGTCTCCCACAACGCCCGCACCTCCGCCAACAACCCCTGCGCCAGCATCTGCTCAAAACGCAGATCAATGCGGGCATACAACAACTCCCGCGGCCACAACCGAGCCAGCTTGAGAATGGAAAAAGCAGGCGGCGGCGGCTGCTCCCGCTGCCATTGACTGAGCGGACGACCCGTCACACACTGCACCGCCAACCCTTGGCTGATACGCTGCCCATCCGCCGGAGACAAACGAGCCGCCAATTCCGGATCCACCTGCTGCAACCGCTGATGCAACACCGGCCAACCCAATACCGCCCCCTCCTCCCGCAACGCCTGACGAATGGCAGGGTCCATGGGAGGAATCAAGACCAACCCCTGCGCCACTGCACGCAAATAAAGACCACTCCCCCCCACAAACAAAGGAATTTTTCCCCGCTGCCAACACCCCTCCATCACCGCCCAAGCCGCCTCCCGATACAGATCGGCACTGTAAGGCCGGTCCGGCGTGGTGACATCCAACAGATGATGAGGCACCTGCTGCCGCTCCCAAAGAGTGGGCTTGGCCGAGCCAATCTCCAACCCCCGATAGAGCTGCACCGAATCCGCATTGACAATTTCCAAAGGAAACCGGCTGGCCAAAGAGAGAGAAAGCGCAGACTTGCCCGACGCCGTCGGGCCCATGAGAAAAATCAGAAGAGGATCTGGCATGTAAACCGCAATCGGATTGAAATACGCAGTGTTGCAGGTCCAGGGTCTGGCGGGTGTAAACAGGACTCAGGATACTCGGCAGATTGCCTGCGGCGCATGTTAAAAAGGCCGAAGCAAAACCGGCTTCGGCTCTTTTGAAAGACAACAGCAAAGTCCCAGGGCTCTGCCCTGGACCCGCCAGGGGAGATAATCTCCCCTGGACCCCATATAAATTTAGCCCCGCGCCTTCAACCAGTTGGCGATGGCGGGAGGAACCTCCTGCTGGGCGCGCCCGCTGACATAGATACCGATATGGCCTCCCTTGAAGGCAAATTCGGAATAGTCCGCGCTGCCCACCAACCCCTTAAGCACCTTGGAGGAGGCGGGCGGGACCAGATGGTCCAGCGTGGCATAGACGTTGAACACCGGCATGGAAATGTTTTTCAAGTCCACCCGATGGCCCCCGATCACCACCTCGCCCTTGATCAAGGCGTTTTTCTGATAAAAATCCTTGATGAACTGGCGAAAGGTCTCCCCCGCCTGATCCGGCGAGTCGAAGATCCACTTTTCCATGCGCAGAAAATTTTTCAGCTTGTCCGGTTGATCCAGCAGATCCACCATGTCCAGATATTTCTGCCCGGTCAACCGGTAGGGATTCATGGACAAAAAGGTAAAATTCAGCAGATCGCCGGAAATGTTGCCCATGGTATCCACCAGCAGGTCCACATCCAGCTTTTGGGCCCAATGGCTCAACAGATTGTCCGGGGTCTGAAAATCCACCGGCGTCACCGTCGTTACCAGATTGCGCACCCGTTCGGGATGCATGGCCGTATAGCAAAGGCTGAAAGTGCCGCCCTGGCAGATACCCAGAAGATTGATCCGGTAGAGATCATGGGCATCGCAAATGTGCGCCACACACCGGTGCAGGTAACCGTTGATATAATCATCCATCTGCAGATACCGATCCGACGCATCGGGATAGCCCCAATCGATCAGATAGACATCCATCCCTTCGTCCAGCAGTCCCCGGATCAGGGAGCGATCCTCCTGCAGGTCCGCCATGTAGGGACGGTTCACCAGGGCATAGACCACCAGAATGGGTACCCGATGCTGTTTTTCCACGCGGGAGTGGTAGCGATAGAGCACCACCTTGTCTTCCGTGTACACCGCCTCCCGACTGCTCACACCCGCCGAGATCGGACCGGTCTCGCTCAACGAACGCATCCCGGACGCCAGCTTCTGGTTGAAACGCAGCAACTCTTCAGCCGCCTGCTGCGGGGTCATGGTAATTGGAAACATGCGTTATTCTCCTTTTCTGGCAGCAGTGGCCGCATCGGCTGGCCCGGTCTTCTCACGGACGGCACCCCCCCGCGCCCTGGTTGCAGCAGTCGCCTTTTTCTCTTGCGGGTTGGACGAAGCAGGCCGCGCAGACTCCAACACCTCCTTCATGTCCGTCAACTCCTGACGCAAACTGCGCACATCCAAGCGGTCCAGATCATCGCGAAGAGCACGAAGTTCCGCCTCATGATCCTGGGCACGCATCCCCCGGATCTGCTCCTCCAACTCCCGCACCCGCCGCTTGAGTTCATGCACCT
>PEAG01000171.1 GCA_002753505.1 Magnetococcales bacterium HCHbin5 | reverse complement strand
TTGAGGGAACCGGCCAGATCAGGACCGTAGGCATCCGGATGGCGTGCTGCCAATGGCCGGTAAAGTTCCACCGCCTCCTCGGTGGCCAAAAGGGCCTCCTGATGACGGCCAAGAGCAGACAACCTGTTGCCCAGGTTGTTGAGGGAGCGGGCCAGATCAGGACCGTAGGCATCCGGATGGCGTGCTGCCAATGGCCGGTAAAGTTCCACCGCCTCCTCGGTGGCCAAAAGGGCCTCCTGACGACGGCCAAGAGCAGACAACCTGTTGCCCAGGTTGTTGAGGGATGTAGCCAGATCAGGACCGTAGGCATCCGGATGGCGTGCTGCCAATGGCCGGTAAAGTTCCACCGCCTCCTCGGTGGCCAAAAGGGCCTCCTGATGACGGCCAAGAGCAGACAACCAGTTGCCCAGGTTGTTGAGGGATGTAGCCAGATCAGGACCGCAGGCATCCGGATGGCGTGCTGCCAATGGCCGGTAAAGTTCCACCGCCTCCTCGGTGGCCAAAAGGGCCTCCTGACGACGGCCAAGAGCAGACAACCAGTTGCCCAGGTTGTTGAGGGACATAGCCAGATCAGGACCGTAGGCATCCGGCTGGCGTGCTGCCAATGGCCGGTAAAGTTCCACCGCCTCCTCAGTGGCCAAAAGAGCCTCTTGATGACGGCCAAGATCGGCCAACTCCACGCCCAGGTTATTTAATTCGGATGCCAGCAGGGGATCCAACGTTGCCCGTTGTCCCTGTTGCACCTCTGCTTTCAGCCGGTTGACGATACCCTGGCGGACCGTGACGGCCAACTGTTTCAGAGCGATGGTGGTAATGGGCATGGATTGGGCAATGGCCCGGGCATGCTTCAGACTGAGTTCAGGACGATCGATAAGCCTGGACAACCACTGAATAGGCTGCTGGTGTTGTTCCGGGTGGAAGGGATCGCTGTAGTCCTGAACGCAGTGGACCAGGGCTGCCGCCGTCTTTTCTGGAGCCAAGTCAAAAGCCCGGGCCACGGTAGAATAATCTTTTTCCTGGTTTTCCTGGAAGAGGGTGAGAAGTACCGCCTCCCCCAACATGTCCGGCAGAATCGGGGCTATAGAATCATCCGGCCCTGGCAGGGCGTTATGCAGCCAATCGGCAAACTCCCCCGGATCTCCGGTGGTGGGATATCCTCCGGTCCGTTTTTCCTCGTCTGCCAAAGCCATGGCATCCTGCCTGGTCAGCCCCCCGGCCAGGGTGGCACAAGCGGCCAGACGGCATAAAATCTGCTGTCTTGGCCTCCCGTTGGCAAATCCCTTTATGCGGGAGATCTCCCTCCCGGCCATCTCCATGACCAATTTGGTCCGGCTGAATGTAAGCAGTGTGGAAAGGTTGCGCTGTGCCGACAACAGTGCAGCCATGATGAGAAACAGCGGCTGACTGCCCCAGGAGAGCGTTTCCAGTTGTTTGTTGAACGAAGGGTCGTCCGGCAGGGAGGTGGGCACACCCTGTGCCTTGAGAACAGCGGCCAGGATGTTCCGCCGCCAGGGCAAGGACATCATTTCGGGGAATAGCACCGGCGATGGGGGATTGAGCAGCCCTTGCACGGCACGATTATCGCCATCGCTGCCGGGGGCGTCAAACACGACATCCCACCACCCCTCGCCAGGCTTGCCGTGGCGTTCCAGGAGCAGAATGCGCAAGGCAAATCTGCACTCCCCCAGCTCTGCCAAACGCAGGAACCAGGTGCGAAGCCCGCCGGCCGCATAGGCGGCATAGTCGAATACCAGCAACGTCGGCCGATACCAGCACCAAGCCGACGGATCGGGGTGGGAGAGCAGTTGCTCCAGGGCATCCCGGTTCAGAAAACCGGCGTCCCAGCCCTCTTTTTCCGCTGCCCGACACAGCTCCCAAGCCAAGCGACTCTTGCCGCTCCCCCCCGCAGCGGTGAGTACCCGCACGGCAACATCCGCCCCCTGCAGCCACCCGCGCAGATCGTGCAGCATCTCCTCCCGTCCGATCAACGGGATGTGGGGATATTTGGGATCCATCCACTCCCGATCATCCCGGGGGGGCCGGGGTCGCTCTGCGGCTGGGCGTTGCAGACGAGGCGCATGCAGGGCCTTGTGGGGCCAGATTTCTAAAAACTCCGGCAGACCGAAGGTATCAATCAAGATCTCCGGGTTCTCTTGTCTCAACCGGTCAAGTTCACTCACAGCATCGGTGGAAAGACCATCCACCAGATTATGGACGAAGGTCCACCGAGCCATCTTAGGCCCTTCCATGGCGGCTTTCGCCTTCGCAAAGTCGGAACGAATTTTATCGCATTGAGCCTGGACCGATGCCTTTCCACCCAGGGCACCGTAACAGGCAAACACCTCTTCCATAGAGGAAAGGTAGCCGTCACACCCCCGATCACCCCGCGCACCGTGGGCACGTATGCGTTTAAAATTAGACCCGCAGAAGTTCTCCATGAGATCAGCAAAGCGAGATTGGAATGCGTCGGCATAGAGATCGCGCAGCTGCGCACGGACCAGGGCAATTTGGTCACTGTTAAGCAAGGTCGTCTCTCCTCGTTGGCTAAACCCCTATGAAAGCCCCCCTGGCACCTGGATCAACTGGACACGGATAAGGATGGATAATCATGACACTTATCATTCTTTCTCAAGTACACCGTACCCACTCCCCGGCAAGCATCCCACACAAGCTATCACAACCGCCAAAACCACTGCAACCGGGAATTCAATACCGCACGGATAAATGCGCGGAACCGGACAGGAACAGTTTTGTGATCCCAATCTTTAGGCAGGTTGGAGGGAGGAGTCATTCCTAAAATCGTAAAAACGATAAATAATCGTTGATGATCAATGCGACAGTATGGCTTCATGTGTCTCAACAAGGCATACCAACCCCCAACGAAGGAGAGAGACAATGGCCAACCTGACCGCAACCCAGCAAGCCATCATCGATAGTGCGAGGGATGATGTGAACGGATCGATTTACCCGCTTCCGGCCAACCTGAAGGGCGGTGCCGCCCTCATAAATCTCTTTCGACAGTACCTGCTCAATCTGCCTGGTATCGGTTATGGCCGCCACAATCGGTGCCACCCGACCAGGAATGTTCTGTAGCCGATCCCGAACACGGCGGT
>PEAG01000170.1 GCA_002753505.1 Magnetococcales bacterium HCHbin5 | reverse complement strand
TAAGCACATTTGGTACAGAATTCAAGGGTCATTGTTGCCTTGGTTGGAAGAAGAAGTGGGTCCATTGACAGAGAAACACCGGTTGGTGGTGACAATATTGGATGTCGTTCGGATTGAGGATTATATTCCATTTTATTATCAGCTAGATCCTGGGAGACCTCCGGCGGATCGGCAGGCTCTGGCGCGGGCGTTCGTAGCAAAGGCAGCGTTGAATCTGCCAACGACTGTCATGCTGATTGATCGCTTGAACAGCGATTCCTGTTTGAGGAGAATTTGCGGGTGGGAGAAGAGGCAGGAGATACCGGACGCATCGACTTTTTCGAGGGTGTTTGCCGAATTTGCCAGGAATCGGTTGCCTGAACGGGTCCACGCTGCACTTGTCACGAGGGATTCGGAGGAGCCGTTGGTTGGGCACATTTCCAGAGACTCCACGCAAATAGATGCACGGGAGAAGCCGGTATTTGGAGGACCTGCTATAGATTGTTCAAATAAAAAGGCAGCTTCTCTTCCAGACGGAAAAGTTTTACCTGGGTTGGAAGCGGAACCAGTACCCGTTTTACCCGAACAAACGGAGCATGTGCTGACACCAAAACCGGAAGAGATACTCGAAAAGCCGAAACCGAAACGCGGTCGACCGAGGAAGGCTGACTCAACGCTGAAGACGTTGAGCCACCTTGAACGACAGGGCAATATGACACTCGGGGAGATGCTCAATGATCTGCCGAAACAATGTGATGTTGGAACCAAATTGAATAGCAAGGGCCATAAAGAAAGCTGGATTGGTTATAAATTGCATTTGGATACGGCGGATGGTGGCATCCCAATCAGTTGTATTTTGACTTCGGCGTCATTGCATGACAGTCAAGTGTCGATTCCCCTGGCAACGATGACCGCACAGAGGGTGACATACTTGTACGAGTTGATGGATTCTGCCTACGACGCTGGAATTATAAAGGAACACAGCCTGCTGCATGGACACGTGCCGATCATCGATATCAATACCCGCAACAACACCAAGTTACGCGATGAGTTGGCGGCAGAAGGGAAAGCGCGCAAAACGATCAACATGACGTTTCCAGAGGATGTGCGCTACAACGGTCGAACCGCATCGGAACGGGCAAATGGTCGGTTGAAAGACGAGTTCGGAGGCAAGATGGTACGTGTGCGTGGACACGCGAAGATCATGTGCCACTTGATGTTTGGGGTGTTGGCACTGACTGCCGACCAATTGATGAAAATGGTGACATGACAGAACAACGAGCACCAAAACTCAGCCTCTCGAACCGCTAAAAGCAGGGCGGTGGAGTCCGCGTGTCCACAGTGCGAAGAAAAAGGCACGTCAGGCAGAAAAACCTGCGAATTTTCCATCTGGAGGGCTTTTTTGATCCCCAGATGGTCGCGTTCCCTTTTTGCGCGATTAAAAAAGGAAATCATTTTGCAATTGGCTCAATTTTTAGGGGGTCTTGGGGGATTATCCACCCTGGCGGGGACGCCCCGCTCTCAGGGATCAGCTTTGTCGGCCCACTTAGTGCGGAGGTAACCTTTTATGCTGTCCTGCGTTCATACCATCGCCATGGAGGGGGTCAGGGCGGTCCCGGTAGAGGTGGAGGTGGACCTGAGCCGAGGGTTGCCAGCCCTGAACATGGTCGGATTGGCCGATGAGGCGGTGCGGGAGGCCAAGGATAGGATTCGGGCCGCCCTGAAAAATTCCGGTTTCAAGCTGCCAACCTTGCACATTACCATCAATCTGGCACCGGCCCACCTTCCCAAGGTGGGTTCCGCCTATGATCTGCCCATGGCCCTGGGTTTGCTGGTGGCCATGGAGCAACTGCCTGCCGCCGTCTTGAATCGGCGTCTGTTTTTGGGAGAGCTGGCCCTGGATGGCCGATTAAAGCCGATTGCCGGTTCCCTGCCCGCCGCCATTTATGCCAAACAGTCTGGTTTTGAAGAGATTATTGTCCCGGAGGCCAACGGTCTGGAGGCGGCCTTCATGGAGGGGGTGCGGGTGGTCGCGCCGCCGACCCTGTTGGCGTTGATCCGCCATCTGCTGGCGGTGGAGCCGTTGCCAGCCCAACCGGTCACCGATTGGCAGCAGTGGGTGCGGGAGGAGAAGGGTCCCCAGCGCAATCTGCGCGAGGTCAAGGGTCAGGAGTATGCCCGGCGTGCCCTGGAGGTGGTGGCGGCGGGGGGACACAATCTGCTGATGAGCGGGCCACCCGGATCGGGCAAGACCCTGCTGGCCCAATGTCTGCCGAGCATTCTCCCCCCCATGACCCTGGATGAGGCCCTGGAGGTGACGACCATCCACTCGGTGGCGGGGCGGTTGGACCCGTTGCGCCCCTTTGTGGGCACCCGCCCTTTTCGTGCCCCCCACCACACCGCCTCCCAGGTGGCCTTGATCGGCGGCGGGGGTCATCCCCGACCGGGCGAGGTGAGTCTGGCCCATCGGGGGGTGCTGTTTCTGGACGAAATTCCCGAATTCGGTCGCACGGCCTTGGAGGTGCTGCGGGAGCCGTTGGAATCGGGGGATGTGCAGATCTCTCGTGCGGCTCTCTCCACCCGTTTTCCTGCCTCTTTCCAACTGGTGGCTGCCTGCAATCCCTGTCCCTGTGGTCATCTGGGATCGGCCTATCACACCTGCCGCTGTTCCGGCATGCGGGTGGAGCAGTATCGCTCCCGTCTTTCCGGGCCGTTGCTGGATCGGATTGATCTGCATGTGGAGGTGCCAGCGGTACCCCAGGAGGTATTGGTGGGCATTGCTGCTGGCGAGTCTTCGGAGGCGGTGGCCGGGCGGGTGGTACAGGCACGGGAGCGGCAATACCAACGCAACGGCTCTGGAATCTGCAATGCCCGGTTGAATGGGTTGGCGTTGGAAGAGGGGATACGGTTGACAGAGGAGGGGCGGATGTTGTTGCTGACCGCCGGGCAGCGACTGGGTTTTTCCGCCCGCAGCCACAATCGGATCCTGAAGGTGGCGCGGACGATTGCCGACCTGGACGAGGCGGACCCGGTCATGCCCATTCATCTATCGGAAGCGATTCAGTACCGGGTGGGGGGATTGTTCGCCCAGGGGTGAGGGGTTGCACCAACCCCCTCCTCCCGAATCTCAAGAGGGATCCGCCAG
>PEAG01000041.1 GCA_002753505.1 Magnetococcales bacterium HCHbin5 | reverse complement strand
GCCATTCAGGTTGGCAAGGCTGATCTGGCTGGCAAATCCGGTCATGGAGCCAAACAGCACATAACTGGTACCTACATCACCATTGGCATGGGGTGCGCCGATCACGACATCGTCATAGCCATCCCCGTTGAGATCTCCGGCAAAAGAGACGGAAGATCCCGCCGCATCACCCGTCACCCCCCCGTCCAGCCGAATCCCTTGGCCGTTGGCTCCCGTTGCAACGTAGATCGGGCTGCCGGTACCGAGAAAATGGTACCAGGCATAGCCCTCCGGGATCAGCATGCCGTTGGGAACAGCGGCCGATGTCAGGAAGGAGGCGACATTGGCCTCAAACGCCGCCATGGTGTCTGTCAGTGGATTGATGCCCGTGACACTGGTGGCCAGGCTGAGCGTTGTGGCAGGAATCACAATACCATTGCTGGGCGTGCTGTCCCCATCCAGTGTTTGTAACAGGCGGAGAATGTTGGTGGTCGCACTCAGGTTGCCGGCTGTCAAATCCAGCGGTGTCAGTTGCGCAGCCCCCACTGCTTGACCCAGATTGATGGTACCCAGGTTAAAATATACCGTCTCGCCCGCCACATAATTAAAAGTACCTCCCGATCCGGTCACACCCGACTGGGAGGCCGTATGGTATTGAACCCCTTCCACGGCCGCGTCCAACAAAACACCGGTCAAAACAGGCGGACTCGTTGCCGGCGGCGTCGTTGCCGGTGGCTCTGTCGCAACCGGGCTGGTTGCCGGCGGCGTGGTCTCCGGCGGCGTCGTTGCGGGCGGAGTGGTCGCGGGCGGAGTGGTCACGGGCGGTAACGTCAGCGGCGGACTGGTCACAGGCGGCGCAGTTGGCGGCGGCGGCGGCGGAGAGGTCGGAGCGGGGGAAGAAATTGGTGGCAAGAGCACCAAAGCCGGCTCGACAACAACACCCGACTCCCCTGTGCCCGGTTGATGCGTGGCGTGGTGGGAAGTATCGGTAGATTTGGGTTCCGGTTTTGGTTCTGTGTTCCCCTTATCCTCTTTGGCATCCCCTCCTTTTTTTTCTTGCGGTTCGCCTGTTTTGTCATCCTTGGCATCCGCTTCCCTCTTCTCCTCCCCGTCGCCTTTTTTGTCTTCTTTATCCCCTTTTTTATCCTCTTTATCCTCTTTATCCTCTTTTTTGTCGCCCTTCTTCTCCTCTTTCGCGCCCTTTTCCCCCTCGCCCTTCTTGCTCTCCTCGCCCTTGGCCTCGCCGCCCTTTTCCGGTTTGGCATCGGCCCCTTTCTCCTTGTCCGCAGAGGACTCCTTACTGTCATCCGCCTTTTTGTCCGGCAAGGTGGCTGGCAACTGGCTGGCAAATTGTTGGATCATGGCGGGGGGAGCCTGGAAAGGCTGTTGCGGCGGCCCCTCGGTGGTGACCACTGTGGCCATACCCGGTTGCAACAGGGTGACCGTTCCCTGCCCCTGGGCATCGGCAATATCCAACACACCCGAGGTGTGGACAACGGTTGTCTGACCGTCTGCCGCCACCTCGCCCTGCAACTCACTACCCCGGACGCCAATTTGGGCGGTGGGAGTTTTCAGCAGGGTGTGACGACCGCTGTGCTGTTTGGCCAAGTCGCCACTGGCATACTTGAACATGCCGCGGGTGACAGTGGCCTCAAAATTGCCCTCCTTGGCATCGGGGTCATAGGTGTATTTGTTCAAGACAACGTTGGCATTTTCACCCAATTGCAGCAGCGTTTTATCCTTGAAGCTCAGCTTGATCAAGCCGCCCTTTTCGGTTTTGATGACATCCTCCCGAAAGATGGGATCCCCTTTTGCCAGTTCACGCACCACGCCCGCCTTGTTTTTGGCCGTCACCTTGCCTGTGATCTCGGCACTGATGCCGATGGGTTCCCCCATCTCGCTTACCATATCCGGTCCGGCCACCAGTGTTCCAGGCAGCACAGAGGTATCCGCTACCAGCAAAAGATTGACCGTTTCCGGCAGCAGAAAGCGACCATTTGCCGTTGCCAGGGCAGCCTGGTGGTCGCCGGCAAAATAACCTTCAACCGAGAAACGTTCACCGTCGGGCCCGATGATGAGCAGATCATTGCCTACCCGATAAAACTCACCCTCCAACAGCAGGCTGGTACTGGGAACGTAAGCCAACTCGCCCACCGGTTCTGTCTCCATGTGCAAGACTACGGGGGGCGTTTGCAGTTCCGACAACAGACTGCGCAAATCGAAGGATAACGGATTGCTCATGACTACTCTCCCACTGTTTTGATGCGCCGGAGAAACTCCCCGCGTTTGCCACCCGTCTGCATGAACAATACCAAACCGAGTGGCAGATAAAAGCTGCCCGGCACACTATTGACGTGGCATTCCCACCATACTTGAACTATTTTATCGGTAGCAAGCCTCTTTGCGCAACAAGATTCTCAGGGCGATTGGGTTGGCAGGCAGCTGATTGTGGTCAATCCTGTCGGCGGTTGCTGGTGTTGTCCGGGGGCGTGCATTACTTGAAATCGGGAGATCATGGTCACTTCGATGATGGCTGGCATACTGACATCCATTGGAACTTACTCCAGGTTGGCGGCTGCTCTTGTGGCAGGAGCTGCCTTTTGGGGTGTTCCCGTTCTGGCATGGAGCCTGACGCTACAGCAGGCGGCTGATTTGGCGGTCAAAAGTTATCCGGATGTACTGGCCGCCGAGGAGTTCGGCAAGGCCCTGGATCAAAAAGTGCAGCAGGCTTATGCCGGTTATCTGCCCAGGATGGATTTTACCGTCGGTTATGGATCGGAAACCGCTGACAATGCCACCACACGCGCTGCCAACAGTGCGGCTGGTCGCACCCAACACGACCTGGGCCTGAATCGAGGGGAAGGCTCCCTCGTGGTCAAACAGAATCTGTTCGATGGGGCGGATGTGCGCTCCAAAGTGGCGCAGGCGAAAGCACAACTGCAGGCGGCTCAGGCAAGATTGCAGTTGACATCCGACGCGGTCGCCTTGCTGGCTGTGCAGACCTACGTGGAGATGGTGATCAAATATATCCAACTGGAATCGATCAAGGATAATGTTCAGTTGCATCAACACATCATGGCCAAGGTGCAAAAAAAGTTTGAGGCCGGGGCCGGTAGCGAAGCGGATGTGGAACAGGCAAAAAGCCGGACCTTGCTGGCCTCGGCCAACCAGGCCAGCAATCAGGCAGCCTACAAGAACACCCAGGCAAAGTTTAAAGAAATTGTTGGTTTGCCTCCCTTGACCGCAGAGGAGATGGTCATGCCCGTGGCACCGGAGGCCTTGTTGCCAAAATCCCTCGAGGAGGCGTGGAACAGGACCATGCTTGACAACAAGGAGTTGGAGGCTGCCCGTTTTGCGGTGGCGGCGGCAGAGTCCGGTTTGGCTGTCGCACAGGCTGCCCTCTATCCCAAGGTGGAGATGGAGTTGACAGGCAGCAATACGGCCAATGTGTCGGGTAGCGCAGGCCACAGTCAAACCCTGACCGCCATGTTGCGCATGAACCACAACCTCTACAACGGCGGGGCTGACCTTTCCAAGCTGGAAGAGCAACAAAACCTGTTGACCCAGGCCCAGCTCAACCTGGAAAAAGGCCGATTGACACTGAAACAGGCTGTTCAGGAGAGTTGGAACCGGTTGGCGATGGCCAAAGATCGCATCCATTTTATGCGGCGGCACTACGAAGTCAGCAAACAGGTGACAACCTCTTATCATCAGCAGTTCAAAGCGGGCAAACGAACCCTGTTGGATCTGCTGAACTCGGAAAACGAGTTGTTTGCTGCCAAGAATGGTCTGTTGCTGGAGGAGCTTAACCATATCAAAGGCGCGTATGAACTGTTTGGCAGAATGGGTACCCTGCGGGAAGTCTTGACGGCAACCGCTGGCCAGGCCGGCGTGCAAAAGATAGAGCTGGAGCGGGATCTTGGTCTCAAGCGGCTGCAAAGTGAAGAGGTTGCGGTCGAGCCGGACGTTCTACACCCAGAGGCAGTCCGGCCAACCGCTCCGGCCAACCCCGATGTCGTTGCGCTGCCTCAACCGGCTGTGGCTGCCCAACCGGTGGTGCAGGGTAAGGCGGATGTGGGTTCCGCCAAGCCGGCGGAGGGGGTATGGGTCAAGGAGGTTTGGATTGCCAGTCAGGTGGGGAGTGGTGCGGCCTCTTTTCCGGAGGAGATGACCAAAATCACGGACTCTTACGTTGGAAAGCGGGTGACCGATAGCGATCTGCAGGCCCTCAAAAAGCGTTTGACCCTTCTCTATGAGGGCAAGGGTTTGGCGGCCTCACAGCCCATCGTCGTGAGTCAACCCACCCCGGAAGGAGTCGTGCTGGTGCGCATACCCGAATACCGATCGCATGGAAACCCGGAGGGGCAGGAGACTCCGTCCAGATAATGTCTAATCTTTTTTGGGTAATTCATCCGTCTCTGCAGCACTCTTCAGCAACGCGGCCAACTCCTGTTGGGCGGCCACCACACCGGGGTGGCTGTTCGTAAACAGGTGTTCTCGAATGGCCAATGCCTGTTGGTAGAGGGAGATGGCCTGGCTGTTCTCCCCTCGTGCCCGATACAGCTTGGCCAGATTGATCAGGCTGGTGGCGACATGGGGATGTTTGCTGCCAAACACCTGTGCAAAAATGGCTCTTGAGCGTTGATAAAGCGGCTCTGCTTCTCCATACCGACCTTGAAAACTGTAGAGCAGGGCAAGGTTGTTGAGGGAAGCGGCCACGCTGACATGGGTGGGACCAAACGCCTTCTCACGGATCGCCAAGGCCCGCAGATAGAGGGGCTCAGCCTTTTCATGCCGGCCCTGGAACCGATATGTCTCAGCCAGATTGTTCAGACTGCTGGAGAGGGTGGGATGGTCAGGAGCCAGCACCCGCTCAAAAATGGCCAGCGCGCGACTGTAAAGAGGCTCGGCATGGGCGTATTGCCCCTGGGCTCCGTAGAGCAACGCCAGATTGTTCAGACTGGCCGCCACATCGGGATGGTCGCCATCCAAAAGCTGTTCCCGGATCGCCAAGGCTTGCTGGTACAGGGGCTCGGCCTGGGCATACCGGCCCCTGCCGTTATAGAAAGAGGCCAAATTGTTCAGACTTTTTGCCACATCCGGGTGCATTTGACCAAAGGCCTGCTCACGAATGGTCAAGGCACGTTGGAAATTGGTCTCAGCCAGCAGATGTTGACCGACCGCCTCCTGGACCAAAGCAAGATTATTCAAAATGACGGCAACCTGGGGATGGTTTGCTCCCAGGGTCTCTTCCCGGAGCGTCAGGGCTCGCTGGTAAAGAGCCATTGCCTGGGGATACTCTTTTTGCGCGTGACGAGAGCTGGCAAGGTTTTTCAGACTGACCGCCAACAGCAATGGATCCGATTCCGGGCACGCTTCATGGAGAGACAGGAGACGTTGATACAGGGGGTCAGCCTGGGCAAATTTGCCTTGGACCCGATACAGCTCTGCCAGGTTGTTCAGGCTTTCCAGTTGGTCGGGATGCCCGGTCGGCAGAACCTTTTCGACGATCGCCAACGCCTGTTGGCCAAACAGTTCCGCCTGGGGAAAGTTGCGGGTGGCATAGTAGAGCGTGGCCAAGTTGTTCAGGCTGGTGGCCACCTTCGGGTGTTCGGGGCCGTGGACCTTTTCAAAGATTTCCCAGGCGCGCTTGTAACACTGCTCCGCCTCGGCATGGAGCCCCTGGGCACTGTAGAGCAAGGCAAGATTGTTCAAGCTTGTCGCTACATCCGGGTGGTCTGTTCCAACTGTACTCTCCGCGACATCCAATGCCCGTTGGGCAACGCTCTGGGCTTGATCAAACTGCTGTTGTTGATAGAGGGAGACCACCTCCCGGTTAAGGGCACTCCAATCCGCCTTTCCACCCCGGATCAACCGGCTTGCAATCGTAAGGAGCTGTTTACCAATGGGCATTTTGGCTTGTCCATGCTGTTTACGCCGGTTGGAGATGGGATGCCGTTCAAACAGAAAAATCACGGTCCCTTAGCACATATTCGACACTGTTTCGACCGATTGTCATGCGTTTCCAACATTTTCCAATGGACGATGGGAATTTCGATAATTTCCTGCCGGTCCACCCGATAGAGTTCGGTGGCAGAGACGGCCCTGGGAATCCAGTGGTTTTTGCCTGGGGTCAGGTAGGAGTCCTCGCCAAAAAACCCCAATGGCCGAACCGTATCGATGTAACATCCGTTGGGATCTGTCAGTTGCACTTCGCCCTTGATGACCAGCCAGAGCTGTTGTTTCCGTTTCAGCGCAATCTTTTTCCCGGCCGGGACGATGATGCGATCCATTTGTTGGGCAATGTGGACCAGCCGGAAGGTGGTCTGCTCGCCGAACAGGCGGGTTTTGCGCAAAAATTGAGTTTTGTCGAGGACTGCACCCAGATGGTTCAACAAGCCATTCTGTTCCAGGAATGCCTCGAACAGTGCGGCCGGAAAACGGATTACTGAACAGTGAGAGGCTGCGCGGCAGGTG
Source organism: Magnetococcales bacterium HCHbin5 (assembly GCA_002753505.1). Taxonomy (GTDB): domain Bacteria; phylum Pseudomonadota; class Magnetococcia; order Magnetococcales; family Magnetaquicoccaceae; genus Magnetaquicoccus. The sequence continues at coordinate 25,210 of PEAG01000041.1, read as the reverse complement.
GATTTGGATTCCGACTCTTCTCCACCGAGCAACTCCTGGACACCGATCAGGGAACCAAAGGGCAGATGGCTGTGGATACCCGACTCTCCATCGAGATAGTTGACGGCACCCGACAGTACCATCTCCACGGAACCTTTCGATTCACTCTCGCCGGTACGATAGAGGATGGTTCCTGCGTTATAGTTGACCACCGGACAGTTGAGGAGCATGTGGATCTGATCCATTTTTACTTGCGGGAACAAACGGTTCATGAAGCGGAAAGCCCGTTGACGCAGATAATCCTGTTGCCCCTCAATCAGAACATCCAAGGCCCCGAAAAACGATTCGGAGCCGATTTCCATCTCCTGGGTTGTCAGCTTGCGTGCGGTGTGTGCCAGGATGAGACGTCGGGAGGGATCCTGGCGAAAATCTTCAGCCAGTCCGTGAATCATTCCCCCCCCGATGTCCAGTTTTTTCAGATCGGCTGCGGTCCAATAGTCCGCCTTGACCTTGTCCATGAAGGCTGCCGGTACATCGGTCGGTCCATCTCCCGTCATCTGGTCCAACACGGCAAAGGAGGAGAGATCAGCCCAATGGGCATAAGTTTTGTAGCCTGTGCCTGCCAAGGCACGGAACAGCAAAATGGTGGTTTCAACGGGGTGGGGTGAGTAGATCGGCTTGACCTCCAGACCATCACAATCATTCCAGCAGTCGACATCCAGATCATGGATTTCAAAAAATTCCGCAAACTTTTCTTCAGGCAGGGAGGTCAAGGCGGCAAACTTTTTGGCCACCGAAGTGCGCACCAGCAGGGTTGCGTAATATTTGAGTCGATGGTCCGAATGGATCAAGGCGGGCAGGCCGGCAAAATGGTCATCATGGCCATGGGTTTGAAAAATGCCTTCCACCTCGCTGATGTCAATGCCCAGGGCGGCCAGAATTTGCAAAATGGTGGGACTGACATCTACCAGATAGACCCGCCCCTGAAACATGACAATGCTGCCCATGCTGGGCCGGTTGATATCCCAGCCGTCCCCCTCTCCGGTGTGGAGAACGGCAAAATAGTGTTGCTGAATACGATGCCGTCCCAGGGGATAGGGGGCCTCGTAGAGGGTATTGGGAGGCAGATTGAGATCAATATCGGCATGCTCTCCGTGGTAGGAGAAGCGAAAGCGGTTAAAGCCGGTACGCAGAACAGTCACCCCGTTGCGAATCTCAACCGGTTCTTCGCCAATCTCCAGCGTATCAAGGAAGCTCGTTGGGGAGAGGATGGTGCCAAAGGCAAATTTGCGCTTGATGCGCATCTGGATCTCTGCCAACTCGGGCTCCACCCCACAGGCCATGATCTCTTCCTGGCTGACAAGGCCATAATTGCCCCGATAGATATATTCCAGTTGGGCCTGAACCTGGGCTTTGGAGCCAATCAACAAAGGTTTGACTCCAGAGTTGTTGGGGTGGTTGGGGATGATCATCCCTTGACGGTAAAGCATCTGCAGCACGGGAAACTCGGCCAGATTGGCAAAACCACCATTTTGGACCAACAGATCCGATAAAAGAATGACGTTAGGCCCCGTTTCAAAGGTGACACCATGGCGTTGAGCGGTGCTGATCAGCCCTTTATGCATCAAATGTTTGACAACTTCACCGGGGCAACCGCACAAAATATACAGTCCGGCCTCTGGAACCTGTAACCAGAAGACACCCGCCGTCACCTGGATCACCAACAGGTTACGCATGGCGGATCGCATGGCCTGTTGGGCCTCTTCCATGGCCGTCGTCCGCTCCCGCACCAACTGTTCAATCTTGCGCCTGTGGCTCGACAACGCCAGATGGTTACGTACCCGCACCATCAGAATAGGGGGGCTGATGGGTTTGGTGAGAAAATCCACCGCACCCATTTCAAGGCCGCGCAACTCGTTTTCCATCTGTCTGCTGGCGGTGACAAAGATGACCGGGATTTGGGATGTCTCCGGATTCGCCTGCAGATGTTGACAGGTTTCCAGCCCATCCATTCCCGGCATCTGGACATCCAGCAAAATCAGATCCGGTTTTTCCCGCTTGACCAGTCGCAGGGCTTCCTCGCCCGATTGGGCAGCAAGCACTTGGTATTCCTGCTTCAACCATTCGTTCAGGAGTCGAATACTGTCGACGGCATCATCGACAACGAGAATTTTGGGTCGGTCCAAGCTCATGGTCAGTCGTATCCTTCGGAAAGTTTCCGGGGGAAAATCGTCACACATGCACGGGTAAAAAAAACCGTGCCCGCTCAGATTTGATTCATTGGCGTTCGTGTTTGTTTTTGCATTATAAAATCCTGATGAGGGTCTTAGCAAATAAAATGCCAACTATTTTACTGTCCAACAATAAAAATAAGGACAGCGATGGAAGGTACTCTGTTCTCTCCTTTTGGTGGCACAGGATAGGAGGTATAATCGCAAACTCTTGTGGGGTCGGTCCGTTCGAGTGGTTGTCCTCTTGGGTGATCCATCCAGGCTGGCGCGTTATGAAAGAGCTTTCCATCATTGTTCCGGTACTCAACGAGGCTGCCCATTTGGCGGATTGGCTGGCGCATCTGCAGCCTTTGCGTCAGCGCGGGGTGGAGATCATCGTGGTGGATGGGGGCAGCGAGGATGACTCTCCGGCCATGGCCGCCCACTGGGGTGCCCGGTTGCTCGTTTCGGACCGGGGCCGGGCCCGACAGATGAACGCCGGTGCCGGGGTTGCCCAAGGGGATATCCTGCTTTTTTTGCATGCAGACACCTGGTTGCCATCCGCTGACGGGGGGGACTCCTGGGTGGTGGCTCTGGCCGGGAGCGGACGCCCCTGGGGGCGGTTTGCCGTGCGCATTCAGGGTCGTCCGTGGATGCTGCGGGTGGTGGCCGGGATGATGAACATACGTTCCTGCCTGACGGGCATTGCCACCGGTGACCAAGCCATTTTTGTCCGTCGCGAACTGTTTCTGCAGGTGGGTGGTTTTCCTGACCAACCCCTGATGGAGGATATTGCCCTTTCCAGACGGCTGTTGCGGCTGTCGCCTCCCCTCTGCCTTTCACAACGTGTGACCACTTCAGGCCGCCGTTGGGAAAAACGGGGGGTATGGCGTACCATCCTGTTGATGTGGTGGTTGCGGTGGTCTTATTGGCGTGGCGTACCGGCCAGCGTGTTGATTAAGGCGTACCCGTCCCAGCACTAAATTAAGGCTTTGACAGATTTTTTCTTCCCTGTTCTAACGATTTGTCCTAAAAGGGGGGTATCGCCCCGGCGGGCACTGATCCAACTTTCGTGGTAAACCTATCCCAGTCAGTCACCATCCCTTTCGAGAGGTGTCATCTATGAAAATCGGTATTCCCAAAGAGATTTATCCTGAAGAACGACGGGTGGCAGCCAGCCCGGACTCCGTGAAACAACTGATCAAAATGGGCTATCAGGTTCTGGTGGAAACCAGTGCCGGTATGGCCGCCCAGTTCAGCGATGCCAGCTATCAGGCAGCGGGTGCTGAAATTGCACCGGACAGCAAAAGCCTTTGGGGCGCGGCGGATATTGTGGTCAAGGTGCGCCCCCCCATGCAAAATACCAAGCTGAGGCGGCATGAGGCGGATCTGCTCGATGAGGGCAAGGTTTTGATCAGCTTTTTGTGGCCTGCCCAGAACAAGGAGCTGATGGATAAGCTGGCAGCGCGCAAGGTGACTGTCCTGGCCATGGACTCCGTGCCGCGCATCTCCCGGGCGCAAAAGTTGGATGCCCTCTCTTCCATGGCCAACATTGCGGGCTATCGGGCCGTACTGGAAGCGGCCCACCATTTTGGCCGTTTTTTTACCGGCCAGATTACCGCAGCAGGTCGGGTACCCGCCGCCAAAATCATGGTGATCGGGGCGGGAGTGGCCGGGCTGTCGGCGATTGGAACGGCTGTCAGCATGGGAGCCATTGTGCGGGCTTTTGATACCCGTCCCGAGGTGGCCGAACAGGTCAAGAGCATGGGGGCGGAGTTTCTCATGCTGGACTTTGAGGAAGATGGTACCGGTGAGGGGGGCTACGCCAAGACCATGAGCCCTGAGTTTATCAAGGCAGAGATGGCCCTGTTTGCCGAACAGGCCAAGGAGGTGGACATCATTATCACCACGGCCCTGATTCCGGGGGTCCGGGCTCCCATCCTGATTACGGATGCGATGGTTCAGTCGATGAAACAGGGTAGCGTTGTGGTCGATCTGGCAGCGGAGCAGGGTGGCAACTGTGAAGGGTTGGAACCCGGCAAAGTGATTGTCAAACATGGTGTCACTTTGATCGGCTACACGGATCTGCCCTCCCGGCTGCCCACCCAGGCCAGCAACCTGTACGCGCAAAATATTTGCCATCTGCTGAAAGACATGACCAAAGAGGGTGTTTTCACGGTCAATCTGGAAGATGTGGTGCAGCGGGGAACCACGGTCATTCATCAAGGGGAGATTATCTGGCCGGCTCCCAAGTTGCCTGCGCCGCCTGCCAAGAAGCCTGCTGTTGCCCCCCCCGTTGCCCACGGTCATGGCAAACATGGCGCGGCGGGTCCGGCAGCGGATCCCAAGGAGCAGTTAAAAAAGATTTTGACCTACATGGGGATTGGTGGTGCGCTGCTCTACCTGGTCGGGTTGGCGGCTCCACCGGCTTTTCTGGCCCATCTGACGGTTTTTGTGCTGGCCTGTTTTGTGGGATACATGATTGTCTGGAACGTAACTCCTGCCCTGCATACGCCGCTCATGAGCGTGACCAATGCGATTAGCGGTATCATCGTCATCGGTGCCATGCTGCAGGTTGGCGGTACTTCCGGTCCGGTGGTGGTTTTGTCCGCCCTGGCCGCACTGCTGGCTGCCATCAATATCGCCGGTGGCTTTCTGGTCACTCAGCGCATGCTCAAAATGTTCAGGAAGGAGTAGAACCCATGAATGCAGGCATTGTCACTGTCTCTTATATCGCTGCAAGCGTTCTTTTTATTTTGAGCCTGGGGGGGCTTTCCAACCAGGAGTCCGCCCGGCGGGGTAATCTGTACGGCATGGTTGGGATGGCCATTGCCATTTTGTTCACCCTGGTCACCCCGCAAATCGGGGGGTTGGGGTTGTTGATTCCCGTCATGCTGGTGGGGGGTGCCATCGGGTCGGTGGTGGCCGCCCGTGTGCAGATGACCTCCATGCCGCAGTTGGTGGCCGGTTTTCACAGTTTTGTGGGTCTGGCGGCGGTGCTGGTGGGTATTGCCAACTATTTGGATCCCTCCATCCACTACGCCAATCATACGGAGCGGGTCATTCATGAGTCGGAAATTTTTGTCGGGGTGTTTATCGGTGCCCTGACCTTTACCGGTTCCATTGTCGCCTTTGGCAAGTTGCAGGGTATCATTGGCAGCAAGCCTTTGACGCTGCCGGGACGGCACGCCATCAACTTTGGCATGATTCTGGTCAGCATTTATCTGGGCAGTCTGTTTGTGGGGGCCACCCCGGAGCATGAGCATCTGTGGCCGCTGATGGTGATGACCCTGATCTCCTTTGTATTGGGTGCCCACCTGGTGATGGCCATTGGTGGGGCTGACATGCCGGTGGTGGTCTCCATGTTGAACAGCTACTCCGGTTGGGCAGCGGCGGCCACCGGTTTTATGCTCTCCAACGATGTGTTGATTGTGGTGGGATCGTTGGTGGGCAGCTCGGGTGCCATCCTCTCCTATATCATGTGCCGTGCGATGGCCCGTTCCTTTATCAGCGTGATATTGGGTGGTTTTGGGGTGGAAGCGGGTACAGCGGCGGCGGGCAGCACCGCCGAGCAGGGACCGGTCACCAGCATTACGGCAGAGGAGACGGCCCAGTTGTTGCTGGAATCAAAGAGTGTCGTGATCATTCCCGGTTACGGGATGGCGGTTGCGCAGGCGCAGCACCCGGTTTATGAGTTGACCAAATTTTTGCGGGAGCGGGGGTGCAATGTCCGCTTTGCCATCCATCCGGTTGCCGGTCGTCTGCCTGGTCACATGAATGTGTTGTTGGCGGAGGCCAAGGTTCCCTACGACATCGTGTTGGAGATGGATGAGATCAACGAAGATTTTCCGTCCACCGATGTGGCCATCGTGTTGGGGGCCAACGATATTGTCAATCCGGGTGCCCAGGATGATCCATCCAGCCCGATTTATGGCATGCCGGTTCTGGAGTGTTGGAAAGGGGGTACGGTCATTGTCTCCAAGCGCAGCATGGCATCCGGTTATTCCGGTGTAGACAATCCGCTCTTTTACAAGGATAACACCCGCATGCTGTTTGGTGATGCCAAGAAGACAGTGGAGGCGGTGTTGGCGGCTGTCAAACAGTAGGACGGTATCGGCTGCAGCCTGTTGTTCGTTGGGGACCGTCACGGTCCCCAACGTTTTACTGCACTGGGCGGTTGCACGCTTTACCCGCGAGATCCAACTGCACCTGAACCTGGAACCCCCCCAACGTTGCCGAACGACCAAACGCCATTTGACCGCCATAAACGGTTACAATCTCCTGTACCACCGCCAAGCCAATTCCATAGCCGGGTGTGGTCTGATCGGCCCGCCCGCCCCGTGCCAGAATCTGTTCGTACTGCTCGGGGGGGCAACCCGGACCATCATCCTCCACCGTCAGTTGCACGCCATGAAGGGGAGAAACGGTAAAATGGACCGTTGTCTTGGCCCATTTGCAGGCATTGTCCAGCAGGTTGCCGGCCAACTCCAACAGATCCTGCCGATCCATCAGAACCAACAGATCGTCTGGAATATGGGCCTCAATGTGAACGGAACGCCCCCGGTACATCTGTTGCATCATCCCCACCAGGCCAGACAACTCCTCATGCAGATGCACAAGCTGCGTCGGCGTGGCAGAACCGGCTATCCGCGCCCGTTTGAGTACGCGCCCCGTCAGGGCGTCCAGACTTTTTATCTGCTGCTGCATCTGCTGCCGCAACCCGGGATGTCCATCCAGCTCGATCGCCTCTGTCAATTGCAGCAGAATGGTCAGCGGGGTGCGAATGGTGTGCGCCAGGTTGCCACTGGCCTCTCGGGATTTTTGCAGACGATCGGAGAGGGTGGTCAGCAAGCGGTTGATCTCTTTGATGAAAGGTACAACCTCCAGTGGCACTGTGTCGTCCGTGAGGGTTGGCAGCTGGCCTTGTTCCAACTGCCTGATTTCGTTCCTGGCCTTTTCCAGGGGGTGCAACCCCCGTTTGACCACCGCTCGCTGCAACAGCAACAGTATACTCACCGCCAACAACGCAATGGCGGCAAACCAGTACTGGGTGGATTTTACCATTCGCTCACTCAAACTGATCTCTTCGGCGACCAGGATGGTGACCGTTTGCTGCTGCTTGTAAAAATGGCGCGTGAGTATCAATAACGGTTCATTTTTGGGTCCGGTTACTGTTTGCACCCTGTCGTTGTCTTCGGATTGTGCGGGAGTGACCAGGTCGGCGTCCCACAAGGATCGGGAGCGAAAAATGGTCTCTCCCACCTGGATGCGATAATAGTGGCCGGACCATGGCTGCAGATAGATGCTGCCGATGCGGGCCGGCAACAACTGGGGCGGCAGTGTGTTGGGTGCATCGGCAAATTGCAGTGCTGCAAAAAGGGCTTCGGCATCATGCAAGAGCCGGGAAGCAACATAGTCGTTGTTGATTCGGTGGACAGCGACATGCATCACAAACCACTGGCTCAGAAACACCGGAATCAAGACAGCGGCCAATCCAAGAGCCAGTCGATTCTGCAACGAGGGGTTCATAGACAGCTCCGAAAGACATATCCCTGTCCCCGCCGGGTCTCGATCCGTTCCGGTCCCAGCAACAGACGCAGCCGCTTGACATAGACCTCTATGACATTGCTGTCCTTGTCCTCATCATACTCATAGACGTGTTCGGTCAGGCGACTTTTGGAAAGGGGTTTGTCCGGGTGCAGCATAAAGTAGCGCAACAGGCGGAATTCGGTTGCAGTCAGTTTTTTGCGCTCTCCGCTGGCCAAAACAACAGATTGCTGCTCCTCATCCAGTCGCAGACCATCGGCCTGCATCTCTCCCTGCGGCCGGTCATTGCTGCGGCGGATGAGGGCCGTGAGTCGGGCAATCAACTCCTGGATATGAAAAGGCTTGCCCAGATAATCGTCCGCGCCCGCCTTGAAGCCGTCCACCCGCTCGTGCCAGGCATCCCAGGCGGTCAGGATCAAAACCGGAACGTTGTTGCGTTTTTTTCGCCAGTTTTTCAACACCTCCATGCCGGGTCGTTTGGGCAGGCCCAGATCGAGAATGATCGCATCATAGGGCTCCTCCTCTCCCATGTATTCGGCTTCGACCCCGTCATGGGCCACATCCACGGCAAAACCGGCCTTGGCCAAACTCTCTTGTATCGTGGCGGCGAGGCTCTTGTCGTCTTCCACCAATAACAAACGCACGGCGACTCCTTTCGTAAGCAAAAAAAAATGTACCTCCGCTGCATTTTTCAGTTTCAGTTCATATTGTCTGGCTACACTCCTGTGCAACCCTTTTCTTCCAAGGGCGGACAATCTTGCAATGAAACAGAAAAAAGGAGTGAAAACATGCATTATGATCGATTTACCCGTTTGCTGCACCTGTTTGTCGCCACCGGCATTGTTGCCCAGCTTGCTTTTTCGCTGGTGATGGTTCACCCAAAACCGGGGCGTGCAGGCGATCTATTCTATGCACTGCATGAGAGTTTGGGTCAAGTGCTGCTCGGGTTGCTCGTCGTCCATTGGCTCTGGTGTCTGGTGCGGCCTGGCAACATTGATTTTGCCTTGCTGTTTCCCTGGTTTTCCCCGTCTCGCTACCAGGCCATTCAAGAGGACATGAAAAGCTATTTTTCTCACGCCATGCGCTTCAGCCTGCCGGAAAACAGTCAGGTCAGCCCATTGGCCAGTGCTGTTCAGGGGCTTGGTCTCCTGGTAGCGACGCTGTTGGGTGTGAGTGGCGTCATCCTGTTTCTGGGCATGGAACCGGATGGCGGGATGGGGGGGTGGCTGCACGATGTCAAGGAGGGGCATGAGGTGTTGGGTAGCTTGTTGTGGTGTTATTTGATTGTTCACGCCACCATGGCCATTCTGCATCAACTGGCGGGCCACAACAGCATGGGCGCGATGGTCAAAGTATGGAAAAAGGATTCCGAGCCAACGGCTGAGGGCTGAACCCGGTGGCAAAATTGACAGGAGAGAGATGATCGTGAAAAAAATCGCTTTGATAATCGGAATGATGGTTGTATGCACTGCACTGGCCGATGGTCATGCGGCCACTGTGGACGATTTGCTGGCAGGCTATCAGCGTGAGGGGGCCGGGCCGTTTCGCGCCGAGCAGGGAGAACGGTTGCTCAATCAGGTCGGGAAAGAGTCTCCAGACGCAACGGGCAACCGCTGTGCCGATTGTCATACCACAGACCCCAGACAGCGGGGAAAGCACGTGAAAACCGGCAAAGAGATTGAACCACTGGCCCCGGCGGTCAACAGCGAACGTCTGCAAGATGCAGCCAAAGTGGAAAAATGGTTTTTGCGCAACTGCAAAGGGACGTTGGGCAGAGCCTGTACACCCCAGGAAAAAGGGGATTTTCTGACCTTTCTGCTGACGCTTAAATAGGGATTATATGCGCATGAACAACAGATATAAAACGGCCGCCATCGGATTGTTGCTGCTTGGTCTTGGCGGCGCGCTTGTCCTGGGCGTACATGCTTCCGAAAAAGAGGGTCAAAAAAATATGGCTCTGGCAACAAACCCGTTGTATAAGACCGAGTGTGGATCGTGTCATATCAGCTATCCGCCCGGGTTGTTGCCAGTCCGCTCCTGGGAAAAAGTGATGGCTGAACTGGATAAACATTTTGGCGAGAATGCGGAAGTCAACAAGGAGACGGCGACGGCTCTGCTGGCCTATCTGACTGAGCAGGCGGCTGACAGGGCTGACAACAAACGGTCAAAAAAGGTTGCCGCTGCCATCCGCTCCGAAGAGAGTCCCATGCGGATTACGGAAACCCGGTATTTTCAGCACAAACATCAGGAGATTCCGCAGCGTATTCGGGATAATCCCAAGGTCGGCTCGTTCAGCAGGTGTGAAAGATGCCATCCTGGAGCGGAACAAGGCTCTTTCGATGAGCATGAACTGCGTATTCCCGGTGCAGGTCGGTGGGAGGATTGAGTGGTGCGGCCCGTTTTGCGAACAACCCTGTTGTGTGTTGGAGCCGCCCTGACCGGGGCTTACCCGGCTTGTGCGGCCGATACCCACCATCCCGACCATGAGATGGCGCGTCGGTTGGTGCAATCAGGAGCGATCCTGCCATTGGAACGTATTCTGGAGCAAAACCGAAAGATGCGCCGGGGAGTGCTTCTGGATGTGGAACTGGAGACAAAACACGGTGTTTACCTCTACGAAATCGAAATGGTAGACAGCAATGGACAGGTGACGGAGTTGCGGTTTAATGCCAGGACGGGAGATTTGTTGCAGGAAAAACAGAAGTAACCAACGGGAACGACTCCCCAGATGTTGTGATGTTGTTGCAGCAACCCATTATTGAAAAAGGAAAATAATATGTCAGGACCGGAAATCAGCAAAAAGGATGCCCGTTATGCCGAGGCCAAGTGGGTTACCCAGGTTGGCACGATGGGGGATACACTGTTGACGCTTGGAAAACTTACCGTTGGTTTTATGTCGGGTTCGGCTGCCCTGGTGGCGGAAGGGTTTCATTCGGGTGCCGATTTGGCGTTTGATCTGGTCGTGCTGGTTGGCATGAAGATAGCCCGAAAAAAGCCGGACGAGAGTCACCCTTACGGCCATGGCAAATTTGAGGGGCTGATCAGCCTGTTGTTGGCAGTCATCCTGTTGATGGTGGCGGTGGGGGTTGTGTTTGATGCCGTTCAGCGCATGAAAGAGGGGAATCTACAAGCCCCCGGGCAGATGGCGTTTTGGGCTGCCTTGATCTCCATTGCGACCAAGGAGGCGTTGTTCCACTACACGGTGCGGGTGGGTAGACGGTTAAAGTCCAACATCATGATGGCCAACGCCTGGCACCATCGGGCCGATTCCATCTCCTCTTTTGCCGCGCTGGTGGGTATTGGTGGGGCCTTGCTGGGATATCCGATCATGGATCCTGTGGCCGCCGTTGCCGTGGCCTTTTTTGTCAGCAAGGTGGGTTTTGAGATTGGCCGGGATGCCATCAAGGAGTTGACCGATGCCTCTGATGCGGTGGACCAGGAGATTCGTCAACGCATCACCCAACTGATCAATGACATCCCGGAGGTGCTTTCCGCCCACTTTGTCACCCCGCGCCAGTTGGGGCCGGATATTATTGTTGATGTTCACGTGGTGGTGCCCTTGTGTTTGTCGGCTTCCGAAGGGCATCAGGTTGCCGAGCAGGTCAAGCACAGGCTGCTGCAACAGGTGGATGCCGTTACCGAGGTGGTGGTTCATGTCGACACGGAAGACGATATGGACAAAAATGTGCCCATCCAATCCAACAGAAACGAGCTTATGGCTTGGATTATAAAGGAAATTCAAACCGGTCATCCCGTCGTAGGTGTCATTCGTCTCCAGCCCAATTATACCCGACATGGTATTCTGTTGGATGTGGTGTTGGAAGTGGATGAGTCCTATTCGTTTGGGGAGGTTCATGCTGACGCTGAGCAACTCTGTACCCGTCTGCTGAGTGCGGGAAAAAATATCCTGGAGATACGCACCAGTCTGGCCTCAGCGGAGCAGAGGTTACCGGGGAAGGGAAGAGAGCGGGAGGGTGTTCAGACCAGCGAACATGTGGCGGTGTTCAGTGCCTGTTGATGTGCCCACAAGCCGTTTGCTGACGGGTTTATGATAATCGCGGCTCTGATCGTGGGGGTTTGTAAAAAATGTGTGTATTCCACCCGCCATTTGGAGTAGCATCGGAGCGATCTTTGTCCGCACCGGACGGAGGGATGGGGTCAAGTTTATATGGTCGTACAGCCTCGATTGGAAAATGACGGATCATGAGCGGAAAAATAGTGGCCACCCTTTCCACGTTTCTGATGCTCCTTTTCATGGTGCTTTTTTGGGCCGTGGATGGGTGGCGCGAAAAACCGCCGATTCGTGTCGGTATTCTCCACTCCTTGACCGGGACCATGGCCTTTAGCGAAAAGGCCGTGGTGGATGCGGTCCAGATGGCCATCGATGAACTCAATGCCAACGGAGGCGTTCTGGGCCGGACCATCCTGCCTGTGGTGGCCGATGCCAAATCCGACTGGCCCACCTCTGCCCGGGAGGCGGAGCGACTCATTACCGAGGAAAAGGTCAGCGTTATCTTTGGCTGTTGGACCTCTGCCTGCCGCAAGACAGTCAAGCCGGTCATAGAAAAGTACAATCACCTGCTGATCTATCCCGTGCAGTATGAGGGTCTGGAAACATCACCCAATATCATCTATACCGGTGCCGCACCCAACCAGCAGATTATTCCCGCGGTCGACTGGAGCTTCAAGCAGCTTGGCAAGCGTTTTTTCCTGGTGGGCTCCGACTATGTGTTTCCGAGAACAGCCAATGCGATCATCAAGGACAGATTGCAGATCCTGGGTGGCGAACTGGTTGGGGAGTCCTATGTGCTGCTCGGGGATACCCATTTGCAAAAGGTTGCCGCCGAGATTGCCCGTACCGCCCCGGACGTGGTGCTCAATACGATTAACGGTGACAGCAATATTGCCCTGTTTGAAGAGTTGCAACGCCTCAACGTGACGGCCAAAACGGTTCCAGTCATCTCTTTCAGTATCGGCGAAAGCGAGTTGCAGTCCATGCCGCAGCAGATGACGGCCGGACACTATGCGGCCTGGAACTATTTTCAGAGCATTCAATCCCCGGAAAATCAGTCGTTTGTGCAGCGATTCCGCGATAAATATGGTTCCAACCGGGTCATCAACGATCCCATGGAGGCGGGCTATTTCGGGGTGATGCTCTGGGCCCAGGCGGTGGCGGAGATTGAAACGGATGCGGTCAATGAGGTCAATGCTGCCATCAAAAATCAACTGACCAGAGCCCCGGAAGGTCCGGTTTTTATCAACGCCAGGACACGTCATAGCTGGAAAACGGTTCGTATCGGCCGCATTCGCCCGGATGGCCAGTTTGACATCGTTTGGAATTCGGACAGACCGGTGCGGCCGGTTCCCTATCCAAAAACCCGGACCGTACAGGAGTGGGAGCAATTTTTGCTGGGTCTTTACAACGGTTGGGGGCAACAATGGGCAAACTCAGGCAAATGAAACTGGGCCCGAAGCTGTTTCTGGGCATGGGTTTTTTGATTGCGGTCACCACGGGCGTAGCCTGGCTGGGTTTGCACTATCTGTCAAACTTCCAGGACAGCCTGAGTCGTTACACGGACGCCTCCCTTGAGGTGCATCTGGGTACCCAGGCCAATCAGGTTTTGTTGCGTATCGGGCAGATGGAAAAAAATATTCTTCTGGCCCAGAACCGTTTTGACCGGGAGGCGGTTGGGCGGGAATTTCAGGAATACCAGGGCGAGTTGGAGACATTGCTCGAACAACTGCATACTGCGGGCAGCCCGGCCACCCGGCGGCGTCTGCTTCTCTTTAGAGAGCATCTCAGCCAGTATACCAACCTGAGTACCCAGCTGTTCACGCTGGCACAACAGACCGAAAAGGGTGAAGCCTACGAACTGTCTGCGGGCAAAATTCGGGAGCTTCGCGAGGCGGCTGAAGAGATCATGCGCGCCATTATTGACGCCAACTATGGAAAAAACAAACACCGCCTCAATCAGGAACGCGATCAGGCAAACGTTGTGATCTGGATCATGTTGGTGGCTTCGGCGGCCGGGATCGCCATCTCCATTGGGGTGTATGTTGCACTGATTCTTTTCAATGTCCGACCGGAACTGCTCAGAGCCACCCGTGCGGTCGCCACAATTTCGGACGAGATCGGTGAGACGGTAGACCGGCAGAGCGTTATCGCATCACAACAGGCGGTCTCTGTCACCGAAATTTTTTCGACCATCAAAGAGTTGACTGCCACTGCCCGGCAATCTTCCGAACAGGCCGACTCTGCGGCCAGCATGGCAGAGCGGAGCAAGGAGCTTGCGCTGAGCGGGCAGGAAAGGGTCAGAGAGATGGAGGCGGGGATGACCAGCCTCAAGTCCAGCGTTACGGATACCGAGCACCATTTTGAGGCGTTGAGAAATCAGATCGGCAAGGTGGGAGAAATTACCGATCTGATGAAAGGTTTCGCCAATGACACCAAGATGTTGGCAATGAATGCCGCAGTGGAGGCCGCTCGTGCGGGCGAGCATGGCAAGGGCTTTTCATCCCTGGCTGTAGAGGTCCGCAAACTGGCGGAGGAGAGCAAAAAATCGGCTGAACGGATCAGACAGCTGGTCAGTGAGATCCTGCATATGACTCTTGCGACCAAACAGGTTACCCAGGCGAGTGCCACCAGCGTCGATCGCAGCATTCATTTGGTTCAGGAGACGGCGCACACCTTCAAGCAGGTTTCCGATTCGGTGGTATCCGGCAGTGAAAGTACCCGGCAAATCTCTTTGAACCTGCAACAACAGGCGACTGCTGTCAGGCAGGTGGGAGAGGTCATGACCAGCATTCGTGATGGTGCCAAAAATACCGCCGATGGAGCCAGGCAGATCAAGTCTGGCCTGGAGATCATGCGCTCCGCTGCCGGCGATCTCAATCGCATGGTTTAGCCAGAACCGTCACCTGTCGGTGGCATGCGTTCGTTTGGCGGCAGCAGTGGTTGACGCGGTAAAGTCCAATCGTTTTTTCCGATAGGGGAGGTATCCATGGCAATAGACCCCGCCAATTTTACCCCGGCGCAGATCGCTGCCTTGACAACCACAGATGTAATCAGTCTGAGCAGCAAGCAGATGGCGGCCCTGTCCATATCCCAGCTGCAGGGGTTGGATTCGATGCAGGTTGCATCGTTGTCCGCGGAGCAGGTGAAGGGGCTGAACACCAGATCAATATTTGCCATGAGTACGACACAGATGGCGGGTTTTGAGTCCACCGATATTGGGGTGCTTTCTGTCGCGCAACTGCGGGGGTTGACCCCTGTGCATGTCGCTTCCTTGAGTACAACGCAGGTGGGCGGTTTGACCACGACGCAGATCAGGGGCATGAGTACAGTGTTGCTGGGCGGGCTCACCGCAACCCAGATTGGCGGTTTGTCTTTGGTACAGCTGCTGGGGGTAACCCCCCAGCAGTTGGGCAAATGGACCACAACCCAGATGGCCGCAATGGGAACCGGCCAGATTGCCGGGCTGACCACCCAGCAGGTGAGGGGGTTGACCAGTGAACAAATGGGTGGGTTGACGCCGACACAGGTGGGGGGGATGGAGTCCACCGATATTGCTGCGCTGGGTGTGGCGCAACTCAGGGGGTTGGATGTGGCCCGGATGGGAGCCTTGCAAACGTCGCAGGTTCCCGGGCTTACCCCTGTGTTGATCCGGGGCTTGACCACCACCCAGGTGGGCGGATTGGAATCCACCGACATCGCCGTTTTTTCGCCGGCGCAGGCAAAATCCTTGGGTGGCAAGCAGCTTGCGGTCCTGTCGACGACACAACTGGCCGGATTGGGAACCGCACATATTGCCGTGTTGAGTCATGCGCAGCTGAAAGAGGTGACCGCAACGCAGATTGATTCTTTGACCACCACCCAGTTGGGGGCTTTGGATGCCAGACAGCTCAGGACGTTTTCCTTGTCGCAGTTGGGAGGGTTGAATGTTGTCCAGATGGCTGCCCTGGGGACAGGGCAACTGCAAGGATTGAGTGCCAAGCAGCTTGCTGGTTTGACCACAACCCAGTTGGTGGCGATGGCGACTGCGGGCCTTGCCACCCTTTCCAGGGCCCAGATGGTGGGGTTGACGGCCACCCAGATCGGCGGGTTGATGACGACCCAGTTGGGTGCGTTGAGTTCGAGTCAAATTCAGGGGTTGACGACCGGGCAGATTGCCGGTTTCAGCATTACCCAGATTGGTGGATTGACGCCTGTTCAGGAGGGTGCGCTGACGGCGCAGCAGTTGAAAGCGTTGACCGGGTCGCAGATGGCCGGCTTCACTCCGGGGCAGTTGGGTGCGCTGACCACCGGCCAGGTAAAAGCTCTCAGTGCGATGCAATTGGCGCGGTTGAGCGCAGCGCAGATGGGGGGGTTGGAGTCCACGGATATTGCCGTTTTAACGGCAGCGCAGGCCAAGGGATTTTCAGCGGAACAGATCGCTTTGCTGTCAACATCGCAGGTGGCAGGTTTGACGACGATCCTGGTTGCAGCGTTGACCACCACCCAGGTGGGTGGCTTGGAGTCCACCGATCTTGCGCTTTTTTCCACGTCGCAAATGAAAGGGCTCTCTGCGGTGCAAGTGGCATCACTGTCGACGACCCAGGTGGGTGGCATGGAGTCGACGCATCTGGGTGCCTTGTCTGCGGCACAGCTTCGGGGGTTGACGGATGTTCTGTTGGGCGGGTTGACGACGACCCAGTTCGGGGGGTTGACCTCGGCACAGATTAAGGCATTGAGCACGGCGCAACTGCTGGGGGTCTCATCCAGCCACATCCGTGCTTTGACGGCCTTGCAGGTTGTGGGCTTGAGCGCGCAGGCCGTGGGTGCGTTGACCGGTACACAACTGGCTGGTTTGTCGACGACGCAGCTGGCCACTCTTTCCAATGCCCAGCTTAACAGTTTTTCTTCCGGCCAGCTTGACAGCTTTACCACAACGCAGATAGCGGGGTTGAGCAGTGCGCAAATAGCGGGTTTGGCCGTCAAGCAGTGGCAGAGTTTGACAACGCAGCAGATCACCGCATTGAGCTCCTCCCAGATAGCCGGAATGTCGGCGGCACAGATCAAGGTGTTGAGCAACAATCAAATTGCTGCCCTGACCGGACAGCTTGCCAATCTGACCAGATCCCAGTTGTCGGGTTTTGAAACGGGTGACTTTGCCCTGCTTGGTGCGGCAGGGATTGCCGCACTCAGCCTGGAGCAGGTGAACGCCTTGACCAAGGCGCAAAAAACGGCTTATACCCTTGCGGGTGGTCCGCTTGTTTGACAGGTTTTGGGGCGGTCAACCGCCCAATTCACGCAGGGGAAGCTTCCGACTGGCGGCGGGCATGACCAGCAGTGTAGCGAGTGAACGGGGAGGGGTGTCGCCAGATGTCACAGTGTACGGTTTTTGTGAGCTATTGTCGTGCCGACAAACGGGCATTGAATCCCTTCATGCCTTTTCAAACAACCCTGGAACGAGAGGGGTTGATCACTGTCTGGACGGACAGGCAGATCAAACCTGGGGATCGGTGGCGAGCGGCCATCGAAGCGGCGTTGGCACAATCCAGAGTTGCCATCCTGTTCATATCCGAACATTTTCTTGCCTCTTCGTTCATTCAGGACAACGAACTGCCTCCGCTCCTGGCGGCCTGCGAAGCGGGTCGGTTGACGGTGTTGCCCGTTTTTTTGTCTCCTTCAACGGTTGATCAGGCGGGAATTTCGTTTGTGCATCCCGATACGGGTAAGCCAGCGACCATCACATTGACTGAATTCCAGGGTTTTGGCACGCCGGACAAGACCCTGGCCGAAATGAGTACCGTTGAAAAACAGAGAGTTTTTGTTGATCTTGCCAAGCGAATTCGTGAATTGGCCCGGCAGGTTGTGCCGGACCCGGGCGCGACTGGAACGGAACGGACTCCCCCGCCACCGGATGGTAACAAGGTTGCGGCCGCTGCTGAACGCTCCCCCATACCGCCGCGACGGCAGGAGGGGGGGGCGCAACCGGTGCGCGATCCACTCCGACCGGCGGTTGCTGAGGAGAACGCATTTCGCCGGACGGACAGGGAGGTTCGGTACAGGAGGTTGGAGCAACGGGTTGCTGCGGCCATCCAATCATCCGGCGCGGTCATGGATTTGCTGGAAAACAGGCTCCCTCAACCGACAGATGGCAATCGTGCGGGCAGAGTGGATGCCCAGGAGCGCGCCATGGCGCTGATGAAAGGCATAATGGCTTTGCCTTTCGAGTCCGGGCAGTCGGTTTTGCTGGATATTTATAACAAAATGGAGGCCGATGCCGACCCGGTTGGCATCGATGCCATCAAAACGACCAGTCGTCTCCTGATCCCTTGGCTGTATGTGGCCAGTCGGCAGATGGAGATCGAGCAATGGGAATACGGTTCGCTTGGTGACATCCGGACAATTCCGGCCGGAATCATGGCGTTTGCCGAAATTGTTCTGGCGGGCATTGATAATCGTGAAATTGCATGGAAAGAGATCAGTGATCCCCTTTGCTTTCCGCAGGGTTTTTATGGCGCAAATCTCCAACCGGAGGGTGGTCCCAACGAGAGCACTGAAAATTCTTTGCGCGAGGATCTGTTCAAAACAGTCAAGCCTCCTGCCGAAGTCTCCTCCATGGGGGAGACTGAAAAGGATGACGCCATTGCCCGCCGCATCCAATGGTTGTTTTCCAAGAAAGGCATCCGGGTCTATCTCATAGTCCGGATGCCAAGCGGTGAGGCTGCTGATCGGTACAAAGAGCAGATCGAACGTATCAAGGAGCGGTATCCGGTGCTGGCGGTTGTCATGTTGGATGCAAAGTTGATAGGAGAACACCAAACCCTTTTTGATGAGATCCGTTCGTTGCTGTTGTAGAGGCGGTATATCATTCCGGTTCACTTTTGCCGATAGAGAAACAGACCATGACCACAAAAACCCGCATTGACCTGCCGCCAGACGGCACATCCCATCTCCGGGTTGATTTTGCCGGCAATTCCGGTTTGGCGGACCAGGTACATTTGTTGGGTGCCACCGAGATCCATGCCATCAACGCGGCGATTGCCGCGGGACGGCCATTGCTGGTGCGGGGGGAGCCGGGTACCGGCAAGAGCCAATTGGCACGGGCGGCGGCCAAGGAGTTGGGTCGGGTCTTCATCTCCCACGTCATTGACTCCCGCACGGAATCACGGGATCTGATGTGGAGCTTTGATGCGGTGATGCGCCTGGCCAACGCGCAACTCGCCGGCTCTCTGCAACAGGATACCCAGCAGGCACGGCAGGAGCTGGCGGTGGAAAACTATCTGCAACCCGGTCCCCTCTGGTGGGCCTTCGATTGGGCGGATGCGGAGAGTCAGGCCGAGCGGGTCCAGGTATCGCTACCCCCCCAACCCGATGGCGGGGTCTGGCAAAACGGCAGTGTCCTCCTGCTCGACGAGATCGACAAGGCGGAGTCCGAAACCCCCAACGGTCTGCTGGAAGCCCTCGGTGCGCGGCAGTTCACCCCATTGGGACGCAGCGGGCCGGTGTGCGTGCAGGGCGGATTGCCCCTGGTCGTCATCACCACCAACGAGGAGCGGGCCTTGCCGGACGCCTTTTTGCGTCGCTGTCTGGTGTTGCGCCTGAGTCTGCCCACCGGAGAGCAGGAGCTGAGCGAACTGCTCATGCAACGGGGCAAAGCCCATTTTCCCGAAGCGTCGGAAGAGCTGTTGCGCAAGGCGGCGGAGATGCTCTTCCAGGACCGTCATGCCGCCCTGGAGGCCCAGGTCACGCCCCGCCCGGGGCAGGCGGAATATCTCGATCTGCTGCGCGCCGTGCTGAGTCTGGAGCGCACAAAAGCCAAACAGCTGGCCCTGCTCGAGGTGGTGGCTCAGTATACACTGCGAAAACATGTTGACCCATGACTATCCGGGCTGATGCGCTTTCTCTCCGGGGAGGATGCGGTTATGCCGATCTGCTGCTGGCCCTCAAGGCGGGGGGGGAGGTGGAGTTGGCGGCGGTGGCCCGTCTGCTGGGCTATGGACCGGCCTTGCCCGCGCCGCGCCAATCGCCTCCCCCCCCGCCAGAGCCGACCCCCCCACCGGCAGCCGTCGAGGGACCGACGGCTCCACCGCCAGAACCGGTCACCCCTTTCTGGTGCCCGGTGTCCTATGAAGCCCGGGCACCCATGGTGGAGAGTCAAAAGGGGCCACAGGCAAAAAATACCCTGCCAGATAAACAGCCCGCAGGTCGGGATCTGCGCCGCTGGAGTGGACTGGTGCCCCGGTTGCGGGCCGGGTTTGCGGAACGGGCCCCGGGCAAAAGCCTGGATATCGATGCCCTGGTTCGCCTGCTGGCCAAGGGACGAAGCTTCCAGCGTCTGCCGCGCCTCGCCCGACTGCGTTGGGGTTCGTCCATGCAGATCATCGTCGATCGCAGTGTACGCTTGATCCCCTTTCAGGAGGACCAGGAGCGGGTGGCCCGGCGGTTGGCCGCTCTGTTGCCCAGGCACGCGGTCAGTTTTGCCCTTTTTTTGGAGGGGATGGACGACCCGATCACCCTGGGGCCACGAGGGGAGTTTCAGAACTATCGCCGGCCCGCGCCCGGCGCGCTGGTGGTGGTGCTGGGAGATCTCGGCTGTCTGGCAGGCAATGCGGAGCGGCTTGCGGCCCGTTGGGGGGGCTTTGGCCACCGTCTGGCCCGTGAACAATGCCGTCTCGTGGCCTTGACCCCCGCGCCGCCCTCCCGCTGGTTGCCGGGAGTGCTGCGGGGGTGGCGCATGGTGGCCTGGGAGGGTGGGGCTGTCGGCCTGCGTTTGACCCCGGCTGAGCTTGAGGAGCGGGCTGAACGGCTGCTGCGCCTCCTCTCTCCGGCGGTGCGCATCGAGCCGGGGCTGCTGCGGGATCTGCGCCTGCTGCTCGGCAGCGGGGCCGACGCGGGCACCGAGGCCGATGTCTGGCGGCATCGCGCCCTGCTTGGCCGCTCGCGGGTAGCCGCCTCCTGGGATCCGGTGGTCGCCAAACGGTTGCGGGATGCCTTTTTCCACTCCGAATCCCTCGATATGCAGCTCAAGGTGATTCAACACCTCCATGCGTGGCGGGGTGGTCTGGCCCCGGAGGTGTGGTATGAAGAGCTGCTCAGCCTCTCCCCGGCATTGCGCCAGGCCCTGCCCGAAACCTTGCGCAACAACGATCTGCGCGCCGCTGCCCAAACCCTCCAACATCTGGCCGAGGGACCATCCCCCCGGCACCGGGAGTGGTATCGGCGACTGAGTGGCCGCGCCGGGCCAGAGTACCACCAGCAGGATGATCCCGCCTTGCGGCAAGCCCAGCAAAGGCTGGAACTGGCCACCTTCCAGGACGACCCGCAGCACACCTTGTCGGCAAACTTTGACCCGGGATTGCTGCCCGTCGTCTTTGATCCCCCGCGCCGCTTTGCCCTCTGGCAGCAGGGTGCCCGGCTGATGGCGGCGGCGGAGGCCCCTCCGGTCGCGGCGGTGCAGACCGGGAGTTGGCTGGGGAATATGGTCACCGGTACCGGGTTGCTGCGCATCGGTGCGCCCGCTGTCGATCCGGCCTTCTGGAAATCCGGCACCCCACCCGCCTGGGCCACCGCCTGGGGTTGGGATCTATTCGGGGCCTGGGTGACCTTTGTCGTCGGGGCGGTTACCCAGCGGCTGCGCTGGATCCCGCCGGGACAATTCTGGATGGGCTCGCCAGAGGATGAATGGGGGCGGCTCGACAGTGAAGGACCCCGGCATGAAGTGACCCTCTCCACGGGCTATTGGCTGTTTGATACCCCCTGCACCCAGGCCCTCTGGCAGGCGGTGATGGAAAAAAATCCGAGCGATTTTCAATCGACCGGGTCGCCGGATGAACCGGCGCGGGAGCGTCCGGTGGAGTCTGTGAGCTGGAACGATGTCCAGCAGTTTCTCACCCGGTTGAACAAACGGCTGCCCGGTCTGGATCTGGGTCTGCCCAGTGAGGCCCAGTGGGAGTACGCCTGTCGCGCCGGGACCACGACGCCGATTTATGGCCAGGAACTGGAGGCCATCGCCTGGTATGGGGCCAACAGCAATCACCAAACACACCCCGTTGCCCGCAAGGCGGCCAACGCTTGGGGTCTGTATGACATGCTGGGCAATGTGCTGGAGTGGTGTCTGGATGGGCAGCGGCGTTATGACCCGGCTGCCAGAACAGATCCCCTGGGGTCGTCGGCTGTCGGCGTGGGGCGCGTGGTTCGCGGCGGGTCTTGGTTCGACGTTGCCCGCGTCGTCCGGGCGGCGTACCGCAGCGCCGACTCGCCTGGTGCCCGCTACCACTTCATCGGCTTTCGCTGTTCCCGAGTTCTCGTGAGCCAGGCAGGGCAAGGGGGAGCGGAGCCGCTGGAGCCGGCGTCCGTCCGCCTGGCGGAGCGGCGGTCGGCGACGGCTCCGGCGAGCGAAGCGGCGTTGCGGCTGGCAGGGACGCGCCCGGTTACCCACTGTCTGCTGCCCCGTCGTCCCCTGTTGCAGGCAGAGAGCGACCGCGAGCGGTTGACCTTTGCGCGCATCACCAAACCCCGCTGGGCCGATGCCATGGGGCGGGATCGGGTGGGGTTGTGGGTCACGATCACCCTGGCCGCCGACGGCGGCAAACCGGTCACCCAGCGTCTGCGCTGGATCCCCCCGGGGCGGTTCTGGATGGGTTCGCCAGCGGATGAGCCGGGTTGGTATGAGAGAGAGGGACCACAACACCCGGTGACCCTCCGCCAGGGCTATTGGCTGTTCGACACCCCCTGCACCCAGGGGTTGTGGCAGGCGGTGATGGGCAATAATCCGAGCCGTTTCCAATCCCCGGACCGGCCCGTGGAGCGGGTAAGCTGGAACGATGTCCAGGCGTTTTTGGAGAAGATCAACCGGCGGGTGCCGGGTCTGGAGCTGGCTCTGCCCAGCGAGGCCCAGTGGGAGTATGCCTGCCGCGCCGGCACCACAACGCCGATTTATACCGGGGAGTTGGCGATTCTGGGGGCAAACAACGCCCCCGCGCTGGACCCCATCGCTTGGTATGGGGGCAACAGCGGCGTGGGGTTTGAACGGGAGGATGGCGAAAAGTCGTCGGCGTGGCCGGAAAAACAGTATCCCCATGAGCAGGCCGGAACCCGCCCGGTTGCCCGCAAGGATCCCAATCCGTGGGGCCTTTACGACATGCTGGGTAATGTGTTCGAATGGTGCGCGGACGGGATGAGGTCTTACAGCCCGGATGCGGTGGAGGATCCGGTTGGGGAGACGGCTGTCGGCGTGGGGCGCGTGGTTCGCGGCGGGTCTTGGATCCTCGATGCCCGCAGCGTCCGGGCGGCGTACCGCTACGCCCGCTCGCCTGTTGACCGCCACCGCGACATCGGCTTTCGCTGTTCCCGAGTTCATTCGTGAGCCAAGCCAGCAGGCAGCGGGAGCAACGTGGTCGGGCGTGTGGCGTCCCGGCGGCGGAGCCCCGGGTGCCACACGCCGGGCCGCGTTGCGCGGTGGGCGATATCCATCATCGGCAAAGAGGGCAGCCGGGCAGAGGCCCGGCGAAGGCTCGCCGCCGGTTTTTTTGGGGGGGTGTGTGATTCGGCATGGCGACGCACTATACCATAGACCCACTCCGCCAGGCCCTGGCGGATGGCTCTCCACCGGAGTGGGCCAGCGGTTGGGGGGAGGACCGTTACGGTCTTTTTCTGGCATTCACCCTGAAGGGGGTTACCCAGCAGTTGCGCTGGATTCCGCCGGGGTCATTCATGATGGGTTCTCCAACCGATGAACCGGAACGGTTTGACAATGAAGGTCCGCAACACGAGGTCACTTTCCGGCAGGGCTTCTGGATGTTTGACACCGCCTGCACCCAGGGGTTGTGGCAGGCGGTGATGGGAGACAATCCGAGCTACTTTCAATCCCCGGACCTTCCTGTGGAACAGGTGAGCTGGGACGATGTCCAGGGGTTTCTGGCCCGGATCAACGCGCAGATTCCCGGTTTGGCGTTGAGCCTGCCCAGCGAGGCCCAGTGGGAATATGCCTGCCGCGCCGGAACCACGACCCCCTTCAGCTTTGGCGACAATATCACGCCTGAACAGGTCAATTATGACGGCACTTTTCCCTATGCCAACGGCCCCAAGGGTTTGAATCGGCAAAAGACGGTTCCCGTCGCCAGCCTGCCCCCGAATCCGTGGGGGCTTTTCGAAATGCATGGCAATGTTTTTGAGTGGTGCGAGGATGTTTGGCATGACTCCTACCAGCAGGCTCCCACGGATGGCCGGGCCTGGATCGATGCCCAATCCGCACCTCACTCCGGCGTGGTGCGCGTGGTTCGCGGCGGGTCTTGGATCCGCGATGCCCGCCTCGTCCGGGCGGCGTACCGCTACGCCCTCTCGCCTGGTGGCCGCAGCCACGACTTCGGCTTTCGCTGTTCCCGAGTTCATTCGTGAGCCAGGCCAGCAGGCAGGGGGAGCAACGTGGCCGGGCGTGTGGTGTCCCGGCGGCGGAGCCCCGGGCACCAGACGCCGGGCCGCGTTGCGTGGGCTTCCACAAGAGGCGGCGAACGGCTGCGCTGTATCGGTGGTGTGATTCCTGGTGCACCCGCTTGATTTCAACCTGCCGCCCGCTGAGATGGAAAGCGGATGGCAAAGGCAAGCGGGGTGGTGTTCGCGTGATTTACTACTGGCGGAACCGGGCGGGTGCAATTTGGTTGCTGACCCTCTACGCCAAGAACGAAACAGAAAACATGGCCGCCGGGGTGTTGCGGCAACTGAAACAGGAGATTGATGAGACATGAGCGGGCGGGACATTGGGCAAGAACTCCTCGAAGGCATCCAGGCTATCAAGGCCGGACAAGGACGGCGTGTCACCGTTCAGATTCCGGGAGACGTGAAAGTGATTCGAGACAGGATGGAGCTGTCCCAATCGGCTTTTGCCGGCATTTTGGGTGTCAGTGTGCGTACGGTCCAGGAATGGGAACAGGGGCGGCGGAAGCCTTCCGGTCCGGCGGCCTCCCTGCTGCGTATTGCCCAAAGGCATCCAGAAGCATTGCTGACTTAACGGGCCAGTTAAAACGAATTGCCTGGATAGGGAGGACGGCACTGAGATCCGATGGTCTGAACTTGGCGTGGTGTGTGCCAAGACCGAACCCTTTTGGTTTTTCAAGGCAGCAACAGGGTGATAATTACAGCAAATCTCTTCAGAAAGGCCAGTGTACCAAGTTGCACGGCAAAGGTTGTGGTGCCCATGGCGGTTTCCTCCCCCTGGTTGGAATGTAGACTGGCGGTTAATGCCCGCCGGGCAGGACGCGCACCAGCGTCATGAGAATGCCCGCCATCACAGCCAGTTGCGCCAGGGCAAGGCCGATCATCCACTTGATTGTCTCGTTCTTGGCGATTTCGATCTTGGTTTCCATTCTAAGGAGCCTAGCCAAAATAAGTTGAACATTCGTTAAATTTCGTGCATCATTTCTGCATGGACGCAATGGAGATAATTGAAGACAAATACCGTGTGCTTTCGGGCCGTCTTGACGAAGCGGCG
>PEAG01000169.1 GCA_002753505.1 Magnetococcales bacterium HCHbin5 | reverse complement strand
TGCCAGTTTTGTCTTCCCGGTATTGCCTGTATACTTCTTGTTTATCCACTGTGACCTTTGGAGATAGTCAACATCCAGAAAATAGTTTTCGATCTCCTTTTTTCTCCAGATCAATAAATTGGATGTGCCGGGGTCAGGGAATTTTTCCCAGGAGTCGTTGACCGTCTGATCGTCATGATGGTCGCGATCAATCAAAAAATAGTAATCAGGATGGTAGGGGTACAGAGCGGTGGCAACGCTTTTTAGATGAAATGAGGGTCCCATGGCATAAATATCGATCACGGAATGAAGAAATATCTTGAGAAATTCACTGTCAACGATATCGCCATCGCCGCCCTCGACGAACAATCTGTGGCGGGCACGACCCTGCCGCGCCAGATCCGGCGACCCTCCAACCTGAACGGAAATCACCGTATATTCCCCGTCACATCTCCGATGGGTGGCCTGTCAGTACTCAATCCCAGAAACAGACGTCGATCCTCGTTGACGGATCTGAAAATGTCCTCACTGTGCGTCGCGACAATATATTGATTGTTCGGTGCCAGCTTGAACACCTGTTGCACAAAATCGCGATGCCATTCGGCGTTCAGATGGAGTTCCGGCTCATCGATCAAAACAATGCAGGGTTGATTCCTTGTATAATGCCAAATCAGAAAAATTGTGGATATGATCTCCTTCTGACCAGAACTGAGCCCGTCAAAGGAAAACGACTCTCCACCATCCACGGGAGTGATTCGCAAATCAACCGTATTATCCGAAGACGGGCGCAACTTGGAAAGTTTCCCCCCTGCGTATTTCTGGATCAATCCATCCAGCTGCTCAAGGGGGCCATCAGCATTTTTTCCATCAATCAGTTCGAACAGGTTGGCTCTGCCCATCATGGCGTGCAAAATCTGTAACTTAAAGGCACTGACAGACCGGGCATCGCCTGGCGCAACACGCGACTTTCCATAAGGTCCAATCATCATGCGTCTGTGCATCCTGTCCGGTTCTACCATCATGCCCAGTTCCGGGTTGCCCTCTTGAACCTTTCTGTAGCTGTGAAAATACAGGAAAGGCTGCATGATGACTGGTTCCATGTTGTAACCAGCCTGCAACATGAAAAAGCGTTCCGCCATGTATTCTGCAGGCCATCTCCTGTGATGGCTCAGGATCTCTTTGATTTTTCCAGTGTCTCCATCAATTTTGATGGTACCATTCTTTGACAGGACCACGGAGAGAGTCATGGAGTGTTCATTCAATGAAAATTCGCCAGAAATAGAAGCGGTCTCCGCTCCAGATCTGACGAACAACTCCAACTGGTTTACGGCGATTTCTGATATCCCGCTAGGATCGAATCGTTTCTCGCCACTATGCGCGATATGCGCGGCGAGGAAAAGCAAGGCGCACGCCTCAAGAATCGATGTCTTGCCCAGTCCGTTTCGGCTGCCCATGACATGAACATCAGGATCAGCCTTCATCCTTGGCGGCAAAAAATCCAGCACAACCCCATCAATCGCCTTGAAATTCGATATCTCAATGCGCTTCATGCGAAACTGCGCCATCGATGCCTTTTTTGCGGCCACTGCATTTTTCTCCCGTACTGTCCAGCAGGGTGTCAAAACTCGCCAGCTCGCCTGCGGCGCATGTTGAAAAGGCCGAAGCAAAACCGGCTTCGGCTTTTTTAAAGGCAACAGCAAAATCCCAGGGCTCTGCCCTGGACCCCGCATATGTTAAAACCATCAAAATCTCAAGAAGTCAAACTGGCGCGAGCCTGATCCAGGGCGAGCATGGCCTTGTCCGCATCCGCATTGCGGGCCGCAATGGCCATGCGCAGGACAAGATTGGAAAAACGATCAAAATCATCCCCCTCATGAGACAGAAAACGCGCCCCGGCCTGCTTGAGCGGCGCAGTCCACCGATCCACATCCTCCATCCGGCCAGCCTGCACCGCCTGTTCACACAGAGAAAGCAACCGGTGACACTCGGCCAACAAAGCCTGCTCGCTGGGCTCGGCACTGCACGGCTGATCCTCTGGAACCTCCCCAGTGCAAATGGCCGTGGCCGTGCGCAGCAGCGTCACCCACGGACCATCCGCCTCGTCCGGCGGATCCCCCTCGCCAATCGAAGCAGGATCATGGATCAGTGCCACCTGCAGACGAAAGGTGGAACCTCGACCCGGCTCACTCTTGAAGTTCAATTGACCCCCCATGGCCTCCGTCAACCGCTTCGCCAGACTCAACCCCAACCCGGAGCCGCCATATTTGCGGGTGTGACTGCCATCCCCTTGAGTGAAACTTTCAAAGATCCACTCCTGCTGGTCCGCTACAATGCCAATGCCACTGTCCACCACAGAAAAAACCAGCAACATGGGCTCCTCCTCCCCAGGCGGATCCCCCCCCCGGCAGTGACCTCCAGACGGAGACCGCCCTGCTCCGTGAACTTCAATGCATTGTCCAGCAGCTTTTCCAGCACCTGGCGAATGCGCAGTGCATCCCCAATCAGGCGATCCGGCAGTCGGGGAGCCAGACGACAACAAAAAGAGAGCCCCCTGGCCTCCGCCTGCTGGAGAAAGAGCTCCCCCAACTCCCGCAACATGGCCCGCAAAGAGAACATGTCCAGAGTGACCTCCAGCTTGCCCTCCTCCAGACGGGAAAAATCCAACAGGCTGTTCAATAAACGCAAAAGTTTATCCGCCGCCGTCCGGACGATGGTCAACATCTCCCGCTGTTGCGGGGCCAACTCCCTCTCCAATACCAGATCGGTCATGCCGATGATGGCATTCATGGGGGTCCGCACCTCATGACTCATGTTGGAAATGAATTCGGTCTTGACCCGGTTGGCCACCTCCAATTGTCGGGTACGCCGATGCACCTCCGACTCCAGATGGTTTGTCAGCAGACTCAACGCCTGTTTGGCCTGGATCAGCTCCCGATTCTTGCGCACGGCATTTTCGTAGGTGGAGAGCAGCAGATTCATGGTCTGCCGACGGCTGGCACGGATCACATGCCGCTCACCGGCAAACGATACCTGCAGGCCATCCTCCTCGTCGGGCAGCGGGCCAGATACTTTGGGTGTTCCGGTCTCTGGAGGCATCTCGATGGGGTGATGCAGCAGGCAGCGGATCCGCTCCAGGAGATGCTCATCCTCCACAGGTTTG
>PEAG01000168.1 GCA_002753505.1 Magnetococcales bacterium HCHbin5 | reverse complement strand
CCTCTTTTTTTTAATAATTCAAACAAATAAAAAAAAGGGTGGGGGGTGTTGGGGGGCGGTTCCCCGCCCCCCAAGGTCTTGGTTTTTATTTTTCCGAAACATGCATCGGGGGGGGGTGAATGGTTACACCCATGAGTGTTCAACGTCCCCGCCAGAAACGTGGGAAAAACAGGATCAACACGGTGAACAGCTCCAGGCGGCCGGCAATCATGGTGACGGTCAACAGGAGTTTGCCTACGTCGGGAATGAAGGCATAATTTTCTATCGGTCCCACCTTGGCAATACCAGGCCCGACGTTGGCGAGACAGGACAGGGCAGCGGAAAAGGCGGTGGTAAAATCCACTCCTACTGCGGTCAAGACAATGACCGAAAGCAACATGACGAACAAAAACACGACCACCATGATCAAACTGCCCTCCATCACCTCTGGTGGAATGACCACCCCGGCATACTTGGGCAAGCTGATGCGTCGTGGCACCATCAATCGGTCA
Source organism: Magnetococcales bacterium HCHbin5 (assembly GCA_002753505.1). GTDB lineage: Bacteria > Pseudomonadota > Magnetococcia > Magnetococcales > Magnetaquicoccaceae > Magnetaquicoccus. The sequence continues at coordinate 2,712 of PEAG01000168.1, read as the reverse complement.
AGGATGGCCAGAAACAACCGCCAAACCATTACCAAGCGCACCACCTTGATCCCTCCGGCGGTGGAACCAGCCATGCCGCCGATCACCATCAGGTTGAGGAGGATCACCTGCAAAAACAGTGGCCACAAGGCAAAGTTATCGTTGGCAAAACCTGTGGTGGTCATGATGGAAACCACATTGAAAAAGGAGTGGCGCATGGCGAGTTCCAGATCCTTGCCCTGCACCTGCATCAACACCAAACCGATAAAGAGCCCAACAACCAGGATGATACCGAGATAGGTAAGCAACTCCGGATCTTTGACAATGCCCAGGTCACGCCGGTAGAGCAGGCGATAATGCAACAAAAAATTGGCCCCCGCAATCGTCATGAAAACTGTACACCACCACTGGGCTGCGGGGGAAAAGGCAGCCAAGCTGGCGTTACGGGTGGAATATCCCCCGGTTGCCATGGTGGCAAAGGCATGATTCGTCGCCTCCAGAAAATCCATGCCCGACCCCATGAAAACCAGAATGTTGGCCACGGTAATGCCGAAGTAGATCACCCACAAAATGCGGGCCGTACTGGCCACGCGGGGGACCAGCCGATCCTTGGTTGGCCCAGGCACTTCGGCCTTCAGGATCTCCATACCTCCGACCCCCAGAAATGGCAAAATGGCAATGGCCAAAAGCAGAATACCCATCCCCCCCAGCCACTGAATCTCCGAACGCCAAAACAGTTGGCTCTTGGGTAATATCTCCACATCGGTGAGAATAGAGGCTCCGGTTGTCGTAAAACCGGAAGCGGTTTCAAACCAGGAGTCGACCCAGCCCATCCAATAACCGAAGACAAAGGGCAATCCGGCCAACACAGTGGCCATGGCCCAACCCAGGCCGACGATCAGGATGCCATCCCGTGGCTGGAGCTTGTTTTCTGCTGAACTGGTCAGAAAGTACAGCAGACTCACCGCTCCGCCAATGGCCATGGAACGCAGGAAGGGCACCGTATCTTCAGCCAGAAGCAACGCCACCAGCAGGGGGACGAGTTGACTGACGGTCAACAGGAGAGCCAAAAGGGACAATACCCGCACATTCATTAAGATATTCATGAGGCATCACCCTGGCTGAAACAATCGGCGTATCGTACGTTTGATTTTTTCCTGCCGGTTGGTCACCAGCAAAATTTTATCCTCGGCGCGGAGCACTGTATGACCGTCCGGCAACAACAACTGATCATCGCGCACAACGGTGGCAACGATCGCTCCATCTGGGAAGCCGGCTGCATGCAGTGACTTGCCGACAAGGGGAGAAGTCGGTTCCAGTCTGATCAGGACCGCCTCCAACTTGCCTCCCATCATCAGTTGCGCCTCCACCACATCACAAGGGCGCAACAGACCGATCACTTGACCAATGACCGTAAGATTGGGATGGACAGTGGCGTCGACACCCATCAGGGCGGAGATGGCAATGTAGCCCTCGTTGTCAAACATGGTGATGGCGCGTTCCGCACCCAGGCGGCGTGCCAGAACGGCAGAGAGGAAATTGATCTCCTGATTCCCTGTCAGGGAGATGTAGGTGGTCGCAGTGCCGATGGACTCTTGCAGAAAGGCTGGATCTGTGACATCCCCACGCAGAACCTGGGTCTTGGTCAACATTTCCGCCAATGCCATTCCACGCTGCTGATCCTTCTCGACAAGAGTGACTCGCAACCCTTTCTGTTCCAATTGGCGGGCCAAATGCAGGCCCATGATTCCCCCACCCCCGATCAAATAGTGGGTGTTACGCATGCGCAACAGGCTTTGCTCCAACCCGATAAAGAGAAAGGCATCGGAAAGAGTATGTCCAGCCATCAGTGGCAGGTAAAGACGATCACGCGCTTTGAAGACAAACTCACCATGGGGAATAATTAATTGGTCGTCGCGTTCCACCGCCACGACCAGGGTGCGTCTGTCGGCATTCTCGACAATGTCGGACAACCTCCCGCCAATCAGGTGGCTGTCGTCCTGCAAACGGAACCCGGCAATATGGATGCGTCCCCCCAGAAAGGAAGCCGCCTCAAAAGCCAGGGGAATTTCCAACAGATCCATCACCAAGCTGAGGGCGTTCTTCTCCGGGGTCAGTTGGATGCACCCTTTGAGTTGCGGACTCTTCCAGATGTGCACATTGTCGGTAAACTGCACGTCCCGCACCCAGAGGGCGGCACGGGCTTGCGGTGCCAGGGAGTGCAGCCCAAGGGTTGTGACAATATTTCTGGAATCGGAATGGGTAACCGCCAACACCATGTCCGCTGAGTGAATGTGCGCCTCGCGCAGAGCGTCCGGATCTTCCGGGTGACACTGCAAGGCACGTACATCCACGCGGCTCTGCAACTGGGCGATCGCCTCGCCATCGGAGTCTATGACATGAACATCATGTCCCTCCTCCACCAAATATTTGGCCAACACCCCACCGATCGATGTTGCGCCGATTATAATCGCATTCATGGTCTCTTGCATCCCTTCGTATCGTTTCGCCTGGATCAAAAACAGTCACCCACAACCTGTGCGACAAACGACGCTAGCATGCGAAGATCAAAATAGCATCGTCATTTTGTTATCAATATTTCAGCTGTATATATCATTTTTTAATCAATATCAGGCCGTGAATTGATCTCCGGCACATGACCTTGATTATCCTTGCAGCCAGTGTGGGCTTTGCCCATGAACCCCTGATAAAATGATTAAAAAAAAAGGGTGG
>PEAG01000167.1 GCA_002753505.1 Magnetococcales bacterium HCHbin5 | reverse complement strand
CAATTTCATGGGGAGTGGAACTATCGGTTGATGCCAAGAGAACGCCCACCCGAATCATGAAATGTTCAACTTATTTTGGCTAGGATCCTAAATCTGCTGAAGATCTCGCATGGCAAAATTGGCTCTCCTCAAACACCACCGCAAACAAGGAAGCTTTTTTATTAGCACGCGGAGCATGGCTCCAGGCTGTCAGAGACTGGAAAATAGCCGTAAATAAAGCAGAAACGGCTACAAAAGAATCCACCATTCAATCCGCAAGGCAGACAGAGAGACAACATGCTCAATGAGAATGACGACGACAACATTGCAAAGGCAGCCCATTGTTTAAAAGCCTTGGCTCATCCCCTGCGAATAAAAATAATTGCCGCCTTGCGGGATGGCGAGTTGAGCGTCCAGGACTTGGTTGAAGCCGTAGGAACAACACAGTCCAATGTCTCTCAGCACCTTACCATCATGCGCGAAAAGAACATCTTGGCCTCCCGCAGAGACTCTACCCAGGTTTTCTATAGGGTTGGCGACTGTAAAGTCATGGATCTTATGGCCATGACACGCAATATATTTTGTGAGAGAACTCCGTAGGTGGCCTGCGCATTTCGTTGCCTGCGCATCCAACAGCCGTTGCCACCACCACTCCGTGTTGGCAGAAACCACTCCAGCGCGTTGGCCACCTGTCTGGCCGCATCCCGTCCACCACTGCGCCACCTGTCATACCCCACCACCGCAGCACACAGGCCACCCCCCGCACACACCGCGACATGCCGCAAAACCGGCGCGTACCCATCCACCACTCCGTGTTGGAAGAAACCCCCGCACACACCGCGACAGGCCGCAAAAGCGGCGCGTTTTTCATCCCTGGCAGCCACCACTCCGTGTTGGCTGAAAACAACTCCATTACCTGCCTGGCCGCATCCCAGGCCACCACAACCCGCAGCCACAACACCACCGACATGCCAACCCGCGCACACACCGCGACAGGCCGCAAAAGCGGCGCGTTTTTCAGTCTGGCGAAGGGTACCCGGCCACCACTCCGTGTTGGCAGAAAACGCCAAACCCGCTGACAAATCACTACCGCGCCGAAACCAGCCACCACTCCGTCCTGGGAAAAAACCGCCAAACCCGCTGACAAACCACCACTCCGTGTTGGCAGAAAACCACTCCGTGTTGGCAGTACGTTGGCCACCTGCCTGGCCGCATCCCCGGCCACCACAACCCGCAGCCACAAACACCACCGACGTGCCAAACCGCGAACCTACCGCGACAGTGCAAAAGCGGCGAGTTTTTCACCCCTGGCGACGGGTCCACACCCTTTGGACCCACTCCCAATCCCCACCAAAAAAGGCATAGACGTGTGCCAACACTGCAAATACAGCAACTTGCAACAGGAACCTGACTCCAGTTTAACTCCCGCCACCCTACCAACATCCAGCCGACGGAAAGCTGTTGACTCCTTTCCAACTCCCGCCACCCAGGGAAGCCGAAATGCAAAATTGGCTTGCTGTGGATAAGTCGAACATGATGTTAATTTTGCTGCAAAAGTTCAAGTCCAAAAAGCTGTGGACCCGCAAGGCCGAAGTCAACAGGTTTTGGAGAATGTGGCGGCACGGAGAAGAGAGGGGGTGGTTTTTGGGGATGGCTGTCCCCACATTGAAGCCAGGAAGCAGTCTCCTGAAGTGCTGGCTTGGCTATTCAACCGCAACCATCAGCTTCTCGGTCGATCTCGATATTGACTGCTGCCTGAAAAACCATATTGATTTCAATCATTATATCTTGTGCTTCCTGCTGAACCTCCTGCTCCATATCCGAGCCAACCACCAAACCGCACAGTTTCGCAATCCTCTCCATCAGGTGCATCATGCCGGGTGCAGCAAAATACAACCTCGCCAAACTGTCGCTCTGAGTGTAGGCCATAGGAACCCCCCGCAGATCCTCGACAACAAGGAGTTCTACTGGACCTGAGTGCCTGCGAATTTTCCCTGCGACAGAGATCCTATCCGCTGTCTGAGGTTGCTCATCCATATCGTGTCTTGCTCCATTTCGATTGTCAAACTGGCATTGTACCGGGTACCGCTATGGTACCCGGTACAGCCAACCAACTTCCGGAGCTAAAAAGACTCAAATTCCTCGTCTGAATGAGCCATTTTCAAGTCAACCCCACCGCTTTTCTTCGCAGCTGCCGGTAATGCTTTAGTGGTACGCTTCTGGGTGTGAGTGACCTGGGGTGCAGATCGTACTGGCTTTTGGGCCGGTTTCCGTTTCACCGTGCCACCCTGCTGACCAAGGTTGAAGAAAGATATTGATTGCGCCATCGTTTCAGCCTGCGCACTCAGTTCCTCTGCGGTAGCCGCCATTTCTTCGGAAGAACCAGCATTCTGTTGAATCACCTGATCCAATTGCTGAATCGCCTGATTAATTTGAGTTGCCCCTTGGTTCTGCTCCTGGCTGGAGGCATTGATCTCCCGAATCAACTCCGCCGTCTTTTGAATATCCGGCACCAATTTGTTGATGATTCCACCGGCTTTTTCTGCCACTCCAACGCTGGAAGCTGATAACTGGCTGATTTCACCTGCCGCCGCCTGACTACGTTCCGCCAGTTTTCTTACCTCAGCCGCCACCACGGCAAAGCCCTTGCCATGTTCACCAGCACGAGCCGCTTCAATGGCGGCATTCAGGGCCAACAGATTTGTCTGCCGGGCAATCTCCTCAATAATGCCAATCTTTGAGGCAATCTCTTTCATCGCATGGACAGCCTCCCCAACGGCCGTCCCTCCTTCTTCCGCATCCTTTGCGGCTTTTTGTGCAATATTCTGAGTGGTGCTGGCGTTGTCCGAGTTCTGGGCAATGTTTGATGACATTTCCTCCATGGCCGACGAAGTTTCCTCAATTGAGGCCGCTTGTTCGGTTGCACCTTGGGAAAGGTTTTGAGCAGCATCCGAAATCTCGTTACTACCGATGGAAACCTGTTCCGCTGCCGTTGCAACCTCGCCAATAACTTCCCGCAGTTTCTCCGCCATTTCTTTCAGCGTATCTGCCAATTGGCCCACTTCATCTTTTTGATTCAACTCAATTGTAGCTGTCAAGTCACCGCCAGCTATGCGCCTAGCAAAATCCACTCCCTGGGTCAAAGCATTCACAAGAGCACGAGTTAACAGGAACGCGATCACAACACCCAGAACAATCGCCAGCACAGAACCTGTTGCCACTAAGGAGCCTAGCCAAAATAAGTTGAACATTCGTTAAATTTCGTGCATCATTTCTGCATGGACGCAATGGAGATA
>PEAG01000166.1 GCA_002753505.1 Magnetococcales bacterium HCHbin5 | reverse complement strand
CTCTTTTGGCGTTGCGCAGGCCGCCTTCAGTGGCGACCCGGGTATTGGTGGTGTATCTGGAGGGGGATGGCCGGGCGTGGTTGGACCGTCATCGTCTTTCTGCTGATCCGACGCCCAGGGATTCTTTGGTATTGCGCATGATGGTGCAGGATCCGGCTCCGGCGGTGGTGTATTTGGGGCGTCCTTGTCAGTATGGGGAGGCGACTGTGGTGGGCGGGTGTTCGGAGCGGTACTGGTCTTCGCACCGGTATGCGCCGGAGGTAGTGGCGGCCATGAGTGGGGCCATTGATGCATTGAAGCGGGCGGTGCAGGCGGAGCGGGTTGGGTTGGTGGGGTATTCCGGTGGGGGTACGATTGGGGCGTTGTTGGCGGCGGAGCGTGATGATGTGGCGTGGCTGGTGACGGTGGCGGCCAATCTGGATGTGGCGGCCTGGACGGGGCATCATCGGGTCAGTCCCATGCCGCATTCCCGGAATCCAGTTGATTTTGCTGATCGTTTGGCGGGTGTCCCCCAGTTTCATTTTGTCGGGGGGGCGGACACTCAAGTACCGGCGGAGATTGTGCGTGCCTACACCGGTCATCTTCGCGATCCGGCGGAGTTGACGGTCAAGGAGATACCGGATTTTGATCATATATGTTGTTGGGCGGAGCAATGGCCGACCTTGCGTGCCCTGGTGTCATTCGACAAAAAAAAGTGATGCGGGTCCAGGGGGGTCACCCCCCTGGCGGGTCCAGGGCAGAGCCCTGGGACTTTGCTGTTGCTGTTGCCGTTGCCCTTAAAAAAGAGCCAAAGCCGGTTTTGCTTTGGCGTCCTCTCAACATGCGCCGCAGGCGATCCAGAGTCGCTCAACCAAGCTCGGATCAACGGGGTTATCAGCGTGCGGGTGACGGGGTCAGAGGAACAGGGGGGGCGGGCTGACGCATCTCCTGAGCGGGGGGTTGGTAATAGGCCGGGACGGGCGGGAGTATCCGGTTGATTGCTGCCACTCCTCCCAGGATGGCAATGCCCGTGACGATCACCCACTTGATGGTTTCCACCTTGGCAGTCTCAATATCCCGCTTCAGGTTGGCTTCCAGCGCAGCAAGCCGGTAGTCCATCTCTTGCCTGGTTGCCAGACCATCCAGGCGGCTTTGAACCTGTTTTTCGTTTCTCTCCCCCAGGGATTCGAAGCGGTCTTCAACCTGCTTGTCGTGCTTGGCGGCTTGTTCATCCGTGCGAGTATCCACCTGCCTGATGACCAGGGCCAACGCCTTGGCGTGACCTTTTGCATGCTCTTCCGGGATACCGGCGGCTTTGAGTTGTTCCGTGTACTCCAGCGTGTCGAATGCAATGACGTGCATGGCAGCTCTCTCCTCCTGGTTGGATACACCACACTGTACCGCACTGGTGGCGACCTGGTAAAGAGAAATGCACAGGGGACCATACAGCCGGCACCACTACGAAATCTTGAGGCCCTCCTCTTCCCAATATACCAGGCGATCGGCAAACAGCTCGGCCCGTGCCTGGCGACTGGTAAACACCACGCTGGCGAGTGGTTTTTCGCGCAACTGCCGCGCCAGGGCCCTCTCCCCGGCCTCGGAGAGATCCCGTCCCGGCTCATCCCACAGCAGCAGCCGGGGTTGCATCACCAGCACGGCCGCCAGTGCCACGCGGGCGGCCTGGGCCATGGAGAGCGAGGCCAACTCGCGACTGGCCAACACTTCGGGGATACCGGCCTCCCGCAACGCCTCGGCCACCCGCTGCTGCAACACGGTCCCAGTCACCCCGCAGGCACTGGGCGTCAGAGCCACCTCCTCCCACACCACCGGCGTCAAGAAACGCGGCACCGGCTCGGCAAACAACACCCCCAGAATCTCCGCCCGATTGGCCACCTGGGCCAGGGGCTGACCGGACAGCCAGAGATGACCCCCGTCGGGACGAATCAAGCCGGCCATCAGGCGCAACAGCGTGCTCTTGCCGCACCCTTCCGGACCGACAACCGCCCACCGCTCCCCATCCGCAATCTTCCAGGTCAGGGAGGAGAACAACGGCTTTCCCTGGCGGGAAAATCCATGCCAGGAGAGAGTGTCCATGAAAAACAAGGGGGCCATAAGATATCGCCTGCGGCGCATGTTGAGGGCGCATGACGCAAAAACCAGCGTCACGCTTTTTTTGACGGCAACGGCAACAGCAAAGTCCCAGGGCTCTGCCCTGGACCCGCCAGGGGGGTGACCCCCCTGGACCCGCATCACGCTTTTTGGTGCAACCGGGAGATATCCTGGAACTCGGCAGAATAGCGGCTGTTGAGAGCCTGGAAACGCCTGTTTTCGGAAAAAAGCTGCCGGGCTACATCCGACTTGTGCGCTACCAACAACGCCTGCACGGACGGCAACCGATCGAGAAGACGCTGCAACCAAACCTGAAGATATAACCTGTCCCCCGGAGACAACGCCTGAAACGCCCCACTCTCCGGAAAATGATCCAGACGAACCATCTCCTCATCCCACTCTCGAGCCAACCCCCCCACCGCCTCGGCAGTCAGCTCCTCCGGTTTGGCCAGCGCATCCAGGATGGCCTCCAACCGGGCGAGGATCTCCTTCATGCCACCCCACCCACCAAACGCCGCTGCGGGTCCGCCTCGGCCGCCGCCGCATCCTGCCCCTGCTTGACCTGCCGCACCGCCTCCCGCCACCCCTCCAGCAGAGTGTTCATGTTGGCGATGACAATCCGTATATGAGACATGTCCTGAGTCACATTGGCCTGGGTCAACCGGCCAATCATGAATCCATACAACTCAAACAACTGCACCGCCAAATCTTCGCCTTTTTCAAAGTCCAGAGTGTTCTGCAGCTCGGCAATAATGGCCAAACCACGGCGCAGAAACATTTTGTGCTCGCTTAAATTTTTGGCCTCCATCTCCGCGATGGAACGCTCCAAAAAGCGGATCGCACCCTCGTACAGAAGGATCAGCAGATCCTCCCGGGAAGCCGTATTCGCCCGTGATGTCTTGTAGCTGCGCAGACCATACGACATGGCAACCCTTTATCAATCCGCCTGCGTACCGGCACCTGTGACGGCACCCCGCCACCCTTCCAGCAGTACATTCAGATTGCCGACCACCTGCTGAATATACTGGGAGTCGTGCGTCAACCCCGCCTGGGTCAAATTTTCCAGCATGTATTCATACAACTCGTTCAAGCGCACGGAGACCTCCCCACCCTGGGCAAAATCCAACGTGCGCTGAAACTCCTCAATAATGCGCTGCCCGCGGGAGAGCTGCTCCTTGAACTCATCCACCCGCCCCTCCTCGGC